>JAYUSJ010000101.1:0-22169 GCA_043755735.1 Verrucomicrobiaceae bacterium | reverse complement strand
GTGGACAAGTGCTACCGCCCCGCGCCATTCCCCAGCGACCGCGCCCGAGTGGAATACCTCTTCGCCCTCTACGAAACCCTCACCGCCCCCCTCGCCCCCACCGCCAAAAAGCCCCGCCGCAAAAAAAGCAGCGACTAGCTCGCTTGCGAAAGTAGTCAGCGACTTTAGTCGGCACGATATGGCAAGCAGGGCGGGCGCGGCGACTCGCGGGCAATGGCTGTTTGCGAAGCGTGCCCGTATTCTCTTAGCTGCGGTTTGGCCGACTAAAGTCGTGGACTACTTTGCGCAAGCGCCTTGGTGCGCACCTTTTGACCATCGGCGGGCCCCTTTCGACTATCGGCGGCGTCCTTTCGTACCGGCCGCCAAAAAGCCCCGCCGCAAAAAAAGCAGCGACTAGCTCGCTTGCGAAAGTAGTCAGCGACTTTAGTCGGCACGATATGGCAAGCAGGGCGTGCAAGGCGACTCGCGGGCAATGGCTGTTTGCGAAGCGTGCCCGTATTCTCTTCGCTGCGGTTTGGCCGACTAAAGTCGTGGACTACTTTGCGCAAGCGCCTTGGTGCGCCCCTTTTGACCATCGGCGGGCCCCTTTCGAGTGTCGGCGGCGTCCTTTCGTACCGGCCCGGCTGCCTTTCGTACGTCGGCGGCACCCTTTCGTACCCCGCCTGGTGCCTCGCGTACGTCGGCGGCATCCTTTCGTACATCGCCGATGGCCTCGCGTACCTCGGGACCACCCTGACGTACCTCGGCAGCCCCCTGACGTACCTGCTCGGTGCCCTGACGTACCTCGCCGGCACCCTGACGGCTGGGACAGCCCGATGTGGGACGAAATGGCGCACTCCCACTCTGTAAAGGGGCCGGACGTGGGACTGCGTTTGGGAGCGTGGCACACTTTCCCCGTGGCGACGTATGAAAGGCTCTTCTCTGATGACGGCTTTTTGCGACCCCGTCTCAAAAAGCCGCTTCCGGGGCTCGTAGGGCTGTTGGCTGGCGGGAAAACCACGAGCCCGACCGGCGAAAATGGCCGGTCCGTTTCACGGAATCACCGTCCGCGCTGCTTTTTACCCGCTCTGTTCTTGAGGCGATGCGGATGTATTTTCTTCCGCCCAAGGCGCAGAGGTTGACTCAGGTTTCGGCGATTGCCGGAAGCCAGACGCGACTTCAAGCCGGCCCGCTTTGCAGCAAACCCGGTGAGGCTCGGCACTTTTGTGTTTTCGGGCGGATGGCGGGGGCGCATAACGGATGCCTCTAATGCATTCATTGCTCGATCTCTTTTACAAAGGCGGGCCCATCATGTGGCCGATCCTCGCTTGCTCGTTGCTGGCGCTGACTGTGGTCTTTGAACGGCTCTTTTTCATCGTCGCGGAAATGTCGCGCCGTCAGCCGAAGCTTGTGGATTCCATGCTGGATGCGGTGGAGCGGCGGGAGCCGGAGCATGCGGTGAAGCTGGGCTTGGGCTCGAAGGATTTTGTGGCACGCACGCTGGCGTCGGCGCTGGAGCATCGTGCGGAAAAGAGCATCGCGAGTGCGCTGTTGCGTGGAGCGGAGCGGGAGCTGGCGCGATACAATCGGGGGCTGAGTGTGCTGGATACGATCATTACGCTCGCGCCGCTGCTGGGTCTGCTCGGGACGGTGACGGGGATGATGGGTTCGTTTGGAATGCTGGGCGGCGGAGAGCTGGGCGCGCCCACGGCGATCACGGGTGGCATCGCGGAAGCGCTCATCGCCACGGCGTTCGGGCTCGGTGTGGCAATCACGGCGCTCATTCCTTTTAACTACCTGAACGCACGGCTGGAGGGGGCTCGACGCGAGCTCCAGGATGCTGCGGCGCATATCGAAATCCACGCGGCGCAATTTTCAAAACCATGATCACTATTCCTTCACCGCGCGGGAGTCGTCGGGCGCGCATCGAGATTATCCCGCTCATCGACATCATGTTTTTTCTGCTGGCGACGTTTGTGATGGTGTCGCTCTCGATGGTGAAAAATCAGGGCATCCCTGTGCGGCTCCCGGCGGCGGCAAGCGGGCAGCCGCAGGACCGCAAAGACTCCACGACGATCAGCGTGAGCGCGGCGGGTCAGGTGTATCTCGACAAGGAGGAACTGTCGCTGGATGTGCTTTCCGCACGGCTTGCAAAGCTGAAGGAGGCGAATGCGGAGTTGCGTGTGTTCATCAATGGCGACGAGGACGCGAGGCTGGGTCTGGCAATCGAAGTGCTCGATGCAACGCGGAAGCTTGGGATCACCAAAGTGGCGTTTGAGACGAAGAAGAAATGACCACGAGCCGAGCGAGTCGTGAGCGTTTGCCGGGGGAATATCGCCGACGGCTGTTGCTTGCCGCAGGGGTGGCGCTTGTTGTTCACGGAGCGATCTATTTCACCAATCGGCCTGCCGTGTTTGTCGCTGCGCAATTTGGAGACGAAGAGGCCTCTCCCGTGGACGTGGAACTCGTCGAACGCGCCGCCGAGCCGCCGCCATCGGAACCGCAGCCCGTCACGCCGGAACCCGAGCCAGTCGTCCCCCCCGAGCCTGCGCCCTCAACACCGGAGCCAACACCGGAGCCCGACGAGATCGCTCCACGCACGCCGGACCAAAAGCCAAAGCCGATTGAGCGTCCCGAGCAAACCGCGAAGCGAGTTCCGACCCCTCCCGTAACGCGCGCCGGACCCTCGACACCCGCTTCGCCAAGAGCCGCAGCCGCTGCCCTCGGAACCCGGACCGGGACAGAAACCAGCGGTCCCAAAAAAGACGGAGCGACAACCAAAGCAATCGCGACCTACAGCCCGGCTCCGACGTATCCAGCGGAGAGCAAAGCCGCTGCCGAACGCGGGACTGCTTTGATCCTCGCCAGCGTGGATGCGACGGGGCGTATCACGAGTGTTTCCGTAAAAAAAAGCAGCGGCTTTCCACGTCTGGACCGAGCCGCACTGGAAGCGATGCGCCGCCACAAACTCAAGCCGGCAATACGCAACGGCCAGCCCATCGCGACGACAGTCGAGAAGCCGTTTCGATTTAACCTCGAGTGACAGGTGAAGTCAGTCGCGGGCCATGCGGCCCAGTTCGACGGCAGCACTATTTTCGGATTCCTCACGCCCAGGCCGCGCGGTGGAGGTCTCCGAAAACGACGCAGGATTTGATGCCTCCCGGCACGCGGAGCCGATGGACTTCAAAAGCCCGGTGATTCCACGTCGTGCCGATACCGCAACGGGCGCATCGGCCCGTCCGGTATCGCGCCGCCGGGATTAAACAAACCTTCCCGTAGTCAACTAACCGCCCACTTCAGCGCGGGCTTCGGCTGCCAGCGCTGTCGAGAGATAGCGTTCCCCGGTCGAGCACGCGATCGTGACGATCGTTTTGCCTTTATTCTCCGGGCGCTTGGCGACCTGAATTGCAGCCCAAACGTTGGCTCCAGTGCTGATGCCGACGAGGATACCTTCCTGTTTCGCGATGCGGCGGGCCATTGCGAATGCGTCATCATTGGAGACTTTCACGCACTCCACGATCTGCGGATTTCCGGCGCTGTCCTTCAAGTGAAGGTTGCCGGGGACAAAGCCCGCGCCGGTTCCCTGAATCTTGTGCGGGCCCGGTTTCACAGGCTCGCCGGCGAGGGTCTGGTTGATGACCGGGGAATCCATCGGCTCCACGGCGATGGCCTGAAAGCCAGGCTTGCGGGGCTTCAGCACTTCAACACATCCGGTGATGGTTCCACCGGTGCCGACTGCTGCGATGAAAATATCCACGCCGCCGTCGGTGTCTTCCCAGATTTCCTCGGCGGTCGTCTTCATGTGAATAGCAGGGTTTGCAGGGTTGTTAAACTGCTGCGGAATCCACGAATTCGGCGTCTCTTTCGACAGCGCTTCCGCCTTCGCGATTGCGCCCTTCATCCCCTCGGTGCCGGGCGTGAGAACCAGCTTTGCGCCAAGCATCGCGAGCAGCGTGCGGCGCTCCAGCGACATCGTCTCGGGCATGGTCAGGATGAGCTTGTAGCCCTTCGCTGCGGCCACAAATGCGAGTGCGATACCTGTGTTGCCGCTCGTTGGCTCGATGATGATCGTATCCTTTTTCAGGATGCCGCTTTTCTCGGCGTCTTCGATCATCGCCGCACCGATCCGGTCTTTCACGGAGCCCAGCGGATTGAAGAATTCGCACTTCAGCGCGATGGTGGTGCTCGCATCCACACCCTCGTCGGCAGGGATGCGGTTCAGTTTCACCAGCGGTGTACGGCCGACGGTCTCGATGATGTTGTTGTAGATTTTGCTCATAGTAATTGCGGCTGTTCGTTTAGCCGCCGCGGTGTGCGGCTGCAAGGAAATGGATCTATTTCAGCCAGCGGTCGGCGTAGTTAAGCCAGGCTGCCCAATCCGCCGTGGTCATGGAGTGCTTGCCGGGACGGATGAAGTACCCGAGGCGCTCGCCCAGCAGTTCGTCGTTTGCCGGCCGCGTCGCGGGGAACTTCGGCGCCTCGCCAAAGAGGGCGTAAGCCGGGGCGGCCGCGGCAATGAGTGAGAACTGCCCCTCGGGATTCGCCCATGCATCGCCCTCGGCATTGCTCAGCAATACAGGCCGCGGCGCGCACAACGCGATGAGGCAGTGCTGATCGAACGGCAGCCTTGCGGGATTCTCGACGAACCCTTTGAAGTTTTCGCAGAACCAATGAGGGAACGATTTATTGATGACAGCGATGGTTTCCGCCGTTGGCCGTCCATTTGCCTGCGGGGCCGCAAGCGGTGCCGCAACGCGACTCGGCCCGGTGCCTCCGCTACCCGCCTGGCTCGGGATCGCCATCGCAAATCGCTCATCCATCGCAGCCGCGAGTAGCGCGGTTTTCCCATTGCGCGAGTGCCCGACGGTCGAGACACGTTTTCCGTCGATTTCGGGAATTGTCATCACCGCATCGAGCATCCGCGAAAAGCCCCACGCCCACGCAGCAATCGTAGCCGTATCGGTCGGGCCGCGGGGAGCATCGTTTCCGCGAATCCGGGCGAGGGCCACTTCGCCCAGCGCTTTGTCATCCGGCACCACATCGCCGCTGAAAAACGTCGCGACGGCATATCCGCGATCGATGCTCTGCTCCAGCGCCCACACGTCTTTTTCCTTCCCGCGTCCTGCGTTCGACGCGCGATTTGGCGCCACGTCGGGGAATTTGTCCCCTACCCATCCGCGCGGAAGAGCAATCGCCGGATCGTCGAGTAGCTGATAGTTCCCACGAAAGTTCATCCCGAGAAAACACGCCGCCGGCTTCTCGCGTTTGTTTGGAAAAACGACGAGCAAATGCACGGGTGACGCCAGCCCGCAGTCCACATCGAACTCCCGAAGCGTGGCCTTTCCCCCTAGTGCCGCTTTATCCTCGCGGATCAATTTCCCGCTCACCGGGCGTGGGGCAGGATTTGCCCCGTACATGTAGTGCTGAAAAAGCGAGCGGAGTTCCGGTGCGCGCCTGGTCTTCCAATCTTCAAGCGTGGAGATTTTCGTGCCGTCGCGCATCACGAGCACGTCGGGATACGAAGGGTTCTCCGGCAGTTCGGATGGAGCAGGAAGTTCGGCGGCGAAAGAAGCGGCGGATAAGAGAGTCACGAGCAGCAGAGGTTTCATCGCGTCGTGAATGCGCGAAGCTTCGGCGGGATGCAAGCGCTTCGTGCGCGCATCCTTCTCAGCGCCGCGCTTCCCGTCCGGCCAGCAACTGCGCCGCAAGCTCGGGGTCCTGCGCCTTCGAGAATACTTCGTCGCGGGCGATGATCCCGGCGAGGTAGAGATCGACTAGCGATTGCTCGATCGTGACCATTCCGACTTTCGAGCCGGTCTGGATCTCCGTGGCGATTCGGAACGTCTTGTTATCGCGAATCAATGCGGCAACAGCGTGGGTGTTCACCATAATCTCAAACACGGCAATGCGTCCCGGCTTGTCGATGCGCGGTACTAGGAGTTGGGAAATAACGGCCTTCAGATTCGTGGAGAGCTGAACGCGAATCTGCTCCTGCTGGTGCGCCGGGAACGAATCGACAATGCGATCCACCGTACGACCCGCACCGGTCGTATGAAGCGTGGAAAAAACAAGGTGCCCGGTCTCAGCCGCACGGATCGCAGTTTCCATCGTCTCCAGGTCGCGCATTTCTCCGACAAGGATGACATCCGGGTCCTGCCGGAGCGCACGGCGCAAACCTTCTGGAAAGCTCGGAACATCGACGCCAACTTCGCGCTGGTGGATCATTCCGGACTGATGCTCGTGGACGTACTCCACGGGATCTTCAATCGTCACGATATGATCGCCGAGGTTTGCGTTGATGGAGTTCAGCATCGCGGCCAGCGTCGTCGTCTTCCCCGACCCGGTGGGTCCGGTGACGAGCACCATTCCGCGGGGCATCCGGATGAGTTCGGATGCGATTGGCGGGAGCCCGATTTCCTCGAGCGAGAGCATCCGCTTTGGCAAAAGGCGCATCGCCATCGCCGTGGTACCTTTCTGCTTATACAGGCTTACGCGAAAACGGTTCCGGCCATCGATCGTCATCGCGAAATCGACGCTTCCCTCGCTCGTCAATGCGTGCATCTGCGTTCCATTCGCGATGTCCCGCGCAAAATTATCGGTGTCTTCTGGAAACAAAGCCCGCGTCTCCAGACGGACCAGGACGCCGTGAATCCGAAAGGTCGGCGGTGAACCGACCGAGAGATGAATGTCTGAAGCTTCGCTCTCAACGGCAAGCCGGAGCAAATCACCGATGGGCGCAAACGCACCGCGATCACCCGTGGAAATACCCGGAGCCGGACGACTCGGTGGAGCAGCGAGCGTGACTGGTTCGGGCGCGGACTTTTTGGAGAAGAGACCCATTGAATAATTCGCCTAATCGGCGTCTGACATCGTCGCGCTGATGACTTCGTCGGCCGTCGTCATGCCTCCAAGCACTTTGCGGATTCCGTCTTCACGGAGCGTGCGCATTCCCATTTCACGCGCTCGCTTGCGGAGTTCCACGGTGGTGGACTTGTTGTTGATCATGTGGCGGACTTCGTCGTCGATCACGAAAATCTCGAAAATACCCGCGCGGCCCTTGTATCCACGGCCCTTGCACGCATCACATCCGGCACCCTGGAGAATGTTCGCCTCATGGAGCTGCGAACGGTCGAGACCGAGACCGCTGACTTCCGCATCCGTGAGTTCGACCGGCGCTTTGCATTTCGGACAAATCTTCCGCACCAGACGCTGGGCCACCATCGCGCGGACGGCGGACGATACGAGGAACGGCTGCACACCGATATCCACGAGACGCGCGACTGCGCTTGGGGCATCGTTCGTATGGAGCGTGGAAAATACAAGGTGTCCGGTGAGCGCGGCATTGATGGCGATATTCGCCGTCTCAGCGTCACGAATTTCTCCGATCATGATGATGTTCGGTGCCTGACGAAGCATCGCGCGCAGCGCGGCGGGAAAGGTCATGCCGACTTCCGCATTCACCTGCACCTGATTGATGCCGGCCATCTGATACTCGACCGGGTCTTCCACGGTGATGAGCTTTTTGTCCGGCTTGTTGATGGTGTTCAAGCAGGCGTAAAGCGTCGTCGTTTTCCCCGATCCCGTTGGGCCGGTGACGAGGAGGATTCCGTCCGGCAGCGTGATGAGTTGCTCGAACTGCTCCTGATCGTCGCTCAGGAATCCGAGCTGCGGAAGTCCGAGCGAAAGCGCGGACTTGTCCAAAATACGCATGACGACGGACTCGCCGTGCGTCGTCGGAATGATGCTCACACGAAGATCGACCTGCTTCTTTCCCATCTTCACCTGGATACGACCATCCTGCGGCAGACGCTTTTCAGCGATCGACATGGTGTTCGTCATGATCTTCAGACGCGATACGATTGCTCCGGCGAGCTTCTTGGGCGGCTGCTGGGTCTCCACGAGAACACCGTCGATGCGGAAGCGAACCCGGAGGGTCTTTTCCATCGGCTCGATATGAATATCGGAGGCGCGCATGTTGTATGCTTCCAGAAGCATCATCGTCGCCAATTTGATGATCGGCGCATCGCCCACATCGCCCTCGGCGGAACCCGTGCTCACATCGACCTCGTTATCACCGATGAGTATCTTCCCCATCGTCTGCTCCATCCGCTCCACGGCGTCCATCGCTGTG
Source organism: Verrucomicrobiaceae bacterium (assembly GCA_043755735.1). Lineage (GTDB taxonomy): Bacteria > Verrucomicrobiota > Verrucomicrobiia > Chthoniobacterales > Chthoniobacteraceae > SXWH01. The sequence goes on along the minus strand of JAYUSJ010000101.1, from coordinate 14,059 downwards.
CCGTAAAGTTTCACCAGCGCGGTGTTCAGCGCCGTCGGCGTCGTGCAGACAAATTCCACCTCGCGCTGAACGACAGCCTGAATCGCATCCAGCGAATTGAAATTGAGAGGGTTGTCCACTGCAACGACGAGCCCGCCGAGGTCGTTCACGCCCACAGGAACCACGCGATAACGCCGGGCAGTTTCCGCGTCGATATTGTGGACGATATCCTCGGGAATATGAACCTCTTCGAGATTGATGAAATCCATCGCCGCATTCGAAGCGATGGCCCGGTAAACGTCCTCCTGGGTCACCACACCTTCGCGGATCAGCGCGTCGAGGGCGGACTCACTCCCCTGCCTGCTGTGTTTTGCGTCTTCGGCCTGCTGCCCGGACACAAGTGAGTTTTCCTGCAAGATTTCGAGAATGTAGTCGTCGTTGGAAGCCACGGTGGGTGTCGTTTTTTAGAGAGTAATGTTCGGTTGAAAAGCGCCGGGAGGCACCTGAATACATCCAAGTGGCAGCGCGTCACCTTGGCCGCAATACCAATCTTTCATCAAATGAAAATCGTGTGCAAATTGACCGGCAGGCCGTCTGCGTTACTCCGACGCGCGAAAAGCATTCCCACAGCCGTCACCGCGACCGGTTTGGGCTCATCGGCGACTCGCAGCCTTCCCCCGGCTTAAACTGCTCTTTGGATCAACTCGCGGAGTTTTTCCGCTGCTGTCGAATTGTGGTCCCGGATGTAGGTGATGTGGTCACCCGGAAGGACGTGGATGTCCAAATTCACGCCTGGAACCTTCTCCCATCCCAGTTGCCCGTATGCCGCATGAGCATCCGCATCAATGAGCATCGTGATCTTCCCGGAATACGGACGAACCGAATGGCGCATCAGCGCAACCGGGTATTCGGACTGCCCTCGCGGATGCTGCGCCGGAACCGGCTCCGCGCTCCGCCCGAGAATGCGTTTTGCAACTCCGGCAAGGACGCCGCGAATGCGGGAGTACAGACCCGGCGGGCGGGATTCCCGTGCAATTTTCTCCTCCTCCCCGCGCAGATACTGAGCGAGCTCTGCGGCGTTCGGCGTGCTCGTATCGAGCATAAGCAGCAGCCCGACTTCCTCGCCCGCCTCGCGGAGCTGGCACGCGATTTCATGGGCGCAAATGCCCCCGACACATTCGCCCGCGATGAGATACGGCCCGCGAGGTTGAATCGCGCGAATCTCATGCAGGTAGTCAGTCGCCATTTCCGTCACCGTGGCGTGCGGTGCCTCGCCCGTTCCAGCCCCGCGCGCCTTGAGTCCGAAAATGGGCTGATTCTCTCCGATGAGACGCGCGATCTGGCCATACACGAGAAACTCGATCTCCCCTCCCCAGCCGCCAGCCACGAGGAAAAGCGGTCTAACACCCGGCGCCCCACGTTGAATAGGGACAATGAAGCGGGCATCAGACGACGGCTGCTGAATCCGGCATTCGTCAATGAACTTGCCTATGCCAGCGGGAGTAGCATTTTCAAAAATCTGCCCCGCTGGAATGGCGATCCCAAACTCGGTTTTCAGACGCGCGATCAGATCCATCGCAAGGAGCGAATGTCCGCCCAAACGGAAAAAATCGCCGTCGGGCGGAACGTCTCTCTGGCGGAGAACATCCGCCATGACCTCAGCGACCCGCGCGCCCGTGGCGCTGGGTGGCTCGGTCGCCTTTGAAGAAGAGCCGCTCTGAGGAAGAGGCAGCGCGGCGCGATCCACTTTGCCGTTTGCATTGAGCGGAAGCCGGTCGAGCGAAACGAAAGTCGCAGGCACCATGTAGGCTGGCAATCGCTGGGCGATCAGCGCTCGCAGCGACGATTCGTTGAGCGACGCTCCCGAACGCGGGACGACATAGGCCGCGAGCCACTTGTCGTTTGCGTCCGCACCGCAAACTTTCACCGACACTTCGGCGACGTCCGGGTGCCGTGCGATCTCCGCCTCGATCTCGCCAAGCTCCACACGGAAGCCGCGCAGTTTGATTTGACCGTCGAGGCGCCCGAGGAATTCGATTTCTCCTTTGGCGTTGAAGCGGGCGCGGTCGCCTGTGCGGTAAAGGCGTTCGCCCTTCGTAAATGGATGTTCGATGAACTTATCCGCGGTGAGTTCCGGACGATCGTGGTATCCGAGCGCGAGGCCGTCGCCGCCAAGGAAAAGCTCGCCGGATACTCCGATCGGAGCGGGCTGCAAATGTGCATCCAAGACGTAAGCCTCGGTGTTTACGATTGGGCGACCGATGGGAATCGCCGCGCCGTGCGGATGCACGGAGATGAGGTGTGCGGTCGCAAATGTGGTGACTTCCGTGGGTCCGTAAATATTCGACAATCGCGATGGCGCGCCGTTTTCCAGAACGCGCGCGACGGCCTGCGAATTGGCCGCGTCGCCGCCGAACAGCAGATGGCGCAGCGGCTGAAATGTCGCGGGTGCATGCGTGGCGATTTGATTGAAGAGCGCGGTGGTCACGAACATCGCGGTGATGCCTTCACTACGAATTGCCGCCGCGAGCCGTGCCGGCTCGAGCATGGTATCTTTCGGCAAGACGACGATGCGCCCGCCATTCAAGAGCGCCCCCCATATTTCAAACGTCGCGGCGTCGAACGCGGGATTCGATGCGTGACCGATCGCATCGTCTGCGGTGAGCGCAGCGTAGTCCGTATTCAAGACGAGACGCGCGATGGCGCGATGAGGCACCACGACACCTTTTGGTGTGCCGGTAGAACCCGAGGTGTAAATCACATAGGCCTTGCTGCCGCCATCGTTCCGCGACGCGGGAGCATCGAACTGGCCAGTCCCATTCAAATCCACAGCCAGCCGGCTCACTCCAATCTGCGAAGCAATATCCGCCGAGCCGATCACGACCGAAAGCGCCAGATCCTGCGCCATAAAGTGCAGCCGTTCGGCAGGCCACGACGGGTCGAGCGGCGCATACGCGCAGCCTGCTTTAATGACCGCAAGCGTCGCGACAATCAGCTCGGCCGAACGCTCCAATGCAATGCCGACGAACGATCCCGCCGCGACGCTCCGTCCGATGATTGCGGAAGCGAGCGCATTCGCATGAGCGTCGAGTTGCGCGTAAGTAAGACGACGCTCTCCATCCTGAACGGCGATCGCTTCCGGGCGCTCTGCGGCTTGTTCCGAAAAAAGCGTATCGAGCCCGACTTCGCGCGGATAAGCCCGCGCAGTGCGGTTCCATTCGACGAGGATCTTTTCCCGCTCCGTCTGCGTCAATAGGCCGTGGCGGCTCAGCGGTGCATCGGGGTGAGCGCCGATTTCAGCGTTTAGCGTGACGTAGTGAGACAGCCAGCGCTCGATGGTTTCGGGCGCAAAGAGGTCGCGATTGAAATGGCAAAAGACACGGTATCCGCCCGTTTCTTCGACGAGGTTGAAGCTCAGTTCGAGATGATAGCGCGTCTTTTCCGCGGGAACGTAGTCCGCCGAAACTCCGCCGAACGAAAGCGAACCCGGAGCGCGATCTACATTAAAGCTCACATCGACCAGCGGCATCCGGCCGGGAACGCGCGGCACGGCGAGCTTCTGCAGCAGTCGGCCAAACGTCACATCCTGATGCTCCTGTGCATCCAGTATGAGCGTATTCGCCGCAGGCAGGACCGAATCGAGCGTCGCATCGTCGCCGAGTTTGATGCGGAGCGGCAGGAAGTTCACGCAATGTCCGACCAGTGGCGCGGCAACCTGCGTTTGCCCTGCCGAGGCGATTCCGATCACAAGATCGGACTGTCCGCTCAGCCGGCTCAGAAGCGTCGCAAAGCTCGTGAAGAGCGTCGCAAAAACCGTCGAGCGATTAGCCGCAGCCGCCTTGCGCAAAGCCTCGCACGTTGCACCGGGAAGAAGAACGGACCGGGTCGCCGCGCGGAACGTCCGCTGTCCGGTGCGAACGCGGTCCACCGGCAATTCGAGCGGAACGGGCACGGAGGCGAACTGTCCGAGCCACCACGCTTCGCTCGCAGAAAACTCTGCGCTCTGGCGATGCGCCGTGCGGCCTTGATTGTAAACCGGGAGGGTCTCCGCGGCCGGCAAGTCCGCCGCCGAGTAAAGCGCACCGAGCTCGCTCGCGACCGTGCTAAATGACCAGCCGTCGCAAACAATATGATGCGCTGTGAAAACAAATTCGTGCGAGCCGTCGCTGCGCGCAAACAGCGTCGCTCGCCACAGCGGGCCGCGCTGGAGGTCGAAAGGAACCTCGGTCTGTGAAGTAAATGCACGCTGGAATGCCGCGTCATCAGACACTGCGAGCACGGGAAACTCGACGCTCGCGGCAGCGTGAACGCGCTGGGATTTGCCGTCGTGGGCGAAGGTCGTACGCAAGGCAGGATGGCGCCCTACCACGCCAGCCAGCGCTGACCGCAAACGCGCGGCATCGACCGCTCCATGAAATCGAAGGCGGATGGAATCATTGAACGCCGCGCTCGCATCGCCACCGAGTTGCGCGGCGAGAAATATCTCCTGCTGCGCATCGGAGAGCGGTGCGGTTTCGCAAGAGGACAACTGCTGTGTGACAGCGCCAAGCAGCCCGGCCTTGCTCATCTCGACGACACTTTCCTCGAAGACCGAGGCGATCTGCTCGAGATCCGTAGCGGTGTGCTCCGCGCAGAGAAAACACGGGCGGTTTTCCCAAATATGAATCCCCCGCAACCGCATGTGAGTGAAGAGCAGCGGCGCGTATCGCAGCTCCGGCGGAATCGCGAGATAGTAGAGCGACGAGAAGTTCTGCCAGCGCAACGCGAGCCCGTGTTGCTCAAGGACCGCATTCATTCGCGCAGTGAGCGCCGCCGCTTTCTCCGCGAGTTCTTTCTGCAAACCAGGGCCTCGCTTTTCCAATTGATCGAGCACCGCCGTCGCAGCCGCGAGCGCAAGCGGGTGACGGACGAATGTACCCGCGAAAAAGGTGACGCCGATTCCCGGAAACGAATCGTCGCCGTAGTTCCACGCGCCACCGTCAAGGGCATCCATGTACTCGCGCCGTCCGCCGACGATGCCGATCGGGATTCCGCCGCCGATGATTTTTCCATACGTCGCGATGTCCGCGGTGACGCCGAAAAACTCCTGCGCCCCTCTCGGAGCCACACGGAATCCCGTCACGATCTCATCGAAAATAAGCGCTGCGCCGTTCTCCGTCGCGATACGGCGGAGCTCGTGCAGAAAATCCCGCGGTGCGAGTGCGGGATTCCGGCTCTGCACGGATTCGACCATGATTGCGGCGAGGTCTCCCGCATTCTCCCGCAGCCATGCGAGCGATTCTTCGCTGCCGTAGTCGAGCACTACGAGGTTTTGCACGGCGCTCTGCGGGATGCCGGGCGCGATAGGAGCCGGACCGGGCCGGTAAAGCACTTCGTCAAAAATGCCGTGATAAGCACCCGAAAAAACCGCCACTCGCTCGCGACCCGAAACCGTGCGACTCACACGCAACGCAGCCGCAACAGCCTCGCTGCCGGTATTGCAAAACGCGACCCGCTCAAGACCGAGATAGCGGGACAGACGCTCGGCGAGTGTGCCGGCAAGCGATGAAGTCGGACCAATCTCGATGCCGGAGCGGAGCTGTTTTTCAATCGCCTCGACGAGCCACACCGGACGATGTCCAAACAAAATCTGCCCAAATCCGAGCGTCACATCCGTGTACTCATTGCCGTCGGCATCCCACAATTTCGCGCCCTCGGAGCGGTCGCAAATGAGCGGATAAACGATCTCTTTCCACTCGCGACGAAAGCCCGCCACCGCCCGCGGATCGGCGAGATGCCCGCGATGCTTCGCCGTATAGGCCTTCGATTTCGCGGTCTTCGCAGTGTATCGCGCGATGAGTTCCGCGACATGTGTTTCCTGCCCCGGCGTGAGCGTGGTCGAGGTTCGGTCGATTCCGCGAAAAGGCCCGTGCGCGCGATTCGTCGGCACAGCAACGGGCGCCGCTGGACGGGGAGCATCCGCGTGTTTCACCGGCTTCGCGACCAAAGCTGGCGCTTGCTTGTCGAGGAATCCCGCCACCGCCACCGGACTCGGCAAATCCTGAAGGAGCTGACGGAATGTGATCTTCACGCCAAACCGCTTGTAAAATGCTACGGCGGCTTGGGTGAGGAAAAGCGAATCAAAGCCAAGCTCGGTAAACGAAAGCTCCGGCGACGCACCTGTGAGGTCAATGCCGGAGAGCCGCTGCAATTCATCAATCACCTCGCTCACACGATCGGGCGGCCCGGCGTCCTCGGTGGTCTCGACGGCTGCTGTTTCGACCCTCGGCGCAACTGGTCGCGCGGCGGGCACTGCGATTGTGTCCGGCGCGTCCGCGAAATAGCGCTGTCGCTCGAATGGATACGTCGGCAACGAAATCTTGCGGTAAGTTCGCTGATGATTGATGGCGCTCCAATTCGGAGTCACGCCGCCCGTCCAGAGCTGCCCTGCGGCGACGTGCATCGCCGTAAGCTCCGAGAGTCCTTCGCGCAGCGACGGCGTGAGAATACGCTCCGGCTTCGCGTGCTGCCGCGCAAGCTGAGTGAGCGTTTGCCCAGGCCCGCACTCAACGAAGACAGTGTCTTCTTCCGCGACGAGTCGCGCGATGGCAGGTGAGAATTGCACGGTGGCGCGTGCATGTTTCGCCCAATAGTCGGGGTCCGCCGCCTCGCCCGCCGAGAGCCACTCGCCGGTCACGGTCGAGAGAATCGCTTTTTGCGGAGCGTGCCGCGAAACGCGTTTTGCCGCATCGTGCAGCGGCGCGACGATCGGGTCCATCATCGCCGAATGGAAAGCGTGGGATGTTTCCAATCGCTTCGCAGCCACGCCCGCGTCTGAGAGTTTCTGTTCAACGACTGCAATGGCTCCATCCGGTCCTGCGAGCACGCAAAGGGTCGGGCCATTGATCGCCGCGACGGAAACGCCGTCGCCGCAATAGGACTCCACTTCCGCATGTGGCAGCCGGACTGCGAGCATCGCACCAGCGGGCTGCGCCTGCACGAGTTGCGCGCGCTCCGCGACCAGCGCGAGGGCATCTTCGAGCGAGAAAACTCCTGCGATGGTGGCCGCGACATATTCGCCGACGCTGTGCCCGACCATCAATTCCGGCTCGATACCCCAGGACCGCCAGAGCTCCGCGAGAGCGTAGCTGACGGAAAATATCGCTGGCTGCGTAATCCGAGTTTCCCGCAGACGCAAACGTCCGGCCTCCGAATCATCCGCAAGAAACTGCACGAGGTCGCCCCCAAGTCGGGGCCGCAAAATCTCAGCGCAACGCTGCAACGCCGCGCGAAAAACGGGCTCCTGCGCGGCGAGCTGCGTTCCCATTCCCGCGTGCTGCGAGCCCTGCCCGGGAAACATGAAAACGATTCGTGGCTTTGAAGAAACGGCCCGCCCTCGAACAACCGCACGCCGCTCATTTCCCCGAAGCGCGTGAATCGCTGCGCCGTGATGCGCCGCCGAAACGGCGAGACGATACTCAAACTCATGCCGTCCCTCGCGGAGTGTATGCGCGACATCGCCAAGCGAAACCGATGAGTTCTGCTCCAGAGTCTTCGCGAGATTCTCGCACATCGCCGCGAGCGCAGTCTCGGAACGCGCGGATAGCGCGAGAATCTGCGGCGACTCGTCGTTTGGCGACTGCGCAGCCGCCGGAGATTCCTCCAGCACACAATGGGCGTTCGTTCCGCCCACGCCGAAGCTGCTGACTGCGGCGCGACGAGGCTCGCTTCCCGCCGGCCACTCACGGGTTTCCGACGCGACAAAGAATGGAGACGCGGCAAGCTCGAGCTTTGGATTCGGGCTGGTGAAATGAAGGCTCGCGGGGATTTTGCCGTGATGCAGCACGAGCGCTGTCTTGATGAGTCCTGCGATTCCGGCGGCGGCATCGAGATGGCCGATGTTTGTTTTGACCGAGCCGAGCGCGCAAAATCCGCGCTCATCCGTTCCGGCTCGAAATGCCTGCGTGAGTCCGGCGATTTCGATCGGATCGCCGAGCGGAGTCGCCGTACCGTGCGCTTCCACGTAGCCGATGGAGCGTGGCTCGACGCCCGCCAATGCTTGTGCAAGCGCGATGACCTCGGTGTGCCCCTCCACGCTCGGCGCGGTGAAGCTGACTTTGTTGCTCCCGTCATTGTTCAGCGCCGCACCTTTGATCACCGCGTAAATCCGGTCGCCATCGGCAACCGCATCGGCAAGCCTTTTCAGCGCGACGACTCCGCATCCGTTGCTAAAGACGGTCCCCTCGGAAGCCACATCGAACGCGCGGCATTTCCCATCGGACGAAAGAATGCCGCCCTCCTCGTGAACATATCCGCGCTCATGCGGAAAAGTCGCGGACACTCCGCCCGCGAGCGCCATGTCGCACGCGTAGCTGAGCAGGCTTTGCACGGCCTGACACACGGCTACGAGCGATGTGCTACACGCGGTATTGATGCTCAGCGCGGGACCGCGGAGGTTGAGTTTATACGCGGTGCGAGTCGCCAAATAATCTTTCTCATTTCCCATCATCGCCGTGAGCCACCCGACGCTCGCGATGAGTTCCGCATGATGAACAACGTTGTTCGCCCAGTAAGTGTTGTTCGACATTCCGGCGAAGACACCGATCGCACCGACAAAGCGCGCAGGATCGCAACCGGCGTCCTCCAAGGCCGTCCATGATTCCTCCAAAAAGATCCGCTGCTGAGGGTCCATGACCTCCGCCTCTCGCGGCGAAATACCGAAGAACGCCGCGTCGAAAAACTCGGGGCGGTCAAGCAATCCACGGCGCGGAACATAGTTGCCACGCTCGCCCGCAGCCCCCACTCCCGCGGCGCGGAGTTGTTCCTCCGTCAGCGTCGAAATCGTCTCCGCCCCTGCGATAAGATTCTTCCAAAACTCCGCAACTGTCCCCGCTCCGGGGAATCTCCCCGCCATTCCAACGATAGCGATGCCTTCCAGTGACTCTTGGTTGCTACTAGTCATAAAGTGGGTCGGGGCGGCACACGGCGCTGTGCCATTGCCGCGCGGGCCTTGGCGGCGCGATCACGGGCGGCATCGGCGACGTTCGACGCCTCCGCTCCGCCGCCTAGATACTGCGCCAGAGCGCGGATGGTGGAATATTGAAACAGCTTCACAACAGGAATCTCCCGCCCCAATTCAGAAACCAGACGCGAGTGAACCCGAAGCATTAACAACGAATGCCCGCCGATGTCGAAAAAGTTGTCCGTCGTGGAAACAGCCCGACCGAATGCTTCCGACCAAATCGCCGCGATTTGCGCTTCCATCCGGGAACTTGCGGGCGCGAGCGGCGCCGATGCGACCGACGGTGCCGACGGCGAATTGCGGAGTTTTGAAAAGCCAGCGGTCAATTGGGCGAGCGGCCGCTCCGGCGCCTCGCAGGCCGCACTCAGCAGCGTCGCGAGTTGTTCCGCGAGCGCACGGACATTCGCGGGCTCGCCGACGTTTTCGTTCGCAATGAGGGTCAACCGCAATTCCGCGCTGGGAATGACCACCAAGGTCAACGGATAGTTCGTCCGGACAGGCGATTGAAGATCGACGATCCTGGCAGCACCGAGCGAGTCGGACGCGCCATCGGTGAGGTAGTTTTGGAAAACCACAAGCGTCTCGAACAGGCGGGCCGTCCAAGGCAGGTCGCTCCAAGTCTGAATGTCGGCAAGCGGCGTGGTCTGATGTTCCGCGATTTGCGACAGCTCTCGATGAAGCTCCGTGGCGCTGCCGGAACGCGTGGCAGTCGGAGTCACGCGAAGCCGGACGGGGAGATTATTTACAAAGTGACCCACGATTCGATCGGCACCGGCAAGGTCCGCCGGACGGCCCGAGAATGATGCGCCGAATACGACGTCGTCTGTCCCGGCGTGGTGCGAAAGCAACGCCGCCCATGCGCATTGAACGATCGTATTCACGGTCACTTTCAATTGCCGCGCAACGCGATTGATGTCCGCTGTCTGCGCGACATCGAGCGCGATCGAGACTTGCGTGCCCGGCGTAATCGCAGCGGCGAGCGGCAGCGCCGTTGCTGCGCGAAACCCAGCCAAATGCGTCCGCCAAAATGGCTCCGCTTTTCGCGAATCGCGCAGGACGAGGTGTGAGATATAGTCGCGGTAGGGCGGCGCGGGAGGCCGCGCCGCGAGACGGTGCGCGAGCGCCATCGATAGCTCGTTGAGGACGAGCGGCCACGACCAGCCATCGATCTCCAAATGATGATGCGTCCAGACGAAACGATGTTCGTTTTCGGCGACCTTCATCAGCGCGAATCGTGTAAGCGGCGGCTTTAGCAAATCGAACGGCTTCCCTGCATCAAACGCCAGAAAGTTATCAAAGCGCGACTGTTGTTCCGCAGGCGCAAGCGCGGTCAGATCCTCGAAATGAACGACCGGCAGCGCTTCGTTCAGCACGAACTGATGGGGCTCTACTCCTTCGCTCATGTAGCCGCTCCGCAGCGCGGGATGTCTTGCGGCGACTTGCTTCCACGCGGCGAGCAAAGCCTCTGGGCTAATGGGGCCGCTCAATCGGCAATGCCATTGATCCGAGCCGCTGCCGGGCCGCGCCGTCTCGACCGCGAGGAAGAGGCGTTGCATCGGCGAGAGCGGATAAATGTCCACCAGCGTAGGATGGCTCGTTACTAAAGCTTCGATGGATTCGGCGCTGAGACGGGCCAGCGGATACTCTCGCGAGACAAGCGTGCGAACGGTGGTCGCAAAATGACCAGCGAGCGTCTGGATGGTTTCAGCGCGGTGGAGATTGGCGCTGTAGGCGAAGCGAACCTCCAATGCGTCATTGATGACCAGCGCGTTAATTTCGAGCAGATGAGTCCGGCGCGCGGCGGGCGCGTGCCATGTCCCCGTTTCGGCATTCGAGAAAGTGAAATGATGCAACCCTGCGACGGTGTGATCGAATTGGCCGAGGTAGTTGAAAAGCACCTCTGCGTGACTTTCGAGCGTCGCGCCGTCCGGAGCGAGGTGGCGGAGCACCGAATATCCGAAGCCGTGGTGCGGCACGCTTCGAAGCTCCCGCGTGGTATCGGAAAGCGTGTCGCCCGGGGTATTGCCGCTGCGAAGCCGGAGCGGAAAGATCGTCGTGAACCATCCGATCGTCCGTGAGAGATCGTGCGATCCGGACAGGCCCGCAAGTTCCTTGAGCGCGCTTTCCTCGCGTCCGTGCCCTTCTGTTTCGATCATGATCTCGTTGCGCCCCGTCCAATTGCGAAGGGCTTCCGCGAGTCCTGCAAGGAGTAGTTCCTGCGTGCGAAATCCGGCGGGTATTTTGTGAAGCATCTGCGCTGTCTCGGCTTCGCTGAACCGCAGAACAAACGTCTCCGAGGACAACTCCGCATTTTCGCCGAGTCGATGATCGACGGGAAGCGCGCCGTGTTTCGCGCACACGACATCAAGCCAGAACTCACGCTCAGACTCGGCCCTTTCGAGCGCAGCGGGCAATGCGGCGGCCCATGTATGAAAGCCGGTCGTTGCGGACGGAAGGCGCTCGCCGCGCAACGCGCAGTCGAGGTCTTCGAGCAGGATTCGCCATGACACGCCGTCGACAATGAGATGGTGAATCGCAATGAGAAGCGTCTCCGAATCGAGCAGTGCAAACCGGACGAGCGGACCCGCTTGATTGAGCGAAGCCTGCACGGATGCGGCATCTGCGTTCTCGGTGATTTCCACGCGCGGAACTTCGCCGAATGATTGCCGGCCGCTTTCATCGAAGCGAAGGCGGAACACCGGATGCGCGTGGAGAACCACGCCAATCGCGTCGAGCAATCGCTCCCGGCTCACGGGGCGGGTCAGATGGAATGCGAATGACTGATTCCAATGATGCGCGTCTGCGAACTGATGATCGAAAAACCAGCGCTGCACAGGCGTGAGCGGGACGCTCCCGGTGGCGGGCAACTCCGCGATGCGCACCGTACCGGTTGCGCCTTGCGCCGCCAGTTCGGCGATCGTCGGGTGGTCGAAAAGAAGCTTTGGCGTGATTGCGATGCCGCGCGTCCGGGCCTGGGTGACGACGAGAATGCTGAGGATGCTGTCGCCCCCGAGCTCGAAGAAATTGTCGTGAATTCCGACACGCTCGATTTTCAGCAGCCGCTGCCAGATCTCTGCGAGCGCACGCTCGGCGTCGGTCGAGGGCGCGACGAATTTCGATGCGACATCCGGGCGTTCTTCCGCGGGCTCGGGCAGCGCGCGATGATCGAGTTTTCCGTTGTTGGTCAGCGGCATTCGCTCGATCGGCACGAAGGCGGCGGGCACCATGTAATCGGGCACAAACGCCTTCAGGTGCGCCCGGAGCTCGGCTGCGCTCGGGGCTGCGCCGTCGGGGACGAACCACGCGATGAGACGCTTCCCTCCGGCGGAATCACGCGCAAGCACGGCGGCCTCACGGACACCGGCGTGCGAAAGAAGGTGGCTCTCGATTTCGCCGAGCTCGATTCGGAAGCCGCGGATTTTCACCTGCTGGTCGATGCGCCCGAGATACTCGATATCGAGGTTTGCCAGCCAGCGGGCGAGGTCGCCGGTGCGGTAGAGGCGTTCGCCATCGCGGAACGGGCTCGCGATGAAGCGCTCTTTCGTCAGCTCCGGTCGATGCAGATATTTTTGCGCGAGCCCCGCGCCGCCGACAAAAAGTTCGCCCGGCACGCCGATGGGCACGGGCCGGAATTGCGGGTCGAGGATGTAGATTTGAAGATCGGGAATCGCCTCGCCGATGACGCTGCCGCGCGTGAGGTCGCTCGCACTCAGCGGGCGGTAGGTGACGTGGACCGTCGTTTCCGTGATGCCGTACATGTTCACGAGTTGCGGCTTCGTGTCGCCGTGCCGCTCGAACCACGGGCGCAGGCTTTGCATTTCCAGCGCTTCGCCGCCAAAGACAACGGTGCGGAGCGCAAGGTCGTGCGCTCTGGACGATGCAGCATCGGCGGCGATCAGTTGCCGGAACGCACTCGGCGTTTGGTTGAGCACGGTGACTTTCTCCGCGACGAGCAGTTCGTGGAACAGCTCCGGCGAACGACTCGTCTCGAACGGCACGACCACGAGCGTTCCGCCGTAAAGGAGCGCGCCCCAAAGCTCCCACACCGAGAAATCGAACGCCGTGCTGTGGAAGAGCGTCCACACATCGTCGCGCGTGAAATGAAACCATTGCTCGGTGGAAGTGAATAGCCGGACGACGTTGCGATGCGTGATGCAGCAGCCCTTCGGCTTCCCCGTCGAGCCGCTCGTATAGAGCACGTAGCACCATTGCTCCGGCGCGCCCTCCACGCCGGGCGATGGGGCCGAAAGCGTGATGTCTTCGACAAAAACGAGCCGCGCGCCGTGCCCGACCGGGAGCCGTTCTGCGAGGTGACGCTGCGTGAGAAGCACCGGAGCCTTCGCGTCGGCGAGCATGAATGCAAGCCGATCGGCGGGATACGCGAGGTCGATGGGCAGATAGGCCGCACCGGCTTTCAGAATCCCCAAGAGCGCTATTACCAGCGACGGGCACCGCTCCATGCAAAGCCCCACGATTTCACCGGCAGCAACGCCCGATGCTGCAAGATGCGCCGCGACGGCGTTTGCGCGATCATCGAGCTGGCGGTACGTGAGCCGCTCGTCATTTTGGACCAGGGCCACAGCATCCGGCTGAAGTGCGGCACGCTCCGCGAAAAGTGCGTGCAGAGTCTTTTCGTTGCGCGGGTCCGCAGGCGGCGGCGGGACGTTTTGCAGTGCGAGGTTGCCCTCGCGTTCCGCCGGTGAAATGAGCGGCACATCCCCTATCGTGCTGCTCTCGGGAAGAGCCCGGAGGATGGTCGCGAGATGCCCGAGCATTCGCTCAATTGTCCGCTCGTCGAGCCGCGAGCGGTCAAACTCTGCCACCAACCGGAGCTCGTGTCCTGCATAGGCCGCGATGCAAATGGGGAAGTTCGTCTGCTCGTGCAGGCTCAGTTCGCGCCGCTCCCATGGTCCTCCACGGGCGCGGAATTGCGCGGGGAGATCGTAGTTTTCAAACACCACGAGCGTCCGGAAAAGCGGCTGTCCTTGCGGCAACCCGCTCCACGCCTGTATGCGCGAAAGCGGCGTGTGTTCGTGCTCGCGAATGTCCACCCATTGCAGACGCATCTCGCGGAGGAAA
>JAYUSJ010000100.1:0-6578 GCA_043755735.1 Verrucomicrobiaceae bacterium | reverse complement strand
TCCACAACTTAGGGCACAGCATGACGATTCGTCGATGGCCGAGAGTCGTAAGCAGACGCACAGCCTCAGACACGGCGGGCTTAAAGTCCGTGCTCGCGGCTGCTATCGGGAGATCGATGACGCGCCCTCCGATAGCCAGACTTGGAAAAGCCTGTGCCGCAAACCACGTAAGTAGGTCACGGGAGCCCGCAAGCACCAGCCAAGCGTCGGCATGAGTCGTCTCTACAAAGTGGGTAATCTTTCGGATATTGAAGCCCATACTTTTCTGCGAACTCGTGGCAAAAAAGCACCGGTGCCCGGCAGCCTCGATTGCTGCCTGCAACTGAAAGAGCATCCCCTGCATTTCGGCATTATCCTCGACGATCGGCTCATATAAAAGGATAGCCACCCGTACGACGCGAAGCGTGGAAGACCGTGTTTTTTCAGTCTCGATGACGCGGCTTCGTCCCGGAACGCTGGGAGCGAGCACGCCGCTTTTTTCCAGCAGACGCAGCGCGGCACGCACCGTTTTTGATGAGGTATTAAATTCCTCCGCCAGCCGGAGAACGCCCGGCAGAACGCCTTCCCATTTACCGCTCTGGACAGCTTCCACGATGAACGTAGCAATTTGCTCCGCCAGTGAAAGTTGCCGGTGTTGTTTCATGGATGACCATTTCCGCACTTTCCGCCGATTGTCAACTGGGGGAATTCCTACCCCAGTCGAAAGGGAAGAAACTCTTAGACACCTGACAAAAGGCAGCTACCCAGAGTGACGCGATCCAATTTCGCAGAAAAACTTCCACCACCTCACACAAATGAAAAAGAACACCCAACGTATGAACTCAAACACCCGTCTCGCAAAACGCACCCGGTCCCTCCCTTTTCTAGCAAGCTCGATTGCCAGTATCCTGACCGCGCTCGCTCCCGCCGGATCGCTCACTTGGGATGGTTCCGACCTCGTCACGACTGGAGCACAGGGCGGCACCGGGACATGGAATGTCAACAGCACTGCGAATTGGTGGAATGGGAGCGCCGATGTCGTCTGGCCCGCACTCGGCGGCCTGGATGATGACGCAGTTTTTGCAAATACCGCAGGCACCGTCACGCTCGGCTCGGCGATCACGGCGAACGATCTGAAGTTCAGCACGACGGGATATATCGTCACGGGAAACACGCTCACGTTAAACGGAACCACCCCGACGATCACGACCGATCCCGCCGTCACGGCGACCATCAATAGCATCGTCGCCGGGACTGTGGGCCTCGTGAAGGCAGGCACCGGGACGCTCGTGCTGGGCGGCGTCAACACCTATACGGGCGGAACTACGGTGAGTGCAGGAACGTTGCAGGCCACACTCGGCGCGGCGCAGAGCGGAATCAGCTCAGGAGCCGCGTCTGTGGCTTCCGGTGCCACTCTCCAACTCGATAACACAGTGGTCGCGGGGGGAGGACTCACTATTGCGAACACCTTCACCGGCGCAGGCGTGCTCAAGCTCAATTTTGCCGCGAACGCGACTCCGCGAAACACCACTATGAATGGCGTGACGGGCTTTACCGGCAACATCCGACTTTCAAATGCGGGCGCTACTGGGGACAAATGGACCGTCGGCGGCCTCGCGGCATCCACGGCATCTGTGACCATTGACAGCGGCAGCCAGATGTTCGTCAACACCGGGACATCCACCTTTAGCGCGATCAACGTGCAGGGCACGGGCAATAGTGAAACGCGCGGCGCGATCCGGCTCTTAGGCACGCTTGCTGGAAATATCACCTTGGCTGCCAGCACGACCATCGGCACGGAGGGCGGCATCGTCTCCGGCACGATTACGAGTGGCGCGGCGGGGACTCAGACCTTGACGTTTGGCACCACGAACTCCACCGGGAACGGCAACTTCAACGGAATCATCGGCGGCGGCACGGGAACGATTGCCTTGACGAAGACTGCGGCGGGAACCGTCGTTCTTGCAGGAGCCAATACTTACACGGGCGGGACCACGGTGAGCGCTGGAACGTTGCAAGCCACTCTCACTGCGACCCAAAGCGGAATCAGCTTATCAGGAGCCGCGTCTGTGGCTTCCGGTGCCACTCTCCAGCTCGACAACACCGTGATTGTTGCGGGCGGGCTGACCATCGCGAACACCTTCACCGGCGCAGGCGTGCTGAAGCTCAATTTTGCCGCTAACGCGACCGCGCGAAACACCGTGATGAATGGGGTGACGGGCTTTACCGGCAACATCCGGCTCTCGAATGCAGGCGCTAACGCAGATAAATGGAACGTGACCGCTCTGAATGCACCTTCGGCCTCCGTGACCATTGACAGCGGCAGCCAGATGCTCGTCAGCGCGGGGACATCCACCTTCAGCGGGATCAACGTGCAGGGCACGGGCAATAGTGAAACGCGCGGCGCGATCCGCCTCATAGGCACCCTGGCTGGAAATATCACCTTGGCTGCCAGTACGACCATCGGCACGGAAGGCGGCATCATCTCTGGCGGGATCACGAGTGGCGCGGCGGGGACGCAGACTTTGACGCTCGGCACCGCGAACTCCACGGGGAACGGCAACTTCAACGGCATCATCGGCGGCGGCACAGGAACGATTGACTTAGCGAAGACCGCAGCGGGGACCGCGACCCTTACTGCCGCAAATACATACACCGGCACCACAACCGTGAACGGCGGAATGCTCTCGTTGAGCGGTGCCAATGGCGCGATTGCGTCCTCGTCCGGCATCACCATTGGTTCCGGTACCACCTTGAAACTCGATAACCTATCGACTGCAAACAATGTGAACCGCCTCGGAAATACAACCCCGGTGAGCATGACCAGCGGCACCTTGAATTTCTCGAACAATGCTGGCTTGGCGACGAATTACAGCGAGACGACGGGCGCACTGACCCTCACATCAGGCTCCAGCACGATTTCCGCCAGTCAGGCGGCCTTGGCGCAGACCTCGGCGCTCACGCTGACATCCCTGACGCGCACTGCGGGCACGACGGTAAATTTCACGGGGACCGAACTCGGGGCGAACACCCGGAACCGAATCCTCATCACCGCCAACCCGGCTGTAACCAGTGGGCTCATCGGCCTCTGGGCCACATCCAACGGCACAAGCCTCGCCACCTACGATGCGACTCTGGGCGTGAAAGACGCGGTCCATACCGATGTCACACGCTCGAACTCCGGGGCAAAAGTCATCGCAAACGGGGCGGGGAACAATGTGCGGATTATCGAAGGCACGGGAGTGATTCTGAGCAACCTCACGCTCGGCTCGCCCGTGACCACGGTCAACTCGATCTACCACACCGCGTCTGGAGGAGCGAGCCCGTCCGTGATTGATCCGGCAGGCCAGACACTGCGCTTGGGAGCAGCCGCTGGCATCGTCTCACAATCAGGAGCTGGGGCGCTGACAGTCGGGAACTTTGTGAATAGCGGAGTCCTCACTGCGGGCGGGGCCGACAACACGGCGGGAACCCTGACCGTGCTCAATAACAGCACCAGCGGAATTACCATCAATTCAGCGATCACCAATAACGGAACTGGCCCAGTCGGCCTGTTCACCGATGGAGTGGGCACCGTGACGCTGGCTGGTAGCGCGAGCAATACTTACACGGGACTGACGACCATAGGCGGAGCTGGGCAGCTTATTTTGTCAAAAATCGGCGGCGCGGTGGCCATCGGCGGGGACATCAACATGTCCGGTGCCGGCGTCAGAACGATTGTGTCCGCGACCCAGAACAATCAATTCGCACCCGGCTCGATTATGCGGTTCACCGCGACTCCGGGCGATACTCGCCTTGAGTTGAAGGGCACCACGCAGACGCTGGGCGGATTGGACTCCACGGGCTTTGCGGGCGTCTTCGCCGCCGTGCAGCACAGTGAATTTGGAGCACCCGCAGCAGTCGGGGGGACTTCCACTCTCGTTCTCGATGTCTCGGGCTCAAACACCTACACCTTTGGAAATGCCGCAGGAACCGCAGCCATCAGAAGCCAAGGCGGGATCGTCGCTTTGACGAAGAACGGGACCGGAACCCAGATTCTCACAGGCCCCGGAATCATCTACACTGGAGCCACCGTTTTGAACAGTGGCACATTGCGTCTGACTTCCACAAACTCAGCCAGCGCCGTCAGCGTGAACCCAACCGGGACTCTGGCAATCAACGGAGTCAACACGACAGCAGCCCAAGTGATCACCCTCAACGGAGGAACGCTCCTGACGGACGAAAACGCGGGCTTCGTAGTCAATAGCAAGCTCCTAACGGTAGCCGCGTCATCCACCTTCCAGATCAACGGGACCGGCACTACCACCAATGTCAGCCAATGGTTTGCAGATGCCGGCATCGCGATTGGTGCAGGCCAGACACTCACCCTGAACGCATCCACCGTGAATAACGGCCTCGTAGTCCGCTCGGGCGCTGGGGTCTCCAATGGGGCTCTCATTGTGAACGGAGCCGGGACCACCTCGTTACTGGGCCGAGCAAACCTACAGTTTAATACCGCCGGGGCCGCCCAGTTTAGCAACACGGACATCACGCTGAACAACGCGACGATGAATATCGGCCAAGGGGCGAACAGCGATGTGAACGCCGCTGGTGCAACGGTAAAGAGCCTTAGCGGTAACGGATTGGTCGTCAGCGATACCGTCGCACGGACGCTGACGGTCGGCACCAACAATGGCACCGGAAACTTCACCGGAGTCATCGCCAACGGAAGTGCTGGAGCTCAGGCATTGACTCTCATAAAAGAAGGCACCGGCACCCAGACCCTCTCCGGCACCAATACCTACACGGGTGCAACAACTATCGGCGGCGGGACTCTGAAGCTCGATTTCGATGCAGGCGGCACGAGCGACATCCTTTCCAGCTCCACGGCAGTCACCCTCGCGGGCGGCACTCTGGAACTCAAGGGCGGCAACGGGGAATCCAACAGCCAGACCATCAATGGATTGAGCGGCACGGGAACCGTCCTCCTGACCGGGAATGGCGCAACCACCGTCAACCTCACTCTCGGTGCCATCGGACTTGGCGGCGTGATCAATTTCTCTGGCTCGGATGCGACTATCGGTGCCTTGGGCTCGGCGAACTTCCTGACGACCACAACCACTTCCGGCGACAATGGCACGGCCCGGCTCGGCGCCCATTTGTGGAATGGCAGCAACTGGGCCTCGACGTCAGCGACCGGTGGCAACCATGTCGTGCAATGGGCGGGCACTTACGCGGATATTTTCAACGGCACGAATCCCGGTCCTGTCGCCATCCCTTCCGCCACCCCTGCGGCGGAAGTTCGGATTCTTGAAGCGACGGATCCGTTTGCAAACAACACTCTGGGGGCGAACGAAACCATCAACTCGCTGCTCATGAGCGCGGGGACCACATCAGCCACGGTGGACATGGGGACAAACACCCTGACCGTCGGCAATGGAGCGGGAGCCGCAGGTGCCATCGCCATCGGCAGCACGGCGCAATCCCTGACAATTGGAACAGTGGGCAACCAAGGATTCCTGATTGCGGGAAACAGCGCGGCGGCTTCCATCTTGGCGCTCAATAATCAGAATGCGGCCTCCACTCTCACGATTAACGCGGCGGTAAAAAACAATGCCGCACTTGGAGTCCTCTCCCTGAACTCTGACGGTAAAGTCGTCCTCAACGGCACCAATACTTATACCGGCACGACCACCATCGGGTCCGGCACCTTGGAAATCGGCGGCGCGGGCAGCTTGGGAGGCGGTACTTACGCGGGAGCCATCGCCAATAGAGGCGCATTGCGCTACAGCAGCTCTGTGAATCAAACTTTGAGCGGAGTCATCTCCGGCTCGGGTTCAATCACCAAGGCCGGCACATCGCTGCTCCAGATCAACGGTGCGAATACCTTCACCGGCGGCATCGTGGTCAGTCAGGGCAGCCTCCAAACCGGCAACAACGCCGCCGCCGGGACCGGAACCATCACGCTTGGGGACGCAAATACGGGAGCGAGCGATGTCAGTTGGAAATTCCAAGGCAGCGGCACACCGGCCAATAACATCGTGGTCTCCGCATTGGGTAGCGGGCTGGTGACACTCGGAGCCTACTCGACGGGCGCCTCCACTGTCGCGAGCGGTAGCCTCACGCTGAACCGTGCAGTGACCTTCAACGACGCCACCGCCGACCGGACGAGCTACACCGGAAAAATTTCCGGCAACGTCGGCACCATCACCATCTCGGGAACCCGGATCACATTCGACAATCCGGCAAACGACTTCGTCGGCAACCTCGTCATTTCGAGCGGGGCGATCTATCAGAACAATGCTCTGACGGCTCTGCCGATCGGAACCTCCATCAACAACGCCGGAAACTTCAGATTCAACGCTGCGGGAGTCCACGCTGTGGACGCTGTGAACGGAGCGGGCGCGATCACAATCATCGCGGGTGGCAACGCCACTCTGAGCCTTGGGAATGCGGGCGGCACGAGCAACATTTCGGGTATCATCTCGAACGGCTCAAACGTCCTTTCGCTGATCAAGAACGGGGCAGGGGATTTGACGCTCTCCGCAGCCAACACCTTTACCGGCACCACGCGCATCAATTCGGGAACGCTCTTCCTCACCAACAGCCTCGCGCTCCAG
>JAYUSJ010000099.1:0-2277 GCA_043755735.1 Verrucomicrobiaceae bacterium | reverse complement strand
ATGGTGTGGAACCTCGACAACACGATTTGCACAAACGACCGCCGCTTTCGCTATGCCGACGGAAAGCTGAGCGACGGCAAACATTCCATTGGGCGTATTAGCCAGTGGGGCCTCGCACGCGATGACGATGGTCGGCTTTTCTGCACTTGGGCGGGTGGCGCGAATCCCGCGCACTCATTCCAACTCCCTGCTGGGTACCCCATTTTGAAACTGAACGAGCACGCACCGGGTTACGAGATTCCGTATGCGGCATGCAAAGTTTGGGACCAGTCTTCCGGCGGGTACAAGGCCGACGAGCAGCGGGTCCTGAAAGACTTCTCCGCGTGCTGTGGGCAGACGGTTTTGCGCAGTCCGCTCATGCCGGAATTTTACGGACGTGTGGTGACGTGCGAGCCGGTCGGGCGCTTGATGCGGATGAGTACGATCGATTGGAAAGACGGACTCGGCGTGGCCGACAATGCGTTTCCGAAGAGTGAATTTATCCGCAGCACCGACGCCTATTTCCGCCCGGTGTGGAGCGAGACAGCGCCGGATGGCACGCTCGTTTTCTCCGATCTGTATCGCGGAATCATTCAGGAAAAGGCGTGGTTCCCTACCGAGGGAAATAATGTGGAGTGGGTGGCCCGGTATCACCGCGTTAAAAAATGGGGGATGCTCAACGTTTTCCGGCATGGCCGCATCTACCGCATGGTGCCCGATGGAAAACAGCCCGGCCCGCAGCCTCGTATGCTCGACGAGACCCCCGCACAACTCGTCTCCCACCTCGCGCACGCCAGCGGCTGGTGGCGCGACACTGCGCAGATGCTCCTCGTTTCGCGCGCCGATAAAGTCGTAGTTCCCGCGCTCACGGCGATGGCCTCGACCCACGCCGATGTGAACGCCCGCATCCACGCCATGTGGACGCTTCGTGGCCTCGACGCATTGCCAAAAGAAGCTATCATCGCCGCGACGAAACACGCGAGCCCACGAGTCCGTCGCGCTGCCGTGCAGCTCGCCGAACCGCTGCTGGGAGACAAGGATGGCGACATCGCTAAAACTCTCGCGGCCATGCTCGGTGACGCGGACGCCCAAGTCCGCACCCAGATATTTCTCGCCTACCGCGCCGCAGGGCAGAACCCGCCGTCGGAACTGACCGCGAAGCCCGGCCCTATCATCCTCGCTCTGCTCGATAAAGGAAAAGCCGACGCACAGCTCACGGTGCTGAGTGAATCGGGGAGACAGGGTAAACAAATCTACGAAACGCTTTGCACCACTTGCCACGGCCCCGACGGTAAAGGCGTGTTGGCGGGCGATAAGTACCTCGCCCCGCCGCTCGCGAAATCTGAGTGGTTCAAGCGTGGGGGCAATGCGGACATCCTCGCGCGTATCCTACTCAAAGGACAGACCGGCCCTATCGACGACGTGGCTTACGGCGAAGGGCTGATGCTTCCATTGGAAGGAACCTACAGCGACGACCAACTCGCCAGCGTCCTGAACTTCATCGGTCAGCGCTGGCATTCCTGGAAACAACCCGTGGCTGCCGCTGAGATCGCCCTCGCCCGGAAAGAAACCGCCGAGCGGAAAACCCCGTGGACGCACGAGGAGCTAAAGGCGCTCAGCAGACAGAAACTGGGCAAGTAAGACGCAGTTCGAAACTCTACCATCATGATGAAACGCTTTACCGCACACCTGTTTGCCCTTGCAGCCTCGCTTTCTTTCGCCGCGCCGCCGCGTGATGCGCTGCCGCTGGATGCGGCAGAGTGGCCGCAGAACTACCGCCTGCATCTCGAAGGACCGGCGAAGGTGAAATTCAGCGATGCTTTTACCCTCCCGCTCAATGGCGCTGGGCCGCATGACATCGCGGTGGAGCATCCCGCGAATAGCCTGCCGATATTGCGCGTGTGGGCTGCTGGAAAGCTGGTGCGCGGGCCGGAGGAGTTGCCCGCGCTGGTGAAAACGAGCGCGATGGATTTCCCGGATGCAAAGCTCAATTTTGGCAGGGATTTCACCGCGATGGTTTCGTTCGTCGCCAATGGAAATGGCCCGCTGTTTTCCATGACTTCGCCGACGGGCGAGAAGGCGCAGGGAGCAAAGGCGCTCTTTCTCCACGACGGGCTGCTTTGCTACCAGATCGACGGCTTGGGTGCCATGAGCCACAAAAAGAAGATCGCTTACGGCAGGCCGCATACTGTCGTCCTCCGCGTGAGCGATGATGTGGCGAAGCTCTGGCTCAATGGCGAGTTGATCGCGGAGAAGGCGGACTTCACGCTCCCCGATGCAGCCGGTCATATTTTCAAG
>JAYUSJ010000098.1:0-22193 GCA_043755735.1 Verrucomicrobiaceae bacterium | reverse complement strand
GCGGATAGGATCATCGTATTCGCCGAGACCGTGGTCGTCGCGGAGTTGTTTCGTAATTCCACCCACTCGACGCGACCCGTGGTCGTATTGAAGCGCACTTCATTCAGTGCCAGCCCGGCTGCCGGAGCCGCCGGGTCCGCCACGCCGGGCGAGCCGAGTCGGTTCGTGCTCGCGCGCCACACCCGCCAGTCGTCGATTGCCTGATCCTCATCTGCGAGCACGAGCGAATGCCCTGCGCCGTCGGGCGCGACGGCCCATTTCCCGCCATCGCTGTAGCTCACCGTGCAGACGACCACGCCGTTTTTATCCTTCACCGAGATGCGCTCGCCGTTGTTATCGAGCGAAGTGGTCGCGCCCCATGGACCGAAAATCCGCACACCGCCGGGAATTCCCGGATAGGCCGCGCGCGTCGCTGCGTCGCTCGCCGAGGAAATCAGAATCTTTTCGTACGGCAGCAGCAGATGCGCGGATGGCGTACCCGCGTTGAAATTCGGGAACGTAAAATCGACCCCATCACTAAAACGCCACAGCGCCATGTCCAGCGGCGTCGCGGTGACATTTGAGAGCTCGATAAACTCCGGCAGCGCGCCGGGCGGATTATACATGATCTCGGAGACCACGACTTGCTCGGCAAGTGTTTGTAAGGGAATCGTCAGTGACGATGCTGCGAGGAGTATCTTAAAGGTTTTTGTCATGGTCGGAGTGGGGGAGCCCTAATTTACCGATTGCCGGCCCCTTTGCAACTTCTTGAGTGCGATTTCATGGCTACAGGCAAAAGCCGCCGTGCCTCTCGGGCTCGGCGGCTTTGCGGAATTGGTTCCTCTCCTTCCGGTTAGAAGAAAATTGGGATGATGAGAATCGCCACGATGTTCACGACTTTGATCATCGGGTTGATCGCCGGGCCGCTGGTGTCTTTGTATGGGTCGCCTACGGTGTCGCCGGTGACGCTGGCCTTGTGGGCTTCGCTGTGTTTGCCGCCGTGATGGCCGTCTTCGATGTATTTCTTCGCGTTGTCCCATGCGCCGCCGGAACTGGTCATCGCGACCCCCATGAAGAGGCCGGTGACGATGCTGCCGACGAGGACGCCGCCGAGGATTTTCGCGCCATCAGGAAGCGCCGCGACTGCGATCACGGTCACGATTGGGAGAAGCGCCGGGATGATCATTTCCTTGAGCGCCGCCTTGGTGACGATATCGACGCAGGTTCCGTAGTCGGGTTTGTCGTCGCCGCCCTTGATGAGGATGCCGGGTTTTGCTGCGATTTGACGGCGGACTTCCGTGACAACTGCGCCCGCTGCGCGGCCGACTGCGCTCATGCTGAATGCGCTGAAGAGATACGGCAGGAGACCGCCGATGAAGAGGCCGATGATGACTTTCGGGTCGTTGAGTGAGAACGACAGGTCGTTCGCGAGTTTCGCCGCGCTGGCTCCATGCTTGATGAGATGATCCTGCAAATCGACGAAGTAACTTCCGAACAGCACAACCGCCGCGAGACCCGCGCTGGCGATGGCGTAGCCTTTGGTGACGGCTTTCATCGTATTGCCCACGGCGTCGAGTTCGTCGGTCGCCTTGCGAACTTCGGCGGGGAGTTCGCTCATGACTGCGATGCCGCCAGCGTTGTCGGTGATGGGGCCAAACGCGTCGAGCGAGATGATGATGCCAGCCATGGAGAGCATGGCCATGACTGCGATGGCGATACCGTAGAGGCCGGCGAACGAGTGGCTGGCCCAGATGGCGCCGCCGATGCAGAGAACCATGGGCGCCGTGGCCTGCTGGCCGATGGCGAGTCCGGCGATAATGTTTGTCGCGTGGCCCGTCTCGGAAGCCTTCGCGATTTTCCGAACCGGACCGTGTTCGGTGGATGTGTAGTAATTCGTGATCCAGCAAGCCAGTCCTGTCATGGCGAGGCCGACGAGGCTGGCGAAAAAGATGCCGTTCGTGGTGAGCGTCACGCCGTCCTTCATTGCGAGGCCTGCGGGGAAGATCTGCTGGGTGATTGGCCAGAATGCAGCCGCCGAGATGACACTGCTGACCAGCACGCCGCCCATGAGTGCTGCGGCTGGTTTCGCGTTCGTCGCGTTGACGTAAAGCACGCCGATGATGCTCGCAATCACGGCTGCTCCGCCGAGGAGAAACGGATACGCCACTGCGGCTGCCGAGGCTCCCGCCGCGGTGGTCAGCGCTCCGACGAGCACTGCGCCGATGAGCGAGACCGCGTAGGTTTCAAAAACGTCCGCAGCCATGCCTGCGCAATCGCCCACGTTATCGCCGACGTTGTCTGCGATGGTGGCCGGGTTTCTTGGGTCATCTTCTTCGAGGTTTTGCTCCACTTTGCCGACGAGGTCTGCGCCGACATCCGCCGCCTTGGTATAAATACCGCCTCCAAGCCGTGCGAACACCGAGATGAGCGAAGCGCCGAGCGCCACGCCTACGAGGCTGCTGATTTCCTTGCCCGGCGCATACTTGGCGACGAGGAGATAAAATGCACCGGTCGAGATGAGTGCGAGGCCGACTACGAGGAGCCCGGTCACCGCGCCACCGCTGAACGCCGCTTGCAGCGCTTTCTTCCGGCTTTCGCGGGCACCTTGCGCAGTGCGGACGTTTGCCTTCACTGCGATGCGCATGCCGATGAACCCCGCGGCGAGCGAGCATACCGCACCGACGACAAATCCGACTGCGGTCGGCGCGTCCTTTTTCCAAAGCACGAGCAGCGCGATGGCGACTCCGATGGCGGAAATGGAGACGAGCTGACGTGCGAGATAGGCTTTAGCCCCTTGTTCGATGGCATTGGCGATGAACTGCATCTTGTCCGTGCCGGGCGAGATGGAGAGCAGCGATTTAATCAGCCAGAGGGCAGCGATCAGAGAGACACCGCCGCAAGCGATTGCGAAGGTGATCCCGTGTTCTTGTAGTAGTGATGCGAGCGGAAATGCCATGGTTTATCAGGGTAAAGGGGGCGGGAGGATAGGGGGCTCGCGCAATCTGGCAAGAGGGTATTTCGGGGCGCTGTGTTTTTTATCGGGCGGGCGGCGTTTTGCGGAAATCGTTCTATGAAAAGTTACTTCGCGACAGAGTAATAGAGCCCTATGGCCGTGCAGGTTATGGCGACAAATCCGCCAAATAAAGCTTCTCCTGCGATGAGCCCCGACGCGATCGGCACATTGTAGTCCTCGGCCTGCTTCGGCTTCGCACGCACCCATGCCCAACTGATCACGGCGCCGATTGCGAATGACAGGCTGTTTTGAAACGGCATTACGAGCCCGAGGCCGAGGCCCATTGCGGACGGAAGATACGCACGATGCTTTGCGGCCAGCTTTTCGAGGACGGGAAGAAGCATCCCGATGAATGCTCCGATGACGATCGCCGGAAGCGCCTTCGCCGGGAGCATGTGGACGCCCTGTGTGAGCAGGTCGGCGACGGCCTTCCATGTCTTGGCGGCAATGGCCGGGAATTTCTCCAAAGCCGCTTTGTCGGGCACCATGAGATACCAGAATGGGATGACAGCGATGGTCCCGAAGAATACTCCTGAGAGTTGGGCGATGAACTGTTTTCGGGGGTTTGCGCCGAGGAGATAGCCGCTCTTTAGATCCGTGAGCAAGTCAGCCGATGACAACCCCACGGCGGACGTGGCACCGGCGGACATCAGGTTCACTGTGGTGTTTCCGGCGGCACCGGGGAGCAACGCAAAGGTCAATTGCGTGACCTTCCCCATCGCTCCTGTCGGCGTGGTATCTGTTTCGCCAGTCGCCCGCGAGCAAACGAGCGCGATGGCGAATGAGAGGATCACCGCAACGAGTCCGAGCAGCGGATTGATGTGAAATGAAAGCCACATTGTGATGATGAGCGCGATGCCCGAGGGGATTGCGCCGAGCCAGAACCAGCTCCCGGGCACCTCCACACGGTCGAGCGCGTCATTTGAGGCACCTCCTTTGCGCTTCTGAAATGCGCGGGCGATGGTCTTCCACTGGAGCGCCAGCGCGATAAGACTGGAGAAAACCATGATCGATGTGCCAAGCCACAGGGACCAGCTCACGGGATAAAACTCATCGTCCCGAACCTTGAACGAAGGAACATACCCGGCGACTGCGGCGTTTGCCAGGTCGAGGCCGTGCAGCCATGGCGCGAGGACGAAGTAGGAAATCGCGGCGCTGAGCAGGATAGAAAGCGAGACCCTCACTCCCACCATCATCCCAGCCGCGATCAGCATGCCGCTGGGGTCAAAGGCGAGACCGGAGAGCTTCTTTCCCGCGATCGGGCTGAGATTTTGGAGGGAAAACTCGTGGGGGATATGGAAGTTCCTCGCCAGCCAGTCGATGATTCCCGGCTTTTGTCCGGCGGATGATTGCGCTTTCGCGATGAGTTCCCATCCGCGCAAGACCGCGATGACTCCTCCCGCCGCAAGTGACCATATTAACGCCCTTGCCTTGGCGATGGCTTCCGTGCCCGCAGTGTAGAGACTCCGCAGTGTTTCCGCTGCGGCAAGCCCGCTGGGAAACGGGAGTTGCTCGTGATTGATCATCTGCTTCTTCATCGGGATCGCGATAAAGACACCAAGGATGGCCGTGAAGAGCACCATGGGCGCGAGCACGTACCAGGGCTGATGAGTGCCCTGCACGAGAAGCAGTGCGGCAAACGCACTGGAGACAGTTGTGCCCGTCGAGTATCCCGCCGCGCTGGCGGTGCTCTGCATACAGTTGTTTTCCAGCATCGTCAGGGGCGTGCCGCCGGTGAGCTTCGCGAATGCATTCCAGACGACGTATGAAATCACGCAGGCTGTGATGGCCACGCCGAAGCCCCACCCGAGCTGGAGCGATGTATAAAGGTGGGCCAGCGTCATCGCCATACCGATGAGGCCACCAGTGATGATCGCTCGAATCGTAAGCTGCTTCTCGGAATCTCCGCGATAGACATGTTTCAGCCAGTGGAGGTCTTTCTCCTCGGGCGTCGCGTTCTCAGGCAAAGTCGGGATGGGTGACGGTTCTGTGGAATTCATCGCTGTGCTTTGAATCATGTCCGGCGGCTTGCGTCTAGTGGAGGGATGAGAGAATTTATCCGGCTTTCGGTTTTAATGAAAATCATGCGACTGCGGGGCGGCGAGGCCGGGGCAGGTGAGGGGTTCGATTCGGCGGGCTTTTACGTGGATGACGCGGTCCTGGTTTTGCACGGTGCCTTCGAACATGAGGAAGGGCTCTTCGCTGATTCGCAGGCGGTGAGCACCACGAATTGGCCCTTGTTGAAGCGAGCGTCCCCAAGAACTTGCGCGTGGCGACGCAAACACTTCCGTGATTTTCCACACCTCCCGTGTTCCCTCCGATTTATTGAACGGGGCGAATGCGACTAGTGGCTCTCGTCCGCTATCACGTCCAGGCTTTCGGTCCCGAGGTCTAGCACGCAGCGAAAGCCGACATCGGCGATGGCCTGGCGGCGGAGGGCGTAGCGGCGGTGATCGAGGCTGAGTTCGGCGGGCTTGCCGGTGGCCCAGGACGGGCCGCGGATGCGGTAGGCCTCGTTATTTCGCGTGAGCGGACGGATCGGCGATTCGCTGGCTGTCCATTCGCTCACGTTGCCGTTCATGTCGTGCAGTCCATTCGGCAATGCGGGAAAGCTGCCAACGGGCGCGGTGCGGGGAAAATCATCGCGCCGCGCGAGCACGGGCCACGCGGCGGGCCATGGGGAGATGCGGGCTTCCTCGCCGGCGCAGTTGCCGGGGATTTCCGGCGCGCCGGCGGCGGCGGCGTTCCATTCCGCGAAGGTGGGGAGGCGGTAGAATTGAGCAGCGGTGAGGCGGCCTTCCTTGCGTTCGATCATCGTGAGCCAGTTACAAAAAAGTTCAGCATCAATTTGCGCGATGCCTGCCGCGGGATCGTCGGGTGTTTGCGGAAAGCCTGGCTCACTCCAATAAGCCTCCGCTTCTTTCCATCCCCCGGTGGTGAGCACTTGCACGCGCTCGCGCCTCCCGCGCTGCTGGCGCGCGGTGAGCCGCCATTCCGGCATTGCCACCTTGCTCGCCTGGTCGAAGGTTTCGTAGTCGCGGCGGCGCGTTTCCCAGACAGAAAAGAGCACGTCTTTTCCGCTGACGGGCACGA
Organism: Verrucomicrobiaceae bacterium; assembly: GCA_043755735.1. Lineage (GTDB taxonomy): Bacteria > Verrucomicrobiota > Verrucomicrobiia > Chthoniobacterales > Chthoniobacteraceae > SXWH01. The sequence goes on along the minus strand of JAYUSJ010000098.1, from coordinate 16,108 downwards.
ACTTCATGCCGAGGCTGTTCGTCCACGGCGCGGCGGTCGTCGCGAGCGTGGGGCTGGCGAACACCGGCGGCGGCGGCGGCGGTTTTGGGCGACCGGCAAGCCAGCCGAGCGTCCACGTCGCGGCGATGACGGCGACTCCGAGCGCGATCATTTTCCCGCGATGCCGTGATTGCCCGCGCTGCGCAGATTCGACGCTTCGCACAAGCGCGGCGAGGTCCTCGCTGCGTTTGGCTGGGTCGGCTTGCAAGGCGTTTGCCAGCGCGGTGTCGGCGCTGCGCGGGAGACCTGCGGCGGTGCTGAGCGGCGTGTAATTTCCCAGCGGCGGCGTGCCTGTGAGCAAGTGATAGAGCAGGACGCCGGCCGCATACACATCGGCGGCGGGCGTGGAATCGCTACGCCCGCGAAGAGCTTCCGGTGCGATGTAGTAAGGCGTGCCGAACGTATCGCGAGTCTGCGTGAGGCTGCCGATGCCGTAGTTCGTGTGTTCGTCGGCGAGATGTTTCGCGAGGCCGAAGTCGGCGAGCTTCACCGTGCCATCGCGCCCGATGAGGATGTTCGACGGCTTCACATCGCGATGCACGATTCCCCGGCTGTGCGCGTGTTCCAGCGCCGCGCAGACTTTCAGGAAAATCTCGTAAGCACGCGCAGGCGGCAGTTTCTCCGCGCGCAGCAGCCGTCCGAGATCGCAGCCGACTACGAGCTCCATCGCGATAAAGAGCCGCCCGTCATCCGTCTCGCCAGTGCCTCGAATTTTGACGATGCCGGGGTGCTCCAGTTGCCGGAGCGCCTCCGCTTCCGCGCGAAATCGCGCCGCCGCTTCCTCATCGGCAGTCCAGCGAGGAGCGAGGATTTTTACCGCGACATGCTCGCCAGTCGAGTGCTCAGTGGACTCGAAAACCTGCCCCATCCCGCCGATGCCGAGCGCACTGAGAAGCTCGTAGCCTGGCAGCGTCGGAGGCAAATCACTCGGCGGCATCGGCTCCGAGAGGTTCAGCAAATCATCCACACTGCGAGCGAGGCACGATGCGCAGAGGCCGTGGATGCTGCCTTGCGCGAGAGGCTCGGTGCAACGAGGGCATTTCGGTTCAGGAGCCATGCGCGAGAACCCGGAGCAGATAGCGCAGTTCCGATTCCACAGCAGCGACATCGCTGTCCGGCCCGAGCGTCCCGAGGACTTCCTGGCGCAAGGTATCCGCGAGGCGCTTCCGCGCCCGGTGAACTTCGAGTTTTATTTGTGCTTCTCCCACACCGAACGATGCACCGAGTTCCGAGTAAGGTTTCAGCGAATCCTGGGAAATCAGCCCGCCCTTCAGCGCATCGAACAGCGCGCCCTTGCCTCGCGACGTGTAGTTTTCCGAAAGCTGGTCCATCGCCCGGCGAAAGATCGTCCATGCCCATCGCTGGTCGTAAAATGCGTCTGCCTTCTCCGGGTCCGCAGGGACATTGCTGTCGTCGAGCTCCTCCAGCGGCAGATGAAACGCCCCGCTCCCGCGCTTGATCGCGGAGGTATCGCGGCGAAAATTGGTGAGGCGGTTTCGCGCCGTCGTTTTGAGATAGCTGCGCAGGCTGCCGACATCCGGCGTGACGCGCTCCAGCCCGCCACCAGCGCAAAAATCGGCGAGTAATTCCTGAGTGAGATCCAACGCGTCCTCGCGGTCGCAGCCTAGCGCGCGGTAGTAGGAATACACGGGCGACCAATACGCGCGGCATACTTCCTCACGAGCCATGCGCGCATCGGGCGATTGCGCATCGCGGGCACTGAGCACGCGCGACCACGCGGTCTGCGGGAAGGGCGATGGTCGTGCGGTGGAGTGTGGCATGGGCCGAGTCTGTAGAATGGCAATCAGCCGGGGGAAAGAAATATCCCCCTGCACTGCAACCTCCCCACCGAAAGCGTGCATCTCCTTTTGAACCGCTATGAATATACGCACTTTTTCCATCTTCGCATTCGCGCTGCTTTCCGCGCTCACTGTGCGCGCAATCGATATCGCGGGGAGTTTTTCCACTGCCAGCAACCCGCAGGGGCCGTGGAGGTACGGATACACAACTACGCTGGGTGGCGCGCTCACGACTCACGCGGCTCAGGGGACTACCGCGGGCGGGCTGGATTTTTGGCGGACGAACCTCGGCGGCGGTGTGCCGTGGGTGGCGCATAATCCGACGGCGACGGCGATCACTCAGAATACGCTCACGGTGGGGCCGGGGGCGATGTCGCTGTATCCGGGGCCGGGCGGCGAATTTGCGGTGGTGCGCTTCACGGCGCCGGTCGCCGGGGATTACACGGTGACGGGCGCGTTCGTGGGGCAGGACAGCACGGGGACCTCGACGGATGTGCATGTGATGCGCAATGGCGTGGCGCAATTTAACGGCGCGGTGAATGGCAACGGCGCCGGTTCCGCAGTCACGTTTAGCCTCACGCTGACGCTGGCTGCGGGCGGCACGGTGGACTTCGTCGTGGGCGATGGCCCGGGCGCGAACAACGCCGGCGATTCCACGGGCCTGTCCGGCTCCATCGCGCTCGTGCCGGCGGTGATCAATTCCGCGGAGATCACCAACTACACGGGCTACATCATCGAGGCCGACCGCACCGACGGCGACCCGACGACGAACCGCCAGCGCATCCACACCGAGGCGGAAATCAATTTCGCCGTCGCGGGAAATTATCGCGCCGACTGGACGCTCATTGACCCGAACGATGTCGTCGTCGCGTCGGATTCCGTGACGCTGCCAGCGGGTTCGTCGGGCGTGGTGACGACGAATGCATCCATCGTCCCCGCGCTCTCCCCGACGCTGGTGCCCGGCACTTTGTATCGCACAAAACTGAGCGTGTTCGATCTCACCAACAGCGCCGTGGTGGCGACGAAGACGGCGCTCACAGGGCGCACTTACATTCACTTCCCCGGCGCGGACTCGGCTTCGAACGATCTGAACGTGGTCGCGTGGATCACGGACATTGATGTGACCACTGCGCAGGACTGGCTGCTGGAGACGGACCCGACGAACAACAAGGTGCCCGTCACCGTCGCCTACAATCTCTACCGCTACGACGACTGGCTCGGCGCGAGTGTGAATAAAAACGTCGTCTGCAATCTCGCACAGTCCATCAAGCGCGACAGCGATGGCGCGGTAATCGCGTCCACGGCGACCGGCACGATTTTCGCCTCCGCTCCGCTCGCGAGCTATGCCGCAGGCGCTCCGAAGACGCCCGCGCTCATCTCGGGCATCGCCGTCATCATGGTGGACCCGACTCAGATTCTCGCGCTGGTGAATCACCGCTTCGAGGCGACCATCTCGCACATCGATCTCCCGCCGTTCGGGAACGTCCGCACGGACAACACGAATTCGTCCGCTCCGAAATTCATCTACCACTACAGCGGGCAGCTCAATTTCGGCAGCATCACGACGCACTTCACCCACTTCGCCAGCGCGCCGGTGCAATACTTCGGCCCGAACCCGCCGCCCGGTGCGGTGTGGCGGCAGATCACGCCCGATGGAAATAGCGGCACGGTAGATGGCCGCCCTGAGGCACACTACGGCACCGGGCAGGTGCTAAACATTTCGCTCGGCGCAAATGGCGTCGCGGACTTTCTGCCCGGCAACGCTTTCGGCGGTGCTCTCAGCGTCGCGCTCGGGCCTGTCGGCTCGCCCGCACTCGCAATCACCGGCACGGTGAATGGCGTCTATTTCCAACTCGGCAGCATGACGCTCGATACCCTCGGCGCACACGGCAGCCTCTCCGCATTCCTGCCCGCGGGCGTCGGCTGGACGGCAAATCACGCGACCGGCTTGCTCGACACCGTCGTCCCATTTCCGACCACTGACCTCGCGCAAGATCTCTCGCCTATCGGCCCTTTGGTGGTCGCGACGTTCGCGCAGGGCGATTTCTTTTTATGCGAGGAAACGAAGCCGGTTTTCATCGAAACGACATCGCTCTCGTGGGAGGTCGCGACGGGAGAATTCCTATGCGGCAACAGCTCCGCGCGCTCGATCCGCAAGCCTTTGCTCGACCTGCTCGCCAGCTACTCGGCGGAGTACTCTGATCCTTCAATGGCGAAGAAACGATCGAACGACCACCTCTACAACACCGCGACCACGGCCACCGGAATCAGCGTGGTAAAAGGAGTCAGCGGCGGCGCGGAACTCTCCGGCACCATCGGCCTCGGTGCGGGCGAATTCACCACGCACTTCCCTTACAATGCCACGGTGAAATGGAACGCTGCGAGCAGCATCACCATCGCGGGCGACCTCATCGGCGTCGCATCGAGCAGCCTCGCGAGCGCGGACCCGCTCAGCGTCAGTTATTGGCAGCACTGCCAAGAGTCGGTGGAAAGCGGATGCGGCGTGCAAAAAATTTCGAGCATCACTTTCACGCCCACGGCGGGCACTCTGAACTTCACCGCCGATGGCGGGCTGCAAGCGGCGGGCAGCGTCGTCGTGCCGGGCAATCTCTCGTGGGGCTGGAGCGAGGAGGCGGGGCAATTCGCGCACAGGGCGGGAACTTTCACCGAGGGGAATTTCCTCATGGCCGGCACTTTTTTGCGCGGCGACCAAAATCTCTTCGGCTTTGAAGACGGCGCGGCGGTGCTGCTGCTGAGCGGCTACAATCCCGCGAATCCCGCCATCGCCGAGCGCCCCATCACCGCCGCCTACTTGCTCGGACTCGGCGATTATCCGGGCATGAATTTCCGCTGCACGAGCGGCGGCGTGCTCGGCCAGAGCACTTTGCAAGGCACGCCCTACGGCGACTACCCGCTCACGACCCGCTCGAAATACTACGCGCGCCGCAGCGGCGTCACCGGCATCCACGAAGCCGTGCCCGCGGGCTTTCCCGGATCGGCGCTCTTGGCGGGATACGCGTTCACTTTCACCGACTACGGCTTTTCGTTTCTCGCGAATGAAATGGAGGACACACTCACGAACGGCAGTCTCGCGCTGCCTGCGCCGGTCAATTTCTCCCTCGATTTCACACGCCTTGAACTCTCGTGCGAGGGGTCGCTCGTGCTGATTGATGTCACGGGCGCTGGTCTCGTGGACTCGAAGGAGTTCGATTTCTGGAACGCGCCGTTCACGCCGTTCACCTGCGATTTCGTCCCGACGGATAAATGCGACCCCGCCGCCGGCACCACGCTGGTGCTTGGTTTCAGCGCCCATGCATCTCACTTCACCGCGCCATTCACGGGCGCACTCGGCATCAAACCGGATGGAAATTTCGCCACCGAACTCGACATTACGAACATTCCCCTCGCCGAGACGGTGCCGACGCGGCTCATCCTCCCGCCCTTCGTCACCGTCACCGGCACGACGGGGGAAAGCTACACGTTCTTCCCCGGCCAGGGCGCGTATCTGAACAACGCGACCGGCGCGGCCACCGGCTACTGGAGCCTCTTCGGCACGCTCGATGTTCCGTTTTTCGAGGACATGGAAGTCAACCTCCACGCGAGCTGCGCGGCGGCGGATACGCTCTCGCCGCTTTACTTCATGGGCGGCTGGTCCGCCGCGCTGGGCTGGACGGATTCTGGCGGGCTCTCGCCGTTCGAGGCCGCTACTTTTGACGTGACGCATCGCGGCCTTCCGCTCGTCGTCACGCTCGACGCCTACCGCAAGACGACCGACGACAGCACCGACCTCTACCTGCCGCGCGCGAACAAACTCTGGCTCAGCGTCGTGGACTTCGACTACCCGCTAAAGTGGTCGAACACGTCGTTCAATTTCCTCTCGCGCGGCCCGGTGGAGAGCGACCTGCTCGGCATCATCAGCACACAGCACGAGTTGCTCTTCCTCGATGCGAACAACGCCGAAATCACCTTCGGCCTGCGCTACGATGGGCTGCCGGAAATCAGCCTCACAAACTTCGTCTTCAACGCCGTGGACGACGCGACCGGCACAGCCTCCGCGCTCATCTCAGCGGCGGGCACGGATGTTGTCGCCGCGCTGGAAAGCGGCGTGGACGAATTCGGAAACGCGCTCAGCGATGAGGCGGAAGATCTCATGGGCCGCGCGGTGGATGCCGCCATCGCGCTTCCGGTGGATGGACTCATCGCCGTGATCAAAGCCGAGATGGCCGACGGCGTATGGACTGGCGCCGACCTCCAGGATGCCGCCGCTGATTTCCTCGCCATCCCCGCGAACCAACTTCCAGTCGCGCTCAACAATCTCGGCGCGACCTACGCGAATCCAAAGAGCCTGCTCTCCGACCTCGACCTGCGGCTGGCGAAGATTGAGCAGGGCATTGATTCCGTCATCAACACCGTGCCGAAAGTCTCGGGCGGCACCGCGAATGGCTTGCTGAAACAAGTGGATGTCGGCGGCGGCGAGTTCCGTCGCGAAATCTTCGAACTCACCGCCGCCGCACTCGTGGATACGCTGAACACCGCCGTTCCCTCCGGCTCCATCGCGGCGGAACTCAACGCGCTCATCGCTGCGCAAGACCCCACGCTCGACGCCGCCACGACGGCGCTCACCGAGGTGCGGGCCATCGTGAGCACGCTGCGCACGGAGCTGCAAAACGGCACCGGCTTTGGCGACGAACTGCGCGACATCATCGCAGCGGCGAGCACGCAAATTGACGACCTGACGCTGAGCGTCGGTGAGCAGTCGGAGGCGCTCTTTGCCGCTATCAAAGCCGAGGATGTCGCCGCTGCGGGCGCACTCGATGCGCTGGGCGACGAGTGGCACGCCGCCATCGCGCAGATGGTGAAAGACGAACTTTACGCCACGCAAATGATGGCCGACATCCAGGGCGCGGTGAAAGAGCGGCTCTACGATTTGCAGGGCACATTCAACGGCGCGGTGGACACCGCTTTCGCCTCGCTCAATCTCGCCATTCGCGACGCGCTCTCGCCGGTGCTCGCGGAGCTGGACACGACGATAGACAAATTCACCGGCCCGCTCGGCAACAACCTCGCCGCAGGCTCCATCACCGGTGCGGCGCACATCAACGGCGACAGCCTCGACTCGCTGCGGCTCGACGCGATGCTGGAACTGAAAGCGCCCGACGCGATGACGCTCGCGGGCTTCATAGAGATCAAGGAACTCGACTCCGACGGCCCGGAATTCTGCGCTGGCACAGGCGAGTCATACGTCGAGGTCACGATTGGCGCGCTGAATATCCCCATCGCGTGGACCGGCCTCAGCCTCGGCCCGGACACCCGCGCCGATCTCGACATCAAGGCGTCGTTCGACGGGGGCGTGCCCATCGGCTTCGGCGGCGGCTTTGAAATGACGCAGGGCAGCATCTCATTCGAGACGTTCAAAATCACCACGCTCGCGGCGGACGCGATGTTCAGCATCCCCGACAACGATCAGCACGCGGAGAACTATTTCGCCGCTGTCGTCGGCATGGAGTTCGGCAGCTACGGCTTGGGCGGCGGCGTGTTCTTCGGGCAGTCCTGCACTCTCGACCCCATCATCCTCATTGACCCGCTCGTGGCCTCTATCCTGCCCGGCGATACCTTCACCGGAATCTACGCTTACGGCGAAGTGACAATGCCCATCTTCACCACGGGCACTTGTTTTTTCGACATCTCGGCGAAGGCAGGCGCAGGCGTTTTCTTCGCGGCGGAAGGCCCGACGTATGGCGGGCGGCTCTCGCTCGGCATCTACGGCGACGCGCTCTGCGTCGTGAGCGTCTCCGGCGAAGTGGACCTCGTCGGCGCAAAGACTGGCAACACTTACGCCTTCGCCGGTGTGGGGAGAGTTTCCGGGAGCGCAGGCATTCGTCCCTTCCGCGTAGAGGCCAATTTCCACTGCGACTTCAACTACACCGACAGCACCGGCTGGAAGGTGGAATTCTAACTTCATCACAAAAATGCACCGCATCTTCCTACTCATCATCACTGCACTCCTGAGCGTCGCAGGCGTCGCGCCCGCGCAGTCCGGTATTGGCGACTCGCTGATTTTCACCGGCATCACCACGACATCCGGGCCGGACACCTACGCATGGCTCTCGTGGCAGCCGACGACGCCCGCCGTGCTCTCGGGCCGCGTCGTCGCCGTGTATCGCAAAAATGGCGGCCCCGCTTCCGCCGCGCCATTCGCCCGCCTCGCCGTGATCGAGCCGGCGAGCAACACGCAAACGGTGAACGCGCTGCTGCCGCTCTCGCAGAAAGTCGGCCAGGATTTGCCCGACCTCACGATGATGCTGCACGACCTGCTCGGCGACGCCACGCTGGCGAACAACATCACACTCGCTGCGCAAATCAACGCGCTCCTGAGCGCCGCCCGGACAAACAACGAGCAGGCGCGGCGGCTGGACGTGCTCGCGCTCCAGCACCCCGCGCTCGCGCTGTGCGCAGGCCGCGCGCACGCCGATCAACTCGCTGGCGCTGGCGTGGTGACTTACGAACTGCGTGACTTTGACAAAGCCGCAAACAAGGACAACGGCGTCATCGGTCGCGTGACGCTCGACCCCGTCGCGCCCTTCGTCCTGCCCGCGCCAGGTGCGCCCGTGGAAGTGCCCGACGCCTCGCCCAAAGGCCACCTCAACGCCACGCTGCGCTGGGCCACGCCAAACGCATTGCGCGACGTCGCGCCGCTGCATCACGGCTTCAATCTCTACCGCGTGCCGAATTCCGTCGCCGAGAGCCACGGCTGGCATCTCGCCGCGCCAACTATCGCCGCACTCACCGCCGAAGCTCAGACGAGGAGAGTGAATGAATTCGCCATTCTGCCGCCGAAATTGCTCACCGCTGTCGAGGCGGCGAACTTGACGGATACGACCACGTTTTTCGCCATTGATGACAACAATCGCTTCCGTCCCGGCGGCGCGCTTTTTACAGACGACACGCGCGTTTATTACTTCGTCGCCGCCCGCGATACGCTCGGGCACCCCGGCCAGCCATCGGCGGGAACGCTCGTGCGAATCCTCGACCGCGTCGGGCCGAATCCGCCGCGCAATACGCGCGTCCGCAGCGTCGCCAGCTACAACGGCGTCGTGCGCGACCAGCGTTTCCTCATCGAGTGGGATGCGCCCGTGCTGCCGCCCGGCGAGACCGTTTCCGCGTGGTATGTCTATCGCTGGCGCACGCCGCACGAGATTCCCAACAAGGCCGCGCAGCTCGATCCCGTGACGGGAAAACCCGAGCGCAATCTCATCGCCGTGCTGCCCGCCGGCACGTTGAAATTTACCGACGACGGCAGCGTGCCGCCGCCCGCGTGGGCCATAGTGGATGAGCCGGCGCCCGATGCCGCGGACTTCGGCAAGACCTACTACTACACCGTGCGCGCCGCCGATGGCAGCGTCTCAGTAAACATCTCCGGCAACAGCGCGCCCGCGTGGGGCGTGCTGCGCGACCGCAAAGGCCCGCTTCCTGGCGGTGCCGTCGGCGGCGGTCCCGGCACGATAATCACCACGTCGTTCGGGCCATCCCTCACGTTCACCAACTTCACGCAGGTGCCACTCGTGGGGCTGACGAAGGATCAGGCGCACTACGTCCTCACTTGCGAAAGCACTGTCGCGCGCGGGCTGGATTGGGCGGAGTTTCGTTGGTCCTCACCGCAGGGCATCATTCGGCTTGGACGCGCTCGCTTTGCAAAAAATACCGCCGGCAATCTCGTCGCGGTGTTGCGCTCCACGATTCTTGATTACTCCAGCGACCGCCCTTTCGAGTGCCGCATCGGAACGACCTCGGGAGCAGTGTCCGTGTGGGTCGCCAGCCCGAATGCTCCCGACGCGATGGCAGGCAATTTCATCCTCGCAAAATGGAACGCCGGACTCAGCGCCAGCACCGCAGACGGCACACTCACGGGCTGGCGGCACGACGCGACGAACCCGCTCACCGGCGCAGCGACAGATGTTTGCGGAACATTCCTGCCGACCGTCGATGCGAAGGAATACCGCATCTACCGCCGCGTGAATGACGGCGTGCAGACGCTCGTCACGCAGGGCGAAACCACCTTCCCCATCACAACGTGGAAGGACACCTCGCAACTCGCCGCCAGCGCGACCGTCGAGTACTTCCTGCAAACCCTCGACGCGAACAGTAACCCCAGCGCACTCGTCACGCAGGGCGCACCGCTCACCGTCATCGCCGCGCTGCCGACGCCGATGCTGGAGCCGCTGAAATCGCTGCTGCCCATCACGAATACCAAGATGCGCGTGAAATGGTTTTGCACCACGGCGGGCGTCGAGCGTTTTGAAATTTGGGTCGCGCGCAAGTCCGGCGCATTGGCTGCAAGCACAGGCAGCGGACTCTCCGCCGACCTGGCCACGCATTTGAACATGGATACCAGCGTTGCCGAAACAGCGGGCCTGGACTTCGCAGTTTTCCAGACCGGCCTCGCGCGTCATCTCAGCGTCGGCGGTACGCCGGAGTTCGAGGCCGACCTGCCCGTTTCGGCGAGCGATACTTACACGGTGATGATTCGCGCCGTTGGCCCCGGCGAGTACTCCGCACGCGCCGTCGGCGCCTTCAGCAACGTGGGGACCTTTTCGTATTCGCTCACCCACGCGACGCTCAACAACCCCGTGCCGTGGCCTGAGCGCACGCTGCCTCCGCGTGCGGATTTCCACCCCGGCATCGCAGCGACGTATCTCGGCACGACGAAGCTCGCGCCGTGGAATGGCAACGCTGTTCGCATCGGCGAGTATGAAGATGCGACGCATGATGCGAGCAACACCGTCACAATTTACGACCCGCAGGATACCGGCCACGGCCCACTGATTTACGCGCTGGGCGGCACGCGCGCTCCGACGTTTTACCTCTACACAAACGACGGCGTCGCGCTTGATGAGCTTAAAGAAACCAACCCCGGCAGCGTCCTCCCCGTGGCACTCTACCGCGTGCAAATCGCGAACACTGCATTTCCCAATGTGCCTGGAGACATCGTGCAAGTCTCCCCGCTCATGGAGCAAATTGCCTACATCACGTACCAGGGCGAGGTGGCGGTGACGGACCCGTTCATCGCTGTGCTACACAAGAACAACACCGACTTGCCGCGCACCGCTGCGAACTTCGATCACGACATTTTGCTGCTCGACCGCCAGCCCGTCATCAAGGGCGCGCGCTACAAATACCTGCTCGTGCGCTTCACTCCAGGGAAGGAAATCGAGCGCGTCATCGTCACGAACACCGTGGATGTGCCGAACTGAATCATCACCATGAAACGCCTCACACTTCTCCTTCTCCTCGCCGCCACACCGCTGCTCGCGGGCACTCCCGTGCAGGAGACCGCGCGCGAATTTTCGGCCGCCGGTGACTTCAATGGCGACGGTTTCCTCGACGTGCTCGTGCTCGATAAAACGAGCGGCGTCTATCGCATCGGCTACAGCTCGGCCACCGGCACGCTTACCTTTGCCGAAGGGCGTCCCAGCGGCCTCGGCACAGTCACGGGCTGCGCGGTGGGAAAACTCAACGGCACTGCAGGCGACAGTTTTGCTGCGACGACGCCGACGGCGAATCGCGCGCACATTCTCTCGCCGCAAACCACCGGCTACACCGAGCCGCGCGAAGTGCAGGCGGCGGGCGTCGGCGCAAAATTGCTTGCGGCTTTTGACCTCCCGAACGGCCCTTCGCCGACGGCGGAAGATGACCTCGTTTCGTTCGCCACGCTCGACCCCGCGATGGGCACTCAGCTTCGCGCCGTGCGGGCGAACGCCGGGACGTGGACGCTCCTCAGCCAGGCCAATGTGCCGGAAGGCGAAGTCGCGCGCGGCAACTCGCTCGTGCCCGCTACCGCAGCCGCGCCGCTCTTCGCCTACATCCGCGGCACTGAGTTTCATGCGTGGCAACTCAACGGTGTCGCGACTGCTGAATCGCTCACCGCGAACTCGCTGCCCCCGGGCACAGAGTTCGTCGCGGCGACTTTCGAGGCACCGCGCGCCGACGTGATTTTCTACACTCCCGGCCAGGCCACCGTGCGTGTGCGGCGAATCAATCCGGGCGCACCGTGGACGTTCAGCGCGGAAACGCTGGTGACTTTCAGCGAACCCATCGAGCAGCTCGCCGTCGTGGAGCAACCCACCGGGCCGGTGGTGCTCGCCCGCTTTACGGACGGGTCGCTGGCGGTCTTTGGATACACGGCGGCTGGCGGATTCTCTGTGCCGGAAATGCTCACGCCCACGGGCGCGGCGGGCGTGCTGAGCGGCATCGTGCCGATGGCGGGAAATATGTTTCACCTTCTTTTTGCTCCGGCGGCTGGCGCGGCGAGCACGACGGCGGTGACGTTTCACTACGGCACCAGTGGCTGGGGGCAAACTGCGGTCACGTCGCTCTCGCCGCACCGTCCGCTCGCGGCTTCGGCAAACGTGTTACTGCTCGCGGCGCCGCTGTTTCGCACCGAGGATGTCGCGCTGTTACGCACGTATCGCGCGGCGGATTGGAGTACGGGCGTCGCTGTGGGTGGCGGGCCATTCAGCGTCATCGCGCAAAGCGGAAATTACGGCGGCCCGTCCGTGGGCATCGGCACGCCGGTGGCGCAGACACTGGGCGCGGCCTCGACGGCGCCCGGCGGCACGGCGGTGAATCAACTGCACGCGCAGTTTTCGCTTTTCACTTTCAGCAGCACTCTCGGCACTGCGGTCGAGGACGTGAACATCGCGCCGGATGCGGGCACGTATCCCTCGGCGGTGAAAATCACATTCAGCGGCGTGAGCGGTGGCAGCTCGGTGCTCTATCGGCTCAGCGCATCCGCGCCCTTCACGACGTGGTCGGCGGGCAGTGCGCCGTGGATTTTTTCGCCGACGACGGTGGACTATTACGTTCGCACGGTGGCGGGAATCGTGTCGCCGACGCACTCGGCGCGCTACGAATTCAGCAGGCCGCCCGCGCTGCAAGACCAGGACGGCGACGGCGTGCCGGACTTCGTGGAAATCGCGCGCAGCCTCGATCCCGCTGGCGGCCCCGACAGCGACGGCGATGGCTTTTCCGACCGCGATGAAATCGCCGCAAACTCGAACCCGAACAACGCCGGCAGCAAGCCCGCCACGGTCGAGCCCGCGGTGAACACGATGCTCGTGGATGTCACCGCGACACTCCAGGACGCTGGTAGACCCGACGCCGGCACTGCGGTCGCGGTGAACGACCCGTTCGGAAATCCCGTCGGCACGGGAGCGACCGGCCCGATTGGTGGGACGGCTGAATTTGCCCGCGTGACGGCGCTCGGCATTTTGCCCGAGCTGGAGTTTCTCGTCGTCCGCACACCCGAACATTTCGATGTCACGCCGACGAACGGCAACGCGCGGCATGGACGGGAAATGATCGCGCTCATCCCCACGACGCCCATCGAGCCGTGGCGCTTTGGCCTGACGCAAACGGACACGACTTCCATTGAGACACCGTGGAGCTGGGGCGGCGTGAATTGGATTTCCGGCTCGTCGAATTGGAACGCCGGACTCGGTGACGCCGATGGCTTCGATGCCGGCTGGAGCAACTCCCAACTCGCTCCCGAATGGGGAACCCTCCAGCTCGGCTACACGAGCGGCGCGTGGGAGATTGCGTTCCGGGCGGCTGCGAATTCCGGCGTGCAGCCCTACGCGGAAGCCACGCTCACGCCCGTGAGCAGCATCACCGCGCTCATCGCGGGCAAGCTCATCGGCGACCAACTCGCCATCCGTTCGGAGACGGTGGTGGACGGCACCACGCTCGCCTTCGACGCCTCGCTCACGGCGACCTTCACCGCGCTGCGACTGCCCGACGCCGCGCACCCGACTGCGCCCGCTTTCCGCGTGCAAACGCTGCTGCGCAATCTCGACACCGCGCTCGCTGGCAACGACGCAGGCAGCATCGCGCTGCGCAAAATCGCGCGCGCCGTCTATGCCCGCCACGAGGCGCTCGCACCCGCCAATCTCGCCACGCTGCCGATGCCGCTCACCGCGCTCGCGACCTTTGTAAAAACCGGCGCGCTCCCGGTGGAGTATGACCTCATAGGCACCGGGCTGGTCGCCACCGACATCAACGCAGCGAACGCCCGTATCGCTGCCGCAGCCGCCACACTGGGCACGAGACCCAGCGCCGTTTTCTCGCTCTTCACACGGACCGCCGCCAGCCCCGATGGTCTCACGCTTGTGGAGAATTACGGCGGCTCCGTGTATGCGATATTCGCCGACACTCTCAGCGCGTCTTTTCTCCCCACGTATCTCGCCCCCGGCACATCGCTCCGCGTCAGCGCCTACACCGACTTGCCCGCCGTAGGGGGTGTGCCCGCCCTTGAGGTGATCTCCTTGGAAATCACCTCGCTGCCGAACCCGGCGGATCTCGACAACGACGGGCTTCTCGACACTTGGGAGAACGCTAACTTCGGAAACACAGCTGCGCGCTCCGCGCTCAATGACACCGACGGCGACGGCCTGAACGAACTGATCGAGGAAGCCTTCGGCCTCGACCCACACTTCCCCGATTCCGTCCCGCAAGCCACGCTCATTGGCGGATACCTCACCATCACGATCGCGAAGCAAGTGGGCGTGACCTACCAAGTGCAAACGTCCGGCAGCCCCGCCAGCGCATCGTTCAGTGCCGCCACGACTACCGTGCTCATAGACAGCGCTACCACGCTGCAAGTGCGCGACAACTTCACCACCACCACCGCCATCAAGCGATTCCTGCGCGTTCTCGTCACCGCGGCACCGTGAGCGGCGCGACATTGATTAAATCCTGCGATGCCGCGGGGATTCGCGGCGCTTCGGGACTTCGGGAAGTTCTCGAACTTGTTCGCGAGGGGCGCGCTAGGAGAACCCCGTGGAGAGTGGTTCGTATCATCGCTTCTCAATGAAAATCATGTGACTGCGGCGTGGCTAGGCCGGGGCAGGTGAGGGGCTCGATTCGGCGGGCTTTTACGTGGATGACGCGGTCCTGGTTTTGCACGGTGCCTTCGATCATGAGGAATGGCTCCTCACTGATTCGCAGGCGGTATTGCTCGAAGATTTGCGGCGTGACGATGACGTTGGCGGTGCCGCTTTCGTCTTCGAGGCTCACGAAGACGAAGCCTTTCGCCGTACCGGGGCGCTGGCGGCAGATGACGAGTCCGCCGACTCGCACGAGCGTTCCGCTTTTGGCCTGCTCAAGCTCGGAGGCGAGCCAGAGGTCGGGGAGTTTTTCGCGGACGAGGGCCATCGGGTGCGCGCCGGTGGTGAGGCCGATGGTGCTGTAGTCGGCATGGGTGCGCTCGACGGGCGTCATGGGCGCGAGCGGCAGCGCCGCGGTGGATTCGGCGCGGGCAAAGAGGTCGTCGGGGTCGCGGGCGACTTCGACTTTCCACTGCGCGGCGCGGCGGTGCTCGGCGAGGCCGTTGAGCGCGCCGGCTTTTGCGAGGGCGCGCTGGGCGGGCTTGCCGATGCCGGTGCGGAGCTGGAAATCGGCGAGCGTGGCGAAGGGCGTTTCGTTTCGTGCAGCGAGAATGCGCGCGCCGTCTTCGCGGGTGACGCCGCGGACGTAGCACAGGCCGAGGCGCACGGAATCGTCGGGCAGCACGGTGCAGAGCCAGTCGCTCTCCACGACATGCACGGGCCGGATGCGGACACCGTGGCGGCGGGCGTCGAGGACGAGCGTGGAGGGCGAGTAAAAGCCCATCGGCTGGTTGTTGAGCAGGCCGGCGAGGAACTCGGGCGCGCGGTGCACTTTCATCCAGCAACTCGCGTAGGCGATGAGCGCAAACGAGATGGCGTGCGACTCGGGGAACCCATACACGGCGAAGGATTGCACGGCTTTGGTGACTTGATCGATGACGTCGGCAGCGACGCCGTTGCGCTCCATTCCGGCGCGGAGTTTCACGCAGACGGCGTTCATCTTTTCCTGCGAGCGGTGGAAGCTGAGCGCGCGGCGGAGTTCCTCGGCCTGGCTCCCGGTGAAGTCGGCCATGACCATCGCGATTTTCAAAAGCTGCTCTTGAAAAAGCGGGACACCGAGCGTGCGTTCGAGCACGGGCCGGAGGCGTTCGTCGAAGTAGGTGACGGGCTCGCGGCCTTGTCTTCGTGCGAGGAACGGATGGAGCATGTCGCCCTGAATCGGTCCCGGCCGGATGATGGCAACTTCCACGACGACGTCGTAGAAACAGCGTGGCAACATGCGCGGCAGCGTGGCCATTTGCGCGCGGCTCTCGATTTGAAAAACGCCCACGGTGTCGGCGGCGCACATCGTGTCGTAGGTCGCGGTGTCGTCCTTCGGAATCGCCGCCA
>JAYUSJ010000097.1:0-6584 GCA_043755735.1 Verrucomicrobiaceae bacterium | reverse complement strand
CACACCAAAACCAACCATGAAACTGTAACCAAAGTCCACGGCAGGTGTTACCCATGTCCTGAACCACATGTGTTACCCATGTCCTGACCCACGCCCATGCACTGCTTACTGACCACTGACCACTGACCACTGACCACTGCCTACTGCCTACTGACATTCCCCCGTGAGCAAACCTCTACTCCGCCATCAACCTCCAGCGGATGAGTTTCACCGGCTGGTTCATCCAGTTGTTGTCGGATGGCGTGTCGAATGTTGCGGCGTGGCCGACTTCGGGCGCGGCTTGCATCCACTGCTTGCCGCCGAGATAGACAAGGATGTGCAGGCCGCTTCCTGTCACCGCCATGTCGCCGGGCGAAAGACGCTCCATTTTTGCAGAGTTCACGCTCCTCGATTCTCCAATCGGGACCGTAAATCCTTTCCACCCTTCGCCCATCGCTTTTGCCGTGGAATCGTTCCACCAGATGGAACCGGCGGCGCGAATGAGCGTCGGATTTGCCGTGAGCCATCCGCGTTTCCAGCAAGCGTTCATGAGTCCGCAGCGGATCAGGCCCGAGCAATCGACGCCGCGTTTCCCTTCGCCGCCCCAGACGTAGGGAACGTTTTCGTAGCTGCGAAGTGAGGCAATGTAGGACGCGCGCAATGCCTCCCGGTCAAAACTCCGGCCCGGTGCGACAAAGCCCGCGACACCCGCCAGCACGATGATGACCGCGAACATGCGGATGCGCCGCCACTGCCACACAAGCAGGAGCGTGGAGATGATAAACAGCGAGCCGAGCGACGAACCCAGCAGCTTGGTAGCCGTCAAGCTCTCGGGCCGCCATGCGACCACGCCAGCGGAAGGTCCGAGCAGCAGCCAAAGAATCAGCCGATGCTTGAGCGATAGTTGGCCGAACATTTCCCGCGCCTACTGCCGCGTATGGACGAAGACGCCTTTTTTGTTCCCCACCACGACGTCGATTTTCCCGTCGCCATTCACATCGGTCGCCATGACTTGTGTGCCCACGCCGCTGTCGCCATCGATGAAATGCGGGATGTATTTCGCCTTGCCGCCTTCGCGCTTGAGCTCGAACCACCAGACCACGAGCGGTGCATCGGATTCGGGATCGCCCTTCGGTCCGTGCGCCCAGCAGCGTTTACCCGTCACGATGTCCTTGAGTCCGTCGCCGTTCATGTCCACGAGGTCCACCGCGTGTGGCTGCGTGAAAATCACACCGGTCTCGCCGGGTGCCTTGTCGGTGCCGACGATGAGATGCTTCACCCATCCTTCCGCGCCGCCGTCATTCGTCTGCTCATACCACGCAAAGCCCCACTGATGCGCTGCGAGCGCGGTGATGACGTCGGTCTTTCCGTCGCCGTTCACATCGTATCCGTATTGTTGCGCGCCGAGACCGAACATCGCGTCGTGTTTCTTCCATGGTGTCTTTCCGTCCCAATTGGCGGGCTGCTCCCACCAGCCGGTTCCCTCGATGATATCGGTGCGGCCATCGCTGTTGATATCGCCGTATCCGATGCCGTGGGTGAATTTCTGATATGCGCCGTTCTTCTCACCGGAGACATTCATCCACTTCCAGTCGCCGGTCGGATTCTTCGGGTCCGCCTTCGCGTAGCCGAGAGTGCCATTGCTCATCGCGAGCAAGTCCGGCACTTTATCCCCGTCAATATCGACAAACATCGGCGACTCATTATCCGTCACCGCCAGCACCTGGCGGCGCTGCCATGGGACGTCCTTGCCCTGCGGATTCTCCCACCAGAATGTCTCCTTGCCGGGGAATCCGATGACGAGGTAATCGGCCCAGCCGTCGCCGTTAAAGTCGCTCGCGTAGCTGATGAAGTTGTTCGAGTACTCATTCTCTCCGCTGAGGAAGCCCTTCCAGCCGGGAATCTTCACGCCCGCAGCCTCCTCACCCTTTTTGACGAAGCTCTTGTCGCCCATGTCGTAAATCGTGGTGCGCTTCTTGAAGTCGGGCCCGGCATACCAGAACGGCCCGCTGAGCACATCCATCTTGCCGTCCTTGTTCACATCCGCGACGCAGGCACCCTCGGCCCAGAAATTGTTGGTGATTTCCTGTTTCTTCCACTCCCCGGAAGGCGCCGGCGGTGGTGTGGAAATCTGCTGCGCGAGCGCGGCTGCGGTGGTGACTGAGAGAATAAGGGCGATGGATTTCATAGCGGCGGCATGGTTTGCGGGGAATCGCGGCCGGCGCAAGACAGAAGTCACGCGACTTCGCTACGCCCGGAGCTTCCGGTCTCGCATCCGTACTTCCCACAGCTATACAGCCGCACGAAAACCTGCTCTTCTCTGCGCAAATGAAACGGGGCTCCCACGTTCCCAGCAATCAGTTCAGCGGTCAGAGCGGTAAATCGACCGTCTTTCTTGCCATAGCGGCGCAGCAGCCTTAGACCCTCCGACGCATGTCTGAGCTAAATCCCGAACAACGCGCCCGTCAGCAAATCGACGCGCAACTCGCCGCGTGCGGCTGGGTCGTTCAGGATTACAAGGCTGTGGATTTCTACGCTGGCCGGGGAATCGCGCGGCGCGAAGTGCCGCTCACCACCGGCACCGACAACAATCTATGTATCTTCACAAAGTCCTGATTCAGAACTTTAGGTGCCTGCTTGATTTCTCGGTGACACTCGCTCCCGGCCTCAACGTCATCGTTGGCGAGAATAACTCCGGCAAGACAGCTTTCCTCGACGCAATAAGGGCGGCGCTGGGTCCTGCGTCAGCAACCGGCGATTCCATTCGTCTGGTGCCAGAAGACCGTCATCGAACTTCCGAAGGAGTATATTTGGACGCTCCAATATCGGTTACGCTCATCTTCTCAGCATTGTCGCCCGACGAGCAGGGGCAGTTCATCGACATCCTGAACTATGATCAGGCGACCCCAGCGAACTCCACGGCACAGCTTAATTTTCGTTGGACTTGGAACAGCAAGACGGAGCGTTACAGCGTCAGCCGTTGGGGCGGCGCGGCATCGCATTCAGAAAGCGGCATACCAGACGACGTTCTTCAGACCATCCCGGTAACGCTGCTTGGAGCACTACGCGACGCGGCTTCGGCTTTGCTGCCCGGAAGAAATAGTCGACTTGCTCACTTGTTGAGCGCTCACGCGACCGATGACGACAAGACCAAGCTTGTGGCGTTCGTCGTTAAGGCCAACGAAGAACTGGAGAGTAACCGGCTTGTCGCAGAAACACAGACCCTCATCGGCACGACGCTGGAACGGGCGTCGGGACCTGCGATGGCTCAGAAGACGGCGATTAAGACCGCCGCACCGGAGTTCGACAAAATTGTTCAGAGCCTGCGCCTTGTCATCTCCCGTCTCGGCAAGGACGGCAAACCTGTTCTCGACGAACTGCGGTCCAACGGACTCGGCTATAACAATCTCCTTTTTATCGCTACGGTGATGTTGGAACTCAACGCTGCAAAGGCGGCGTTGTTGCCAATTCTGCTTGTTGAAGAACCGGAGGCGCACCTGCACCCGCAACTGCAAACCTTACTGGCGGATTTCCTGAACGATCCCCGCGACATTCATCCGGCCAAAGTTCAAACCTTGGTCACCACCCACTCACCAACGATTGCGGCCTACGTCTCCCCAGCCAACCTGCGAATTCTGCATCGCGGGAAGGACGATGCTCTTCGTTGCGCTTCACTCGGAGAATGCGCTCTCGGCGATTCGCAGCTTCGGCAGCTTCGCCGGATGTTCGATGTCACAAAGGCGACGCTCCTTTTCGCAAGGAGCGTGATTTTGGTTGAAGGTATCACGGAGGCGCTACTGCTGCCTGTGCTGGCGCGACGCGCAGGCTTCAATCTCGAACATGGTGGGGTATCAATAGTGCCGGTTTGCGGAGTGGACTTCGGCTCGATTTGCCAACTCTACGGAGGCAACGGGCTCCACACCCGTTTGGCGCTGGTCACAGACGGTGATGCTGGAACGGAGCGGTGCGAGTCTGCGGACAATTCGGGCTGGGATTCCCGTCTGCCCAAGCGAGACGGAACTGAACTTGCCGTGTGTGACCGCGTCGCAAAGCTTCTCAAGGACTACGAAGCCAACGAATTCGTTCGAGTGTTCCATTCAGATATGACGCTCGAATACACACTGGCCGATGCCGGGCTCCGGAATCCGTCGATCATGTGCAAGGTCTGGGAGGACCAATACGATGGCACTCCAAGAACGCTAAACGCAACGCGATTGAAAGCCTGCGGAGGAATCCACGGACAGGAAGTTCTAGCGGTCTGGCGGGGAATTTGCCTCTCGGATGCCACCTGCTCGAAAGCTGAGTTTGCTCAAGCGCTTGCTGAAGCTCTCGATGAAAAGGTCGATGGCAACTACCGGATTCCAGCAACCGACTTCACAATCCCCGATTACCTGTTGAGGGCATTTAGCCATGTCATTCCTGCGCCAGCCAAAGCCACCGACTGACGAACAGAAGGCAGTGCTCGATTCAGATGCGCGAATCACTGTGGTTCGTGCATGTCCAGGTGCTGGTAAGACCGAGGTGTTTGTTGAAGCAATTCGGAAGCGCCTCCGTGAATGGAACCGCCACGGATGCGGACTTGCTGCACTGTCGTTCACAAACATCGCCCGTCAAACAATCGAGGACCGGGTAGGCGGAGCGGTGGCTGCACCCCATTTCGTCGGCACCCTCGATTCGTTCGTGTTTCGCTTTATCGTGAAGCCGTTTGGTCATCTCGTGGGATTGCCACCGGGAGCGGTTCGCTTGTTTCCCGCAAACGTCTGCAAGACTCTGGAGAAGCCGGAAACGGCGGTGAATGAGGACGGAAAGCTCCGTTGCCCGATTTATAGTGTGCATTTTTGTGGGATCGACCAAGGGCCGCCAATCAAACCATCACTGAAGGCAGAGGTTTCAGTGAAGACAAAGGGCCTTGTCGTAACGCGGCGGATGTCCGTTGTCCCAGGATTGGTCGAAAGAGTGTGGGGCCTAAAAAAGAACCTCTGGCGCAGCACTGGCATCATCACGCATTCCGACTGCCACTTTCTTGCGTCGTCTATCTTGCACCACAAGGAACACGGGCAGCGAATTCGGGATATTCTTGTTCGAAGATTCCCCGTGATTTTTATCGATGAACTCCAAGACACTGGCTTCTTCTTGGCTCGAACATTCCGAGCAATTTTTGCTGATGAAAAGATGTCCGGTTTGGTAGTTGGCGATCCGAATCAAGCCATCTACGGATTCGGGGGAGCAAGTCCGAGCATCTTCGATGATTTCGAGCGACTGTCTGGCGTACGCGCGCTCAAGCTCACGCTGAGCCAGCGGTGCCCGAAAGCCGTGGCCAGAGTTGCAACAGAACTTTCTGCATCAGGGCATATCGTTGAACCATTGCCGGGTGCGGTTGACGGATTTGCCTCCATCGTGATTCATGACCTGAACACTCCCAAGCTGACGCAGGAACACGCAAACTTTCTGCGCAGTTTGTTGCATGGCGAATCGCTCGCGGTGATTGCTCGAAAAAGCTCAACCGCGAACGGTCTCAGGGGCGACCTCTTTCGGGATGAGTTTCAGGGAAAGTCAAAGGCAGCCCGTCGCCTCAATCTTGCGGTCCAACACCTACTCGGTGGCGATCCACGCGAGGCTTTTCGCATTGTTGAAACTGAGCTCAGTCGTGTGGTCCTTGGCGATGAGCGCGCTGGCACCGAAGCGGTGCGCGAGGCTGGCATCAGTCCGGCCCGCTGGCGGGCGGCAATCTTTGGGGTGCTGACAACTGCTGCGAAAAGTGTCCCCAGCGAGTCATGGAACGATTGGGTGAGCCGAGTCTGTGCAGCCGTGAAAGTCGCCGCCGTATCACTTGGTTGGACTGACGACGGGAAACTTCCCAACTCATACCGAGGTTGCAACGTGAAAGGGCACTCCACCCGTCTCGGACTGCTAGATGTCGCGGTCACCTCGCATTGGAATGCGGCAGACACGGTAGCGACTGTGCATAAGGTGAAGGGAGCCGAGTTCGACACCGTCGTGCTTTTCGTTCCCAAAGCCACCAGAGGGAAATGTCCGTCGGTTGAGTGGTGGTCGGACGAGGATGGGGGCGAGGAAAGGCGAATCGCCTTCGTTGCTGCCTCCCGTGCGAAACGGCGATTTGTCCTCTGTTTGCACAGGTCCGTTTATGAGGCCATGAAACAGGCACGACCAGACTTCCTCGCGTGTTTCGCCCCGCCTGTTCCTATGTCATAAGCCTCTTGATTGCCGGCCGGATTTGGTCCGCTTCGTCAAAAGTCTCCCGCTTGTAGTCATCGAATTGAAGAAGCCGGTCAAATGGAACGCAATTGCGACGAGCTGGAGATTCATTACCGACACACTCGGCCAGCCGTCGCGCATGCTCGGCGTCATGTTGGATTTCGCTCCGCCAGCAACCTGCACGATGCCTTGCCGAATGCGTCGTTTATCGGCTTGAGCTGAAGTGCAACGGACAGCGCCAACGGCGCGTTTCATCCCAGCCTTGGGCTACGCCCAAGGTATCGGCCCGCCCAATTATTGAGGGCTGAAGGCCCGATCTATTTCCGTGGATGGGGGCCGCGATGGTGCCGGGCTTTCAGCCCTTCATTTCGTTCCCGGGCGATTACCTC
>JAYUSJ010000096.1:0-22377 GCA_043755735.1 Verrucomicrobiaceae bacterium | reverse complement strand
AATTGCGGCGGGAGCGGTTGGCAAGCGCGAGTTTCGCATGGGATCGGCACCGATAGGGCCGAGGCCCTTCGGGTGCCGCCCCTCGCTCGGCGCAGCCGCACTTCAGTTGGCGCTTCGCGTGTCGAAGGCGGCACCCGAAGGGCTTTGGGCCCTATCGGTGCCGATCCCATCGCTCCCCGGCTGCCAGCCGGGAAGCCCGGCTACGGGAACTGGCCTCAGTTTGCGCAATTCCGCCCACAGTTCGCACGATTCTGCCATCAGTTCCGTTCGGACTGCGCTCAGTTCGCTTCCATCTGTCTCCAGTTTCGTCCCATCTGCCCACAGTTGCGCTCAGGCTGGCCTCAGTTCCGTTCACTCTGGAGGCATTCCGCGGCCATCTGCCCACAGTTCCGGCCATTCCGCCCGCAGAACGGTCCCAACTGCTCACAGTCCGTATCCTTCTGCCCGCAGAACCTCCCCAACTGCCAGCAGTCCCGCCCGCACTGCACCCAGGCCCGTTCAGACTGCCGGGCTATTCTCTCTGTAAACACCAAAAAACACCACTGATATGCCAAATAACGACATCATTCCTGACAGCCCTGAAAATCTCTACGAGTGGGCAAAGAACTTTTGCGAAAAAGCGCCTGTCCAGCTTGCGGGTCTCGCTGGGTGGGATGCCAATCGCATCAATAGCCTCATCAGCCGACTCGGCACCATCCGCGATACCGGAAAGTCTGTCGTGGATGCGCAGGCAGTGGTGGATGAAAAACTCGGTGATTTGGAGGGAGCCAAGAATACCCATCTCGCGTCCATCCGGCAGGATTTCTCGAATATCAAAGTGAGCGGCGGTTACAACATCGGAATCGGCGAAGTGCTCGAAATCCTCACGGATTCCGCGACGTTTAATCCTTTGACCTACAAGCCCGTCATCACCCGCATCACCAGCTTTGGCGGGCACAACGAAATCATGACGAAGAAGCGCGGCGTCACGAGCATGAACGTCTATTGGCGTCGCAAGGGTGAAGAAACATGGCGTTTGCTGGCCGCAAAGCGCGTGAAATTCCCCGTGCAAGACGACAACGCCCCATCCGCTCCCGGCCAAGCCGAAGTCCGCGAATACCGAGTCATCGGAGTCCTCGGCGACCAAGAAGTCGGCCAACCCAGCGACATCGCAGAAGCAACTTGGCGACCGTAACCGCAGCAACGGTATTCTTTTAAACTCCAACCATTGACAAAGCCTAAAACCAGTATCAAACCATGACAACAGAACTTAATCCATGCACTAGTGTGAATGATCCCGATCTATTTCGACCTGCTTCGGAATCCGGTATTACTCGCCGGAGCTTTTTGAAGCGGACTGCCTCGACCGTTTTACTGACGGCATTGGCAGTAAATTTGTTTGCTGTGGAGCAAAATAGCGAAAGCTTGCCCTCTTCGTCGGAAACAACGAAATTCATACTCAAATTGACGACGTGGCCAGGGAATTTATTTGAAAAGAAAAGTGAGGTTCCTATCGGCATGTGGCCGAAAATTACTTTGACCCAAAAGTTGGTATCGGAAGTTCCCTTAGAACCTGAGGTTGTCTCGCAAATGAGCGATACAGACCCTTTAAATCCCGATTTACTCACACTTCCTTGGCCGATGGAAGGAGGATACGAAGGAGAGAAAGAGGCATATCATTTAGCGCCAGCAGTACTTTATACCTCCGCACTCGGCGATTTCGACAAAGTTGAAGCACCGCTGCCATTACGCCCATACGCACCGGGTGTTTTCGTGAACGGAATTTTTGTCGAACCGGACAACCGAGGATACTGGGCCAAAAAATTAGATTTCAAATTCTCGGAAGGCAAACTTCTGTTAGATCTTGATACCAATTTCATAACAATTCCGCCAGGTGTTGCAGATTCAAGCGTTTCAGTAAATGAAGATACGGGAGTCACAACAGAAGCAGTTCCGAATCCCTTGATGGTTGCGATGGGAGAGAAGTTAATTAAAGTTCATCATAATGGTATTATAATGGATATGTGGGCTCCGTATAAAGTATGGGTAATCCCCTTCATTGGAGGATTTAATATCCGAATAGACTGGTATACGCCGAGATTAGATCCGAATATGCCAATTCAGAATGGCGAAAATGTAGATCGCTGGCAGGTTGTGCCGGGACCAATCTTCCAATATGAAAAAAAGAACTACAAAGCTCCGTTATAACTTACTGATCCAAAGGCGTGTCGGAGTCGCACTTTTTATTGCTGTTGCAGCATTCGCAGTATGGGCATTGTGGATGGGACCAATCGAAGCGAAACTAAAGCGTGCTCAAAAAGATGTTGCAACTGTAGAAACCGCGATGGAAACTACACGTCCGAAAAACATATCGAATCGAGATATTTCGGCAGGACGTGTAGTTAGTCCACCATCGGAAATCCTTGAACGGGCGCGGAGGGATTTCAAAGAATTCTTCCATTCGCTGAATGGCCAGCGGCCAGACTACTTCAGAGCGTTAGTTTCTCAGCTATTGATCGAAGACTTAAATAAAACACAGGAGATTGTTCCATTGCTTACGGATTCCGAACGGGCTCAAGTAATGACGGAAGTTGCCTATGCGCTGCTTGCCACTAATCAAGGAGAATTCCTGGCCAAACTAAAAAACGTTCCGGGCGCTGCGAAATTAGATCTATATTTGAATGCTTTATTATATTTTAGCAAACAAGGAAATGCTGATATGATGACAAAACTGCATCTTGAGATGCCGTTTTCTCGAAGTCGTGAAAGTGCTATTGAAATTGTAGCACCAGCTATTGCTCGATCTGGGGCGGGTAAAGCAGTTGCATGGTTGAGCAGTCTTTCCGGCGAGGACGAAAAGAAGCGTGCATTAGGAGCACTTTTGCGGACTCAATTAAAGGCCGGTGGAGATCCTGAGTTGATTGAGAAGTTAATTCCGTATGCTGAGTCGTCGTCTGACCGGGGGCGCCTGATTCAATCGGCTGCGGGGCTGTGGCGCTTGAGTGGCAATAGAGCACGCGGGGAAAGCCTGCTCAACACAGTTGAGGCAGAGAACCGTGACTTTGTGAGGCTTGGGTTATTGGACGAAAACAGTTTGCCCGATGAGTTTCTAAGCAGCCTAAAGGGATTCGACGACCAGCGGAAAGCTAAAGAGGCAGTGGCGCGTTTTTTCCATTCGAGGACATCGCGTGATCCGGAGGGCCTTGCGAATTATGCGTATTCAGTAAGTGATGATATTTTCCAGACGGCCATTGTTTCGGTGATGAGTGCTTGGATTGACTTAGATAGCGAAATGGCATCTGAGTGGATTCAAAAACTTCCAATGGGGAAACGAAAGGACTCGGCTTCAAGGGAATTTGCGCTGAAAATCCGCGGTAAAGACAGAGAGTCAGCAAAGACTGTAGCGGGCTGGATTGCTGACCCACATGTGAGAGCAGTGACGCTCGCAGAGTTGTAAGGTTAAAAGTCAAACATTAAAAGCTACGTGCGCATGATCAAAGTTCTGTCTAGTAGAATATTTTCCGCTATTTCATCGGCAGCTTTTGGTATGCGATTGAGTGAACAGTTTGAATGTAAATTTTATTTCTCAGGTATTCTATTCGGCTTTAGATCTAGAACATTTATCAAGGAATGGATGAGCCCAGTCACTCGGCTCGAAGGCCAATGGCCTCGCTACGCGCACACGGGGCGGAATCTCACGCCTCAGGAACTAAGGACCCCGCCGGAGGCTTGTGTGGTGCTGGCGGGGGAGTTTCAGCGGTTTGATTTGATTTCTGACGTACGGGACAAGGTGCGGGAGGATTGGCTACGGATGGAGAATCCGCTTCCGGCGCGGGCGGCGGGGGATTTTTTGATTGGGGTACGGGAGGGAGAGCAGGTGATGGATGAGGTGGAGATTCGTGCGCTTGCGACGAAGGCTCGGGGGCGGGTGCATTTGCTGACGGATGATGATGCCGACCCGCTGATGCTTGTGCTGCGCGATCTCGGTGCGGAATGGCATGTGGCTAACGGAATGGAGGCGTTGCGGCTGGTGCATTCGTTTCAGCGAGTCGCATTTTGTCAGAGTGCATTATACTGGTGGGGGGCGTTTCTCGGGGCGGGGCGGGAGATTTATTTTCCGAAGATTGCGACGGGGCATTGGTCGCACCCGGCCCCGGCGAAGTTTGCATGGGAGCCGTCGCACCACGGAATTGACCTGCGGGTGCCGGATGAGGAGCGGTGGATTTATGGCTGGTGAGGGCGAGACCGATTTGCGGGATGCAAACGGCCACGATAGGTATGTGGGATTGAAATGGTGGGGATGGTATTTGAATGATTTTCATCGTTGGGTAGCTCGCTTTGGGAGCGATGAGCGGCGGCGAGTTCTCGAAATCGGTGCGTTTGATGGGGTGAGTGCAAACCGGATGCTGGATGCGGTTTTTCGGCATCCAGAGAGTGAGGTGCATTGCATCGACCCATACCTGCCGGACCCGACCACGCCTCAACTGAGTCAGCAGACGCGGGGGCAATTCGAGGAAAACGCCCGCATCGGAGGACACACCCGGCAGATTCATTTGTATGAAGGGCTGTCTGCCGAGGTGATTTCGTGGATGCTGGCGGAAGAGGGGTTTTGGGAGACGTTTGATTTTATTTACGTGGATGGTAGCCACCAAGCCCGGCATGTCCTGATGGATGCCGTGATGTCGTGGAATCTGCTCAAAGTGGGCGGTGTAATTGTCTTTGATGATTACGAATGGCCGCACGGGGAAAGCGAGTATGGCAGGCCGCGAACTGCCATCGACGCGTTTGAACAAGTATTTGCCGACCGCCTGGAGTGTGTTCTCAGCGGGTATCGCAGGGGATTTGGAAAACTAAGAGCATGAACCTCGTCGCAGTCACCATTTGCATCAACTACTCGGACTATCTGGAATGCGTGATCGGAAATGCGCGGCACTTTGACCGATGGCTGGTAGTAACAGTCTTGGAGGACTCGAAGACGCGGGAGCTGTGTGTGAAGCATGGCGTGGAAGTATTACTCAGCACAGTGCTGCGGCCCGATGGGAAGGATTTCGATGCGGCATACAATAAGTCGGCGGTGCTGAATGAGGCGTTGGAGGAATTGATGCGAAATGAGCGCACTGCGTCGCTTGCGCCACAAATCACAGATGCAACGTGGTGCTTGCTGGTGGATGCGGATATTTTGCTGCCACGCGATTTTCGTCGGCGGGTGGAGGCGCTGCCGCTGGAGCCGGGGACGTTGTACGGTGCGGCAGGGCGGAAGATTGTGGAGACGCGGGAGGCTTTTGAGCAGGTGCGGGACATTGAGCCGTGGACGACGCTGGTGGCGCGAAACTCGGACATCATCGGGTACTTCAATTTGTTTTGTCTCGGCGCTTCGCCAAACCGCTATCCGGCCCCAAAGGCGGGCGACCGTGAGGGAGCCCACGATGACTGGTTTTTCGCAACCAGCTTTGACGAGGACCATCGAGCGATGGTGCCGATAACGGTGATTCACACGGGCTGGCCGTGGACGAATTGGAGCGGGCGGAAATCTGGGAGCTACGAGCTGGGCCGTAGCTGCGACGCCACGTCGCAGTGTGCGAGCGAAGGCGACGGGGGCGTCGCCGATACTTCCTGCGACGGGGCGTCGCAGCTACGAACCGCTGCTGTGATCGGCTATTATCCCGGTGGACGATGGCGGGAACTGGTGAAGGATTGTGCGCGAGTGTGGATGATTGACCATTTTCAAGTCCACACCAAGAGCGGGCATCCCGTGTGGGAAGCGGATCGTGCAGCGTTGCGCGTGTTGTTTGCGGAAGATGTCGAGGGGATGGAAAATCTCACGATGCTCGGGGCGCATGGGTTGGAGCAGCTTGCGCAAATCCCGGATGGCTCGCTCGACTTGCTGTATTTGCCGGGCGAGGTCGCACCGGACTGGCTTTCATCTGCGTTGCCGTACTGGAAAGCAAAGCTCCGCGACGGTGGTGTGGTGTGTGGCGATTTGTTCGGGCATCCGTATTGGCGGGAGGCGACATTTACTTTGGCGCTCCTGCTCGGTGCGCCAGATGGAGTCTCGCCAAACGGGCGGTGGTGGAAGCGAATGAAAGTGGTCGATTGGAAGGTAGCGGCAATCCGGCAGGCCGATGAAGCCTGCGATGGAGTCGTGCTCGTAAATCGCTCGAAAGACACGCTGGACGCGCTGTTGCTGTCGCTGTTCTCGGTGGTGAAAACGTGGGACGGCCCGGTGATGGTCTGCCATTGGGGAGACGAAGACCCATCGCTCACGATTGCTTGCGCCCAGCATGGTGTGGAGCTGTTCAATATCGGAGAATATGGGGCTGATGACAAAGCATGGCCCGCCGACGTGGCACGATGGCAGCCATTCAAACGTGCGCTCATTTTACAACCGGGAATGATTGCCGCAGGCTCGCTGGACGGGGCGTTTTCGCCGAGCATAGCCGGTGAAAGTATGGCACCGCTTATTGCTGAAAACAGCGTTGCACAATCTGCGCGATCCGCGGATGCAGGAGAGTATCTCGGTGGCGACGGTATCGTAGTTTTTGCCTCCGAACCGGAAGCATGGACGGAAGAAGCATGGGAATTGCGCTCTGGGCTAGAAGCGGAAGCGGCAATCGCGATGGCTGCAACCATGCGAGTGCCGAAAGATGCGACGATTGCGTGCATCATCGCTCGGGATGAGCTGCAAGACTTTGAGCGCAACTGGCTGACGTGGCGTTTTCCGCCCGGAACGCCCGTGCTGCTCGTGCTCGCAGGATTTTCGCAGGATGATTTTTGGCTACCGAATGCAACTGAGGATGTGCGGATTGCGTCCGTCACACTCAAACAATCGAACGACCTGCCGTGGCTTTTGGACACCATCGCCACAGCTTGCAAAACAAGCGAAGTAGTCTTCGCGTCGGCATCCGCAGCCGCTCTTCCGGGGGCAGAATTGTGGGCACAGGTGAAGCTCGGAAAAACGTCCATTCATTTTACCCCTGAGGCGTTGGATGAGTTGGAAGCAACGGGCAACCGATTTATCCCGCGCCCGTGTTTCGCAAGAATGAGCGTCGCCACTCTGCGTTCGCTCGCGGCATCGGACTCGGCAGCGCGTTATTCGCACACGGAGCTTTCGCTTTTGCTGCGCGAGACGGCTTCCCCATCCGAATCGGACTTGCGAAAGATGGGTTGGCGCATTTCTCCCGCGCATTTCTTTTTGCCAGAATCTGGGCGCTCGACCCGCCCACAAACGACAACGGATATTCTCCGTAAAAGGGCGGATGGCCTGTGGCAGCTTGCGGATGATGTGGCGGTTATCAGCCTGCCAGACCGAGGCGACCGCCGTGACAAATTGTCCGCAATGATGGAGCGCGAACAAGTCTGGTTTCGGTTCGTGGAGGGCGTCCGTGTGAAATACGAAGAGATCAATGACTTCGAAGCGTCTGGAGTGCATTTGCATTCGTTCAAGCTGATTGGCGGACCCGAGAAATTCCTTCAAGGCGTAGCGGGATGCCGCCGGGCGCATTTGCGCGTATTCGAGGCGGCGCTTGCATCGGACCTACAGTCGCTTTTGGTCATCGAAGACGACATGATTTTTGTGGACGGTTGGCTGGAACGATATCGAGAATCGCTCAGTGAACTGCCCGATGGGTGGCTACAGATGTATCTCTCGACATCCAACTACCGCCAAGCAGAGCCGTTTTCTAAAAACCTGCGAAGACTACGAGGATCGTACCAAACCACCGCTATACTTTATTCCCGCGCTGGAATTGAGGCTGCGTGCAAATGCCTTCGCACGTCGCGCTACGAAATTGATGTCTGGATGGGCGATCACATGCACCCATTTGGCTGCTCATACGGAATCGAGCCACGCATTGCCTGCCAGCAAGGCGGCTACAGCGACATCATGAGCTTTGATCGCGGGACGACGGCATAAGCCTCCCCGAGCCCCACACTCGCGCCGCCTGATTGCTCAAACGGCGCATGGCAGCGGAAGATTTTGCCGCCGCTGGCTGAAATGGAAACGCAGGCGATGATGCAGCGGTGTGAGGCCTTCATCATTACCAACAGCACCCTCAGTTGGTGGCCCGCTTGGCTTAGCGCATCTGAATATGTGATCTGCCCGGATCATTTCCTCCTCAATGGAGCATGGGACATCTGTCCAGAACATTGGACTCGTCTTCCTCGATAAATCACATCCGAAAGTCGTTTGCCACTGAGAAAACCGTGGACATTCCCGCTTCCGTGAATAGTCTGCCGCCCCTTTTTCTGGGGCGCTTGGGAGGCGATCGATGCCTTCAATCCGCTGTCGGAAGGGCCATTTTTTTCACAATATACATGAACAGCTTCCTTTTTTCGATCCTCGCGCAAACGCCCACTCCGCCACCCGCGCCGCCGGATAGCACCGGCAGCAGCATCTTTATGATGGTGATGATGGTTGTGGTCTTCTGGCTCTTCCTCATTCGTCCGCAACAAAAGCGCCAAAAGGAGATGGCCAACCGCATTTCCGCGCTCAAGACCGGCGACCGCGTCGTCACGACAGGCGGCATCCACGGCACCGTCAGCAACGTCAAAGATGGGCCGACGCTCGTGCTTAAAGTGGACGACTCCACCAAGCTCACCGTGGACAAATCCTCCATCGCAAACGTCCTCCCGAAAGAAGCCTAGAACCTTTTCCTACTATGTCACCAGTCGTCATCACATTCTGCGTCGGATTCCTCATCCTCGTCCTTTTCGTGTGGTATCTTTCGTCCGCCGTCGAGCGGAACAAGCGGATCCTCGGCACGCTGCTCACCATTTTTGTCACCGGGTTGTGCGTTTACTCGGCGTTCCCGCCGTTTGATAAATTCACCACCGACAAGGACGGGGTGAAAACCCGCACCGTAACGGGCAAAATCCAGCAGGGCATCGACCTCAAGGGCGGTATGTCGTGGCAGATTCGGCTCATGCCTTCTGCGGATAAAGAAGGGAACATCAAGCCCATCACGCAGGCCATGGTGGAGCAGGCGATCGAGACTTTTCGCAAGCGCGTGGACGATGGCGGCGTAAGCGAGCCGCTGATCGCACCGGCTGGCCCCTATGAAACGGGCCGCATTCTCATCCAGCTTCCCGGTGTGGACGAAAAGTCCGTCGCTACCAACCGTGAAAAGATCGAGAAAGTAGCCAAGCTGGAATTCAAAATGGTCCACCCAAACAGCCAGCAAATGATTTTTGGAATCGAAAGCGGCACACAAGTCATGGACCCCGCTTACGAGGTCAAAGTCCTCAAGAATGAGGGCAAAGACAAGCTCGGCAACAAGACAACTAGCGAATCGAAAATCCTCGTAAAACGAGAAGCAGACATTCCGGGATCAATGGTCACTGAGGCGTTT
This sequence comes from Verrucomicrobiaceae bacterium, assembly GCA_043755735.1. Classification (GTDB taxonomy): domain Bacteria; phylum Verrucomicrobiota; class Verrucomicrobiia; order Chthoniobacterales; family Chthoniobacteraceae; genus SXWH01. The sequence goes on along the minus strand of JAYUSJ010000096.1, from coordinate 13,051 downwards.
CCTTCGCTATCGGACGAGTGGCGGATCATCCTCCGCTTCAACCCTGAGGGAGCAAAACTTTTCGGCGATCTCACCTCGAAAAACATAGGCAACCAGTTCGCCATCATGCTGGACAACGAAGTTCACAGCGCGCCCGAGATCAAGAGCGCGATAATGGGTGGGGAGGCTACCATCAGCGGCGGCTCCATCGACGAACAGGAAGCCCGCAACCTCTCCAGCATCCTGGAGAACCCGTTGGAGAACCCGGTGAAGATCGAACAGCAAAGCGAAACATCCGCTTCGCTGGGTCAGGATGCAATTACGAGCGGAACCCGTGCCGGCTTGCTCGCTTCCGCGATCACCGTCTTTCTGGTGCTCCTTTACTACCGCTTTGCGGGCCTCGTCGCGAATCTGGCGCTCATCGTCTTCATCGCCATGCTCTTCGGATCGATGGGCATGTTTAACGCCGTGCTGACACTCCCCGGCATCGCGGGCATCCTGCTCACGCTGGGTATGGCCATCGACGCAAACGTGCTCATTTATGAGCGCCTTCGTGAAGAGCAGGCCGCGGGCAAATCGCTGACCGCCTCGCTGAGCGCCGCGTATGACAAGGCGTTTTCGGCCATTTTCGACTCCAACGTCACGACGCTCATCACCGCCGTCATCCTTTACTGGAAAGCCACGGGACCGGTGAAAGGCTTCGCCGTTTCGCTCATCATCGGTGTTATTGCGTCGATGTTCACAGCGCTCGTCGTCACGCGCAATTTGTTCGAGTGGGTCATGAACAAGGGCATCCTCAAGTCCATCTCCATGTCGAGTATCATCCCGGCGACGAGTTTCAACTTCATGGGCAAACGGAAGACGGCGATCACCATCTCCATCATAGTGATTGTTGCTTCGATGGGCATCTTTGGCGCCCGCGGCTCGAAGAACTTCGGTGTGGACTTCAAGGGTGGCGACCGTCTGGTTCTCCGCGCAGAAGGGACACGCCCCGCCCTCGACCCGGTGCGCGACGCGCTCAAGGAAATCAACTTCGGCGAGGCTTCCGTCCAGACCGAAAAATCCGCGCAAGCCGAGTTCCTCGTCGTTCGCGACGCTGAAGGATCCGCAGAGAAAATCGAAGCACACCTCAAGGAAAAATTCCCGGAGGCGAAATTCCAGAAGCAGAGCAAGGAAACGATCGGCTCGCTCGTCGGCGATGAACTCGCCATGAGCTCCATCGCCGCGCTGCTCCTCGGCATGGTCGGTATTTTGATCTACCTCACGATCCGATTCGAATTTTCCTTCGCAATCGGCGCGCTTGTCGCGCTGATTCACGACGTGGCAATCACCGTGGGTGTCTTTGCGCTTCTCGGGCGGGAACTCTCGCTCGTCACCGTCGGCGCGATTTTGACCATCGCCGGATACTCAGTAAACGACACGATCGTCGTGTTCGACCGAATCCGCGAGAACATCAAAGCGGAAAAAGGCGGCACCATCGCGAACATCATGAACGTCTCGGTGAATGAAACGCTGAGCCGAACGGTGCTCACGGGCGGCGTCACACTCATCACCACACTCATCCTTTTCTTCATGGGTGGCCCCGTGTTGAACGACTTCGCGCTCTGTATGCTCATCGGTATTGTGGTGGGAACATATTCGTCCATCTACATCGCCTCGCCGATCGTCCTCTGGTGGTCCGGCCGCGGCGGTCGCGACCTCAAGAGCGAAGTGAGCAAGAGCGACGAAAAGGCGATCGTTCCGGCATAGTGGCCCGTCGTTGGCGGGAGTGAAGCGTAAGACGAACTCGTCTCGCTTGCGTTTCGTCATTCCCATGGTCACCGGATGTCCAAAATGCAGGGGCATTGGGATAGAACATAGCCGGTCGCAGATGACAGATTTTGCGCCCGACAGAGGCGGTGGCTGTCATTTTTCAAATGGCACGCCAGCGGCTAGACGGCGCGGGTAACTACTGGCATCATCCGTTTATGCGCAACTTCACTTTGATCATTTCACTCGCCTTCGCGACCTTTGGGTTTGCGCAAAGTCCGGGCTTTCAAGCGCCCAAGGAAGTCGCGCCGGGGGTCTTCGAAATCGGGGCAATCCGGCTCGACAAAAACGCCTCCACCGTGACGTTTCCCGCCAAGGTGAATATGGACGACGGACTGGTGGAATACATTCTCGTCACGACCAAAGGGCCGACCCACGAGAGCGTGCTGGCGACCGACGTGTCGCCGCAAAATGTCCACATGGCGATGCTGCTCCTTGGAGCAAAAGGAATGGCCATCGGCAAAGACGCACCGCTCCCCGAGCGCATCGACGCGGAGTATCTCGCCAAAGCTCCGAAGCTGGACGGCGACCGGATTTTCATCACCTGCAAATGGAAGGACGCGAGCGGAAAAGAGCAGACTTCGCCGCTGGAGCGCTGGATCGTCCGTCGCGAAGCAGTGAACCGGAAAAAGCCGAACGATGTCGTCGCGGAGGACGGACCGTGGCTCTACACCGGCTCATTCATGCACGAGGGACGGTTCAATGCAGAGATGCAGGGTGTGTTCGGTGCCGTCGTCACTTTTCCAAGCGCGCTCATCAACAATCCGCGCAAAGGGGCTAATGATGACGCGATGTGGTTCGTGAAAACATCTGCCGTCCCGCCCGTCGGCACGCCCGTGGAACTCACCATCAAACTCGAACCAGCCAAGCCAGCAAAATGAAACGTCGCCACTTTATCCTCACCGCCACCGCCGTCGCAGCGATCGCTGCAGTTTGCACGTTCAAGCAAACGGTCACCGCAGTCGAACCACTGCCGAAAGACGAAAAGAACGTCTCTTTTCGGAACGAAGTTCGCGATGTAATCACTCGCGGGCTCGACTACCTCGTAAAGCAGCAGAACGCGGACGGGAGCTTCGGCACCGACCTCACGCACCCCGCGCTTTCAGCGCTTCCGCTCATCGCGCTGCAACGCGAGCCGACGGGCCGTTTCTCCACATCGCCGCAGCCGGAAGTCATGCAAAAAGGGTACGCTTATCTCCGGAGCTTCGTTCAGCCGGATGGCGGAATCTACAACCCGCAGAACGGGCTTGCGAATTACAACACCTCGGTCGCGTTGGTCGCGATTTTCGGAGCGAACGATCCGAAGGACGAAAAGATCGTCCGCGACGCCCGCGCCTATGTCGTGGGCCAGCAAGCGAGCGGACTTGCACAGGCAGGAACCGACGGCGGAATCGGCTATGGCACCGTCGGGGCCAGCCCGAAGCGTGGACATCCGGACCTCGATAACACACTCATCGCACTGGAAGCCCTGAAGATCACCAAAGGCACGATCGCCGACAAACCGGACGCGAAGGACCTCAACTGGCAGGCCGCGATCGAATTCGTCACGCGCTGCCAGAATCTCCCCGGCCCGAACAAGATGGAATGGGCCAGCGGCGACCCGGCAAACAAGGGCGGCTTCGTCTATTATCCCGGCTACAGCAACGCCGGAAAGACCGAGCTGGAAGGCGGCAAAACCGCGCTCCGCAGCTACGGCTCGATGAGCTACGCGGGGCTCATGAGCTTCATCTACGCAGACCTCGCGAAGGATGATCCGCGCATCACAGCCGCGATGGAGTGGCTGCAAAAAAACTACACTCTGGATGAGAATCCCGGCCTCGAAATGCAGGGCTACTATTACTACCTGCACCTCATGGCAAAGGGCCTCGCCGTCGCCAAGGTCTCAACGCTCGAAGTCAAGGGCAAGCAAGTCGACTGGCGGCGCGAACTCGCACTTCGCCTGATGAAGCTGCAAAAACCGGACGGTTCGTGGGCCAATCCCGAGCCCCGCTGGAAGGAAGCAAATCCGGTTCTCGTATCCGCGTATTGCACGATGGCGATGAGCATCATTTATCAGGAACTTTGAGTCGCAAGGGCGTCTTGCAAAGTCGCGCTTCGAGAGTATGGTGCCCGACCATTTCATGCGATTCCTGCCTGTCTTCCTTTTCCTAATCTCACTCCTCGGACCCATTGCGGTATCTGGCAAGGATTTCCCAAACGGCACGCCTCTTCGGATTACCACGACGGAAATCTACGATGAACGGCTCATTCCCGGCGACGGATTTCCGGGAGCCAATTATCAGTTCTCAATCAGCATCATCGCGCTCGTTGAACCGGAAGAAGCAATCCTCTTCGATGAAGATACCGCCGTTCGGTTCAGCGTGGGGAATTTCTCTTTCGATGATGTCCTGGGATCCGACGAGAACTTTGACTCGACGGTATCCGGTCAGAATCGCAGCGCCGCGTTCACATTTAATACGGCGGACATCAACAGCGACGAGTTTCAGTTTGGGCGCGTCACGGTCAACTGGGAAGGGCTGAACCAGATCCGGATCAATGCCACATTCAACACCGCCTCCGCCGGAGTTCAGCATTTCTTCGAGCCAAAAATAGCGCCGGATTACTGGCTGTGGGCTTACGATGCCAACATCGACGAAGCGCCCGAGGTCGGTATCGATGACCTCGGCTTCGCGGAGGTCACCGTTGGTCCCTACGCACAGGCACCGCTGACCTATTTCGTGCTCGGCAGTTCTACGGTGACAGGTGACGACAGCCTTGTCCACCTGGACCAGGACGGCGCGACCGACGGTATAAAGCCCACGGCTGTCATCACGGTTCCCGCGCCAGCCACTGTGGTGAACGCCTCGCCGCTGATTTTCGAAGGAAATGTGCGAGACCGCTATCAGGTCGGAAACACGGTTCTAAACAGCACTGCTCCGCCATCCGTTCAATACTACCTTAATTCAAAAAACACACCGCCGGAAGAGCAGGATTGGCTGGAAGCGACCGTCGGCGACACCCTTGATGCCGAGGGTAATCGGACGTGGCAAAGCCCCGACCCGGTCGAGCTCAATCCCGGCGACAACTACCTGTTTTTGCGAGCCATTGATGCGGAAGGAAATGTCGCCAACTTCGGTTCGCGATTTTTCAAATTCTCCACAAGGGGCCAGGTGTCGATCACCGGTGCGGCGACCGGCTTCCCAGCTGGCCAAAACGGAAACACCGTGGGAACAGTCGCCGGTTCAGGCTCGGTATTTCCCAAGGCGAAAACCATCTCGGTGAAAGCCAATGCATCGCCCGAACCTGCTTCCGACACCCGCACCAACGTCGAAGCGGGCTCGCTGGGAGTTGCTGTCGCAAAACCGGGCGCAGGCGCGATTTTCAACGGCTGGACAGCCACCGTGGATAACGCGGCTTTCGAGCTCGAACCCGCGGAAGCCGTGAAGGAACGACTCACCTTCGCAACACGCCCAAAGCTCGTGATCATCGGCAATTTCGTCCCCAATCCGTTCCTCGTTTCCGGCGTGGGAACCTACTTTGGCGGAATCAGCGGTTCCGCCGCAAACGAACGCGGAACCTTCACCGGAAAGATCGCAAAGACCGGCGCGTTTAGCGGAAAACTTACCGTCGGCGCTCTGTCACTTTCGGTCAAAGGCAAGTTCACCGGCAGCGGCAAATGGACCGGCATCGTATCGAAAAAAGGCAAGTTCTACACCGTCACTCTCGACGCGACTGTGGTTGCGGCCAATCTCCAGCAAATCACCGGCACAATCACTGGCGAAGGACTCGATTCCACGCTCACCGCCGACCTTTCGCGGTGGGTCAAAAAGACGAACGAAGCGACCGAGTATGAAGGCACCTACAACGTTCTGCTTCCCGCCACCGGAACCGCCCCGCAGGGCATCGGCTACGGGCAGGTGAAAATCTCCAAGCTCGGCAAAGTGAAGTTCGTCGGCAAGGCCGGCAATGCAGCTCCAATCTCGTTTAGCTCCGTTCTTTTCGAACGATCGGCAACCGAAATCGTCTTCCCTTTCTTTGCCCCGGTGGAGAAGAAACTCGGCAATCTCTCGGGGCTGGTGACATACGACAGCACGCAAACCGACAGCGACCTCACCGGCGATCTCACCTGGTCCAAGCCTCCGACTTTCAAAGCCGAACCGGGCCTCATCGACGGCCAGATCGCGCTGCATGGCTCGCGATTCACGCCGCCGCCGCGAGGCGGACTCGTGATGCTCGCACCGGGCGTCGCGGGAACTCTCGTCATCCGCGGACCTTCATTTACCTCCCCGCCATCGGGCGGCGTCGCCTTCCTTTCCTCGAGCGTTCAGCTCCAGCAAAATCAGGCGACCGGAACCGTTCCAGACACCGCCACCGTCCAGAAAGCCACGCTGAAATTCTCCACAGGCACCGGACTCTTCACCGGGAAATTCTTCGACCCCACGCTCCGCAAAACGTTCTCATTCAGCGGCGCGGCGACTCAGAAAGCCAACTCCGCAGGCGGCGTCTTCATTCGCGGAAATCGCGCGGGCTTTGTGACGCTCGACGGTCCGCCGTAGCAGCTACTTCAGCCCGGTAGCCATCACCGTCTGGAAGTGCGGTGGTTCTTTTTCGCGAGCACACACGGTCACCTCGATGTCTCGAAATCCGGCATCCGTCAGCCATGCGTGAAGATCGGTTTCGCTAAAGCCCAGCCAGCGATCGGCATAAAGTTCGCGGGCTTCCTCGAACTGATGCTGGAGAAGATCCAGCACCACCACGCGCCCTCCTTTTTTCAACACCATGAATGCGGCCGCGATCGCCCTGGCCGGATGCTCCGCGTGGTGCAGAGCCTGGCTCAGCAGCGCGAGGTCCGCAGTCTCGGGCTTCACCGGCGGAGACTCGATGTTCCCTTGCCGATACTCCAGATTTGCAAACCCGTGTTCGCGGGCAAGGTTCGCCCCGAACTCCACCATCTTCTCGCTCGAATCCACAGCGATCACCTTCTTCGCCCGCTTTGCGAGAAGCTGCGACAGCGTGCCCTCGCCCGCGCCGAGATCCACCGCCACAGTCGTAGGAGGAACGAGAAGAAAAAGAAAATCCGCCACCGCCTTCCAAGAGCGTCCTGGCACATACGTGCGGCCAAATTTCCCGGCGAGTTTATTGAAGTATTCGCGCGCCCGGTCGTTGCGCTTCTTGACCGCGATCTCCACAGCCGCGCGATCATGCGCGCTCTCAGGGATCTCGCTCTCGACGGATTCCAGGATCGTTGTGAGTCCGGCCAGCGCATCGGCATCGGCGATATAGTAGCTGTTCTTTCCCGAGCGCCGATCCATCACAAGCCCCGCCTGCCGGAGCTGTGCGAGATGATTTGAAATCCGCGATTGCCCCATCCCGAGAATCTCCTGCAACTCGACGACCGAGAGCTCCTCGCGCCTCAGCAGCAGGAGCATTCGCAACCGAGTGGGGTCGGCGATAAGGGCCAGTGTTTCGACGAGTGAAGCCATGCGCTGCGCATCATTCCCCGTCCGCCTCCGGAATGCTACAACTTTGGATCAGCGAACTCGTCGTAGATTAAAAGTGGAACACGGACGAAACGCGTCAGCGCGGGGTGGCACGAGCGCCCCGCTCGTGATCGTGTCCCGGACGCCCCGTCCGGTTCCCCCAAACGGCGAAGCCGCTCGCCGATGAGCCGCATGAAGTTGAAGCGGAGCCTTTGCCCTTTGCGGGCAGCACCGGACGATGGCGTTCGTGCCACGGCATTCCACTTTTCAATCACACCCTCGTCGTAACCGGCACGCTCTCGCACGCGTCTCCGCTTGTGAACCATATTTCATTCACATGCCATACACCGGAATCGTCCTCGCACTCCTCGGAGTCCACCTCGCTTTGTTCCTCATCCTAATCGGCCACTGGCTCGTCTCGGCGGGCTTCTTCCCGCAGGCCGTGGAAAAAATCGCCGCCGTCTATAAAGAGCGACCCATTCGTGCGGCACTCATCGGGCTCGTCACCTACGGCCCGATTTTCATCCTCCTCATAAGCGCCGGGAAATTCGGCGGGGCTGCAATCTTTCCGATCATCCTCGGATACTTGGGACTCGTGGTCGCCTTCGTCGGAACCGCAGGACTCGCACTGCTCATCGGGCGCAACCTTTCCAAAGACGCACCCATGTGGAACCAATCGCTCCGCGGAAGTGTGATGCTCGCGCTGGTATTCGTCACGCCATTCGTCGGCTGGGGATTCCTCATGCACATCGCCCTCGCCAGCGGCTTCGGCGCAGTGCTCATCGCGAAGCCGTGGAAATCACCCAAACCCGTAACAGAAGCAATGTCACTCGCATGAAACCCGTCTCCCGCCGCGAATTTCTGCTCACCGGAGCGGTTGCTGTTGCATTCAGCACGGCGATCTTCCGAAGCGCCCAGGGGCTGCTCAAGGATGGCCGGCAATACTTCGGGATGGGCCTTGCAAAGCCGCTCGATGGAAAAATCCAGCCGCCCGCAAATGCCGGAATCGATCCCGTCGCTCATGCGCTGAACCGCTTCACGTTCGGCGCTGCGCCCGGCGAATACGGACGCGTCGCGAAGATGGGTGTGTCTGCATTTATCGAGGAGCAACTCGCGCCTGAGAGTATCGAAAACGGGCGATGCGAACGCGCGCTGGCCCGCTTCTGCGACCTTTGGGGCGAGCCGCTCGGCGAGCACTACGAGGAGGACGATGAGTCCCTTTCACCAATTCTGCGCCGCGTGACGACGCTGCGCGCCATCTACAGCAATCAGCAACTCTTCGAAGTGATGTGCGAGTTTTGGAGCGATCATTTCAACATCGATCCGGGCAAGGGCGACTGCCGCTGGAGCAAGCCGAGCGACGACCGCGACGTCATCCGCAAGCACGCACTCGGCAACTTTCGCGACATGCTCCGCGCCAGCGCGCTCAGCCCTGCAATGCTGTGGTATCTCGATGGACAGGCGAACGAAAAACGCAAGTCCGAGGACAAGCCGAACGAAAACTACGCCCGCGAGCTCATGGAGCTGCACACGCTCGGCGTCCACGGTGGATACTCGCAAAACGACGTCATGGAAGTCGCACGCTGCCTCAGCGGATGGACCCTGCGCTCCAAGAAAAAAGTCGGCGGGTTTATCGACTTCAAAATGCCCGGCGGGAAACTCTTCAAGGATCGCGGCGAAGTCTATTTCCGGCCCGAAGCCCACGACAGCGGCACCAAGCGGGTACTCGGTCAGGAAATTTCCGGCGGATCGGGCGAGAGCGACATTGAACGTGTCATCGACATCGTCGCAAGCCATGCCAGCACTGCGCGCTTCATCGCCACGAAGCTTTGCAAGCGCTTCATCGCCGATGACCCCGCAGAGAGCGCTGTCAGCGCGGTCGCAATAAAGTTTACCGAGACCAAGGGAGACATCAAAGCCACGCTCCGCGCCATTTTTGCGACCCCCGAGTTTCACGCATCGGCCGGCGTGAAAATGAAGCGTCCGTTTCATTTCATCGTCTCCGCACTCCGGGCCACGAATGCGCAAACGGACGGAGACAAAGGCGTGCAGCAGTTTTTGGAAAAGATGGGGCAGGCCCCGTTCCGGTATCCGACACCCGATGGATACCCGATGGAGGCATCATCCTGGGAATCCACGCTGCTCTGGCGGTGGAAGTTCGCACTCGCGCTCTCCAACAACAAAATCGACGGCACGAGCATCGAGCGCACCAAGCTCCAGCGCCAGCTCGGCGGCGATTCCGCGCTCATTGCCACGCTGCTCAATCGCAGTGCCACCGCCGATGAGTCGGACGCATTTCTAAAATCCGGCGATGGTCTCGCGCTCCTGCTCGCCTCGCCCGGCTTCCAACGCTGCTGACCTATGATCGCAAATCTCTCTTCCAATCCCGACGACAAGCGCACCCTCGTCGTCGTCTTCCTGCGCGGCGGAGCGGACGGCCTCACGCTCGTCGTGCCGACCGAGGACGACCACTACTACAACGCGCGGCCCCGCCTCGCGCTGAAGAAAAAGGACACCATCGCGCTCGACGGTAAGTTCGGCCTCAACACAAACCTCGCTCCGCTCGAAGCTGCATGGAAAGAAGGCGACCTCGCGATCATCCACGCCGCCGGTTGTGAAGACACGACCCGCTCGCACTTCGAGGCCCAGGACCTCATGGAGCACGGCGGGTTCGTAGCGGGCGGATGGCTGGCGCGCTTTCTCCGTGCCCGTGGGCCGGGCCGCTCCCCGCTCAGCGCAGTCGCGCTTTCGCCCACGATGCCCGAGGTCCTTTCGGGTGCGCCGAGCGCGGCTGCGTTTCAGCGTCTCTCGGAGTTTTCCTTCGGACAAAAAACCACGCCGAAGTTCCCCGATGAGCTCCGCCGTCTCTACGCACTGGAGAAAGGACCGCTGCGCATCGCCGCGGAATCCACCTTCGATGCAATCCGCCGGATCGAGTCCATCGACATCAAAGCCGTTCCGGCAAACGGCGCGACATACGACGAGAAGGACAGCTTCCACCAAGGACTTCGACAGGTCGCCCAGCTCATCAAGGCGGACGTCGGACTCGATGCGGCGAGCGTCGATTTGAACGGATGGGATACGCACTTTACCCAAAATCTCGTCATCGATTCCAACATCAAGAGTCTCGGCACCGGCCTCGCCGAATTCCGCCGCGACATGGGCGCACGCATGGCCACTACGACGGTCGTGGTGATGACAGAATTTGGCCGTCGTCTCGGCGAAAACGCCAGCCTCGGCACCGACCACGGACGCGGCGGCGTGATGTTTGCGATGGGCGGCGGCGTGAGCGGCGGAAAGATGCTCGGCACTTGGAACGGCCTTACCCGCGAGATGCTCGAAGACCCTGGCGATCTTCCCGTTTGGAACAACTACCGCGACATCCTCGCGCCCATCCTCGCCCGGCACGGAGCCCCCGCAGGTTCCATGGGAAAAATATTTCCTGACTACGCGCTGAAACCGCTGCCGGTTTACGGATAGGTTTAACGGCTCAATAATGCTGCGGGCCTCCGCAAATCCCGCGCTCGCAGCCACACGAAGATCACAGGCGTCACGATGAGGATGTGGATGAGGCTGCTGACCATTCCGCCGATGATGGGCGCGGCGAGCGGCTGCATCACTTCCGAGCCGGTGCGGTGGCTCCACATGATTGGCAGGAGACTTGCGATGATTGTGGCGACGGTCATCACTTTGGGGCGAAGGCGGAGGCGTGCTCCCTCTTTCACAGCGGCGATGAGGTCGGCGCGGGCAAATGCTGCGCCGAGTTGCGATTGCTTCCGCTGAACGGCTTCTTCGAGATACACTACCATCACGACGCCGGTCTGGATCGCCGTGCCAAAAAGCGCGATGTAGCCGACCCACACGGCGACGCTGAAATTCCAGCCAAGCGCGTATTGAAGAAAAACGCCGCCGCTCAACGCGAACGGTACTGCCAGAATAACGTGTGCGGCTTCGCGGGCTTTTCCGTAGAGTTGATACAGGAGCAGGAAGATGATGAAGAGAACTGCCGGAACGATAAACTTCAGCGTGCGTGCGGCGCGGAGCTGGTTCTCGTATTCGCCGCTGTAGTCGAGCGTCATGCCTTGCGCAGCGAGCTTTGGCGCGATGTCGCGATGCAGACGGGATTTCACTTCCTCCACGAAACCGCCGAGGTCGCGATCGGCGACGTTTGACTGAACGTATGCGCGGAGGCGTCCGTTCTCGCTGGAGATTTCATTCGGACCTTCCACGCGGACTATGGCGGCGAGCTGTCCGAGCGGGATTGTTTTTCCGGCGGGGCTGGTGATGAGCACATCCTTGAGCCGCTCGAGATCCTCACGTTCGCTGCGTTGCAGTCGCACTTGCACCGGCACTCGATGGCGTCCTTCGATTGCCGTGGTGACCGTCTTGCCGCCAAGCCCGGCCTCCACAGAATCGAGCACATCCTGCGCCCTCATGCCGAACCGCGCGATGGCGTCGCGATCGACCTGAACTTCGACGTAAGGCTTCCCCTGAATGCGGCTCGGTGTCACGCCCGTCGCACCGGGAACGCCCTCCACGATGCGCTGCACTGCGAATGCCGCGTCCTGCAGTTTGTCCACGTCATCGCCGAAAATCTTCACCCCGAGTTGCGACCGGATGCCGGTGGAAATCATCAGCACGCGGCCTTCGATGGGTTGCAAAAAGCCCGGCACCGCGCCGGGAACTTTGCGCAGCGCATCCATCATGTCAGCGACGAGTTTGTCTTTTGTCATGCCGCGCCGCCACTCGCTTTCGGGCTTGAGCATGATGGTCGTCTCAATCATCTCGACCGGCGCGGGATCGGTCGCGGTTTCAGCGCGTCCGAGCTTCCCGACGGCGGAGCGCACTTCGGGGAAACTCGCGAACACCTGGTCCTGCCAGGCCATCGCGCGCTTTACTTCGGAGAGCGAGGTCGCGGGAGTGAAGCTCGGCATGAAAAGCAGGCTGCCCTCGTTGAGCGGTGGCATGAATTCCGAACCCATGCGCGGCACGAGGGTGAGTGCTCCGGCTAATATGACCGCCGCTCCGGCGAACACGGTCTTGCTGTGCTTGAGCGCGAAATCCAGCGCGGGATCGTAGAGCTTTAGCAGCAGGCGCATCACGATGTTGCGCTCCTCGGCGTGAAACGGACCGCGCACGAGCACCGTGCAGAGAACGGGAACAATCGTCACCGCCAGCAGCGTCGCGCCGATCATCGCGAAGGTCTTTGTGAACGCGAGCGGGTGGAACAATTTCCCCTCCTGCCCCGTGAGCGCGAACACCGGCACGAACGCGAGAATGATAATGGCCATTGCGAAGAAGATGGGGCGTCCCACTTGCTGGCACGCCTCACGAGTTACCACCAATGTCTCGGACGCCGTGAGCCGGCTGCCTTTCTTTTTCTCCGCCTCTTCGGCGTGTCGCAGGACGTTCTCGGTTACGACGATGGCCGCGTCCACCAACACTCCGATGGCGATGGCAAAGCCGGTGAGCGACATGATGTTGCTCGTGATCCCAAACTCCTTCATCAGCAGGAACGAGATGAGAATGGAAATCGGCAGCGGCAGCGTGACGATGAGGATACTGCGGAAGTGCCAGAGGAAAATGATGTGCGCGAGGGTGACGAGAATAATTTCCTCCAGAAGCGCGTGCTTGAGCGTGTCAATGGTGCGCTCGATGAGCGTGCTGCGGTCGTAGAACGGCTTGATGGAAATGCCCGGCGGCAGGCTCTTGGAGATTTGGGCAATCTTCGCTTTCACGCGCTCGATAACGGCCTTGGCGTTCTCGCCTGTCCGCATGACCACCGTGCCGCCGACCGCTTCGTG
>JAYUSJ010000095.1:0-22389 GCA_043755735.1 Verrucomicrobiaceae bacterium | reverse complement strand
AAGGACATTTGGCCACCAGTTTTAGCCGCTTTTACTCTGTAATTCGCTGTCCACTTTTGTTCCGGCGAGAATTCCACTTTTGTTCCGTCGCCGACAGGACGAAGATATTGCGTTGCTCAAGACCGATGAGCCGCTGAAACTCGAGCCGCTGAAACTCGCAGATGAAGCCGTCCTCGCCGAGCTGACGCGCATCGCAGTTCTCGGCTATCCGTTTGGAAAAATGCTCGCGAGTGGCGGCGACCAATCGCCTGCGATCAGCATCAACGCGGGCCGCGTGAGCGCGCTGCGAAAGGACGGCGGCGTGCTGGAACGCATCCAACTCGACGCCGCGACGAACCCCGGAAATTCCGGCGGTCCCGTCATGACGGCGGATGGCGGCGTGGTCGGTGTCGTCGTTTCCAGCATCCGCGGTGCGAATGTAAATTTCGCGATTCCCGTCCGGCATGTGAAAAAGCTCATCGCACAACCGGTGCTGTCGATGCGGGTGCCGGAGATGCCATTTTCCAAGCGCGCGGAAGTGCAGGAATTTGAATTGGAAATCGTCCCGACGACGCCCGTTGCCGAGGGTTCGGAATTGGTCGTGCATTTCGGCGAAGCCGCGAAACGCCGCTCGTTTACTGCGGAGAAAAAGGACGGAAAATATCGCATCAAAGCAGCGCCGCTGGAGCCATCGCCCCCTTTGCACCTGTGGCTCACGGCGCAAGTCGGCGTCTTGCGCTTCCGGGCAAATGTGAACGACTGCCCGGTGAAAATCGGCGGAAAGACCGTTCAACTCTCGGAGATTCGGAACATGGTGACCGAGGGCAAAGTCGTGAAGACAACGCTGGGGCGCTTCGACGAAGAGCGCGGGCAATTTGAAGTCGTCGATGGCAGACCGACCGAACTGCCGACGCTGCAAAGCCAGATCAATGATGCGACGGTGGATTTTGAAAAAGCGACGAGCCTCAACATCTCCGCTTACGACCTTGGAACGCTGAATATTCCATACGAACTCGAGCTGAAAACGAAAGGACGCGTGGTGGCTTCGGCGCGTGGCCGCATTCCGCTGACGGACCCGCCTGCGGGGTTGCAGCAGGATGAACGAAATAGCAGTTCCGGCATGAATTTCGGAAGGATGTTCCGGCGCTCGCGGAGCATGGGTGCGCCGGACCAAGAGTTGGATTTATTGACCATCTACTTTCTGAAAGACGACGTGAAATCCGGCACTTGGGAGCGCAACAAAGGAAAAGGATTGGAGACGAAAGCGGAGCCCGCCGCGTGGTGCGAGAGCCCGGTGATACCGAGTCGCGATTACGACCTGGAGCTGGAGTTCGTGCCGAGCCGAAATGCGGAGGGTGAATTGCTCATCCATCTCCCCATCGGGCGCACTCACGCGATGCTCCGACTCAACGGTTCGGCGAAGGGATTTGCAAAGCTGGACCTCGCCGGGCAGACGCAAGACGGGAGCGGAGAGGTGACGATTCCGCCGTTTGAAAAAGGCAAGGAACTCGGCGTGAACGTCTCCGTCGCTACGCAAGGCGAGAACGTGCGAATCTTCGCGCAGGTGGGCGAAGCCGCGCCGCTGATGTGGATGGGTAAATTGAAAAATCTCGCCGAACCCAAGCTCGCGAATATCGCCGCAGACCGTGTCGCCACAGGCCATGCGGGCCTCGCGATGTTGCTGAAAACATTCACGATTTCCGCGCCGGACGGATCGCTGCGAGTCTTGCGCGAGTGGCTCTCAGACCACCATCCCGACAGCCCGCAACTGGTCGCCGCCTGGGAGCTGAACTACCCGTGGACCGGCAAGAAAATCGCGGGTCTTGGCGCGGACGATCATGTCGGTAATCTCATCGGCACGCCGGAGTTTGTTCTCAACGTTGGCGTGGGCGGCTCCGGAGCGATGAAGCTCGGCGGGAAGTCCGCCGGTTTTACACTTCATGAGTGTCCGCACACGAACCAGGGCAAACACCCGGCGCGGACGATCTCGATGTGGTTCCGGCCCGACAGCACGGACGACAAGACAGGCCGGCATTATCTTTACGACGCAGGCGGCGTGGATCGAGGCTACGCGGTCTATCTGCTCGGCGACACGATTTACGCGGGCGGCTGGGATCTGCCCGCAAAGTGGGAAGGCACGCGGTTCAAGACTGCCGGAATCACCGCCGGAAAATGGCAACATTTCGCGCTCACGCTCGGGGCGACGGAGAAGGATAAAAACAAGGCGCTGCGGTTTTACGTCAATGGCAACGAAGTCGGGAGCGGGTTTAGCAACGTCATCGGCGATCACGAGCGTCTGGCGTTTGGCACGATGTATGGCTCCAGCCGCACCAGTCCCGCTGAGCCGAAGGATGTCGCGGTGGAAAACAAGCAGTTCGCCGGGCTCCTCGACAAAATCCAAGTCTTCAACGAAGCGCGCAGTGCCGGGACCGTGAAAATCCTCTCGGGCGGGCATTACAAAGCCGCCGTGCCCGCGCCGCCGGCGATGCTGGACGCCGCGCTTGCGCAGCGACTCAAGGCGGCAATTGATGGCCGCACGATCCAGCGGCTCGGGCCAGTGGGATCGACCGAGCGGGATAAATCGAAAGAGGGCGAAGGCTGGAACGATCTTCCTAAAACCGGTTCGCTTCTCGTGGGGTTCGAGTACGCCAACGGAAGGTGGAAAGATGCGCCGATGGTGAAGGCCCTCCGGCCCATCTTCCTTACGCCGACCGGCATCGTCTCCGGCAAGGCGCGTGGCATACCGTATAAGGACTATAAGACCATCAAAGCGAAAGAAGGCTTTGCCGTGAGCGGTGTGATCGTGAACCCCGGCAAAGAACGACTCGGCGGTTTCCAAGTAATCTTCGCCAAGATCGATTCAGGAAAAGCCGAAACATACAAAAGCGAATGGATCGGCGGTGAAATCACAGATGGTGCTGTGACTCTCGGCGGTGACGGAAAGCTGGGGGTCGGAGTCTTCGGCATCACTGGCGCTGACGTAGCCTCCATCGGCTTGATCGTGGCACCGTAGGCGACAGAAACCGCCCGCTACCAGCGGAGTTTTGCACTGCGAAACTCCTCCACTGCTTCTTCCCGCTTTTTCTTGTTCGCCCATTTTTCAGCGGACTGGTCTTTCATCGGGATAAGGTAGCGCACGAACCCAAAGATCACGCCGTCGATTGCCGGGTGCTCGCGATTTCTGAGCAACCAGGCCGGAATCCGTTTGCGTCTTTTTCGGGCCATCGTCGGGCGATTTTTCGAGCGGAGCTACTTAGAGTGTGGTTCGTTATCGCTCACTCATGGCACGGGTGAAAAGCCGACGCATTCACCAGCGGAAGGTTCGGCGCGACCTTGCGAAAGTCTTCCATGTTGCGGGTGATGAGTCCTTGGAAACGTGCGGCGAACGCGGCGATGAGGACATCCGCAACCGGCCTTTTGGATAAACTCTGCGCTTTGCGACGCTCGATGAACGTTGCCCATAATGTGTGGGCGGAAAATGTGTCAGCGTCGGTCCATGCTGCAAATGCTTCCACGTCATACTCTGTCAAAAACGCATCCTGTATTTTGCGGTCCCCGCGAAACTGAGGGGCGAGTTCGATGTAAGAAATCGGTGCGAGCACCAAACCTTCTTCGGAATACCGGGACAAACATTCCACCGAAGTTTGGACGAAATTCGGATCGCCGAGGCGAATGTCCAGCAACACGCAAGTGTCAACGACCCACGCCATTTTCTTCGTCTGCTTCGCCTCCGCGAAGCTCTTCCATCCACTCTGCGGTAGTCATCCGCGGCGCTTCGGGGTTTTCCCTGTAATACGAACCCGCCGCCTTGGACCAATCGACTCTTTTCCTTGGCGGCTGCACGGGCGTTTCGAATTGAAGAATCACTTTCACCTCTCCAATAGGTCGCGCGGGCAACGGCATCTTGAGAGTCAGGTGCCCCAAGTCTTCGTCAACGGTTGCGGTGGTTTCGATGGTGTTCACTTCCTACCTATAGCTCCGCACAGACGGATGCGCCACTTCGTATTCCAGCGGCTCGGCGTGTCGGATGGACTTGCTGGGGTCGGCTCCGGCTTCCCATGCGGCTACGTGGAGGAAGTTTTCGTCGTCGCGCTTTACGTCGCCGGCGCAGACTTTGCCGCTTTGCACTTCGGGGTCTTTTTCGGTGTATTGGAATTCCTCACGGAAGTGACCGCCACAGCTCTCGCGGCGCTCCAGGGCGTCGCGGCAGGTGAGCTCGCCAAACTCCAGGAAGTCGGCAACACGACCGGCTTTTTCGAGCGAGACGTTGAGCGATTCGCCGCTGCCGGGGACGTTCACATTTTCCCAGAATTCGGCGCGAAGCGTCGGGATGCGCGATAGGGCGCGGTTGAGCGATTTTTCCGTGCGGGCCATGCCGCAGAGGTCCCACATGAGCAGGCCGAGTTCGCGATGGAATTCATCGACGGTCTTCTTACCCTTGATGCCGAGAAGCTTGCTGGTGCGGGCGTTTGCGGCTTCCTCGGCTTCGCGGAATGCTCCGTCGGTCGGCTTGGGACGTTTGTCGGGTGCGACGGTGGCGAGGTAGTTTCCGATGGTCGATGGGATGACGAAATAGCCGTCGGCCAAGCCTTGCATGAGCGCGCTGGCTCCGAGGCGGTTTGCGCCGTGGTCACTGAAGTTTGCTTCACCGAGAACGAACAAGCCCGGCACGTTCGACATCAAATTGTAGTCCACCCAAAGGCCACCCATCGTGTAGTGCACGGCTGGATAGACGCGCATGGGGACGTGGTAAGCGTCCTCGTTGGTGATCTGCTCATACATCTCGAAAAGATTGCCGTATTTCTCTTCGACGATCGCTTTTCCGCGAGCCCTCACGTCTTCCTCTTTCTCGCCCGCCGCGCCTTTTCCATAGCGCAAAATTGCCGCGCCGAAATCGAGATAAACGCCGAGTCCTCCGGGGCCGACTCCGCGTCCTTCGTCGCACTGCATCTTCGCCGCACGCGACGCGATGTCGCGCGGTGCGAGGTTGCCGAATGCTGGATACATGCGCTCCAGATAGTAATCGCGCTCGGCTTCCGGAATCTCACCGGGCTTGCGGGTGTCGCCTTTTTTCAGCGGGACCCAGCAGCGTCCGTCGTTGCGAAGCGACTCGGACATGAGCGTGAGTTTCGACTGAAAAGAACCGGCGACCGGAATGCACGTCGGGTGAATCTGCGAGAAGCACGGGTTGGCAAACAGGGCGCCCTTTTTGTGCGCACGCCACGTCGCTGTGACGTTGCAGCCCTTCGCGTTCGTGGAGAGGTAATATACATTCCCGTATCCGCCGGTGGCCAAAATGACCGCGTCCGCCGCGTGCGAAGTCACCGTGCCCGTCACCATATCGCGCACGACGATTCCCTTCGCGTGACCATCGACTACGACGAGTTCAAGCATCTCCGTGCGCGGGAACATTTGCACGCCGCCCTGAGCAATCGTGCGATTGAGCGACGAATACGCGCCGAGCAAAAGCTGCTGACCCGTCTGGCCGCGCGCGTAAAAAGTCCGCGAAACCTGCGAGCCGCCAAACGAGCGGTTCGCGAGCAGTCCGCCGTATTCGCGTGCAAATGGAACGCCAAGCGCCACGCATTGATCGATGATGTTCACCGACACTTCCGCGAGGCGATGCACGTTGGCTTCGCGGGACCGGAAGTCGCCGCCTTTTACCGTGTCGTAAAAAAGCCGGTGCACCGAGTCGCCGTCGCCCTGATAGTTCTTGGCACCGTTGATTCCGCCCTGCGCCGCGATGCTGTGCGCACGGCGCGGGGAGTCCTGGTAGCAAAAGCATTTCACCTGATACCCGAGGTCCGCGAGCGTTGCGGCCGCGCTGGCCCCCGCAAGGCCGGAACCGACGACGATGACGGAATACTTCCGCTTATTCGCAGGATTGATGATCCGCGATTCGAATTTGTGCTTCTCCCATTTCTGGTCGAGCGGGCCGGACGGTATGTTTGAAGAAATAGAGCCAATCATATTTACAGAGAGCGATACGCCTCGTTTTCAAACAGGGCCGCTCCAATGTGTCGAGAGGCGAGTGCGAGAAGTCGGTTTTTCGATCCTCCTGTTCATCGAGGAGCAGCGGAATCGCCGATTTTCGCGGTTGCACCACGGCCTGCGATGGGCATTGTAGCAACATGAAATTCCCGACCTTATTCGCCCTAACAGCGTTCGCTTTGTCCGTCCCGCTTTCCGCGCAGGAAAAGAAGGAGCCCGCAGCGCCCGCGACGGCTGCTGCAAAAATCGTGAACGTGACACCTGAGGAAGCTGCAAAGCTCATTGCCACCGGCGTGACGGTCATCGACTTGCGCACTGAAGATGAATTTGAACACGATCACATCAAGGGCGCGAAGAACATCAACGCGCTCGACGCGGACTTTGAGAAGAACCTCGGGGGACTGGACCACAACAAGCCGGTTTTGGTGCATTGCCAGAGCGGCCGCCGCAGCAAGGCTGCCATCGAGGCGGTATTCTCAAAATCGAAGTTTCCGACCGTCTATCATCTCGCCGAGGGACTGACGGCATGGAAAAAAGCGGGCAAACCGCTGGAAACGACTCCCACACCTGCCGAATCCGGCAAGCTGCCGGATCGGCTAAAGTAGCGGCACAGGCGTTCCGTCCGGGGAGGCGGAGAATAAAAAGAGCGTGATTTATCCAAGAGATCAGCACTCTCGCACAGAACATGTTTGACTTGAGGGATAAATTTATGACAAGAAACGGCGCTACATGCTCAGTATCAGCTCTTTTTTCATCGTCGTTTTCGCTATTGCTGCAAGTCTTTGGTGGGCTGTTAGGGGAGAAGCTGGAATTTAACAAAAGGGTGTGTCCTTATGCTTGAGAATGATGAAATCCGGTGGTTGCGTTCCACTGCGAACGACCTGAATAACCTCCTTCAAGTAATAGCGGAGTCAAGCAAGGCGCTTCATCCGCTTTGCGCGAATGATACGGAGGCTCTTCGCTACTACTCGTTTCTTTCCAAAGGCTTGGACCGTGCTCAGATGGTGACGGCGCAGATGGCGGCCAAGCTCGGAGGTTCCACTGATTTGCTGGACGAAACGCAGGCCAAAGCGGCCGCCCCCGTTTCGGTCGCCAAACCGCCCGAGGTTTCGATTCTAAATCCCGACGGAAAGAAAGAGCTCATCATGATGATCGACGACGAGCAAATCGTCCTCGATCTCGCCAGTGCGGTACTCGCCGCGGAGGGATACCGGATCATTGCCATGACGGATGTGTTCAAATCGCTCGCGACCTACGCACGGATGAAAAACGAGATCGCGATGGTGATTCTCGACTTTACCATGCCCATCATGGATGGCGCGGAAGTCTTCGAGGAAATCCAGAAAGTGAATCCAGGCGCGGCCATCATGCTCAGCAGCGGATTTGCCGAGCAGCAGGAAATCCGCAACATGCTGGCAAAGGGCCTCAAAGGGTTTTTGCCCAAGCCCTACACGAGGGACAAACTCCTCTCGCAAGTCCGCTCCACGCTCGACACCGTGCGCAGCAGTCGCACGGGCGAACGCCGCGTGCTTTAAAATCCCGGACCGGCCTTGGCAACGCCTCAGGCACCCGCTAATTCCACCGCGTGTCCATGCCACAAGAAACACCACCATTCGCCGTCTGGCTCGTCCGAACCGTCGTCCTTTTCTTCTTCCGACTTGTCTATCGGGTGAACGTCCGGGGCGCGGCAACACTGCCATCCGGCGGGTTCCTGCTTGTGCCGAATCACCTCACGTGGATCGATGCCGTCATCCTCCAGGCAGCCTGTCCGCGGCCGATCCGCTTCATTGTTTGGGAGGACTATTACCATTCGCGCCGGCTCGCGCCACTCATGCGGTTTTTCGGCGTCCTGCCCATCTCGAATACGCGGGCAAAAGAGACGATGAAGCAATCGATCGACGCCTTGAAGCGGGGCGAAGTTGTCTGCATTTTCCCCGAGGGCTCGCTCTCGCGCAGCGGCACGCTCCTTCGCCTGCAGCGTGGGTATGAGGTCATCGCCCGACAGGCCAGGGTGCCCGTCGTAGCGGCATGGATGGACCAGCTTTGGGGCAGTGTCTTCAGCTTTCGCGGCGGGCGGTTTTTTTGGAAATGGCCCCGCACCTGGCGATATCCCGTCACCGTGGCATTTGGCACCGCCCTGGATCCTCGGGAAGCCGGCATCGAGGTCCTTCGCCAGCTCTTTCTCTCGCTCGGCGAGCAGTGCTACCAGCAGCGCGAGTTCCTTTCCGGGAATCTCGCTGCGGTCTGCCTCAAGACCCTTTCCCGCGATGGCTCCCGCATCATCGTCACCGATGGAATGGACGGCTCCTCGCTCACCCGCACCCGACTTCTCGCCGCCGGCATCGCCCTCAGCCGGCTCCTCCGTGCGCAAGTCCCGGAAAAGCGGATTGCCATCGTAATGCCCTCGTCCAAAGGCGCGATGATTGCGAATCTCGCCGTTCTCCTCGCGGGGAAAATTCCGGTGAACTTGAACTTCACCTCCGGCCGCTCCGCGCTCGAGTCCTGCATTCGCAAAGCCGGCATCCGCTTCTGCATCACCGCCGGTCCCGTCCGGGCGAAACTGAAGGATTTTCCATGGCCTGAGCGCGAACTGTTGCTGGAGAAAATCGTTCCCACCATCAAGTCCTCCGCCATCCGCTGGGCGCTGCTCGCGAAGCTCCTCCCGTATGGCTTGCTGCGGCGCATCGTCGGCGTATCGGCGAAAGGGGATCGCGATGAAGCGTTCCTCCTCTTTACCAGCGGCAGCAGCGGCGAGCCGAAGGGCGTCGTCCTGACTCACCGCAACCTCCTCGCCAACGCCAACCAGTTTGGCGAGATGCTCGACCTCGGTCCGACCGACGTCATCATGGGCGCACTCCCGTTTTTCCACAGCTTCGGCGCCACCGTCTGCCTCATCTTCCCCATGACCGAAGGAGTCAAAGTCGTCACCTACCCGAACCCGCTGGAAACCGGAAAATGCGCCGACCTTATCGAGGCGCACAAAGCGACCGTCATGCTCGCCACTCCCACATTTCTCCGCGGCTATATGAAGCGCGCCGAACCGCACCAACTCAAGTCCGTGCGCCTCGCCGTCACCGGCGCAGAAAAACTTCCCGACGAACTCGCACTCGCATTCGAGCAACGGTTCGGCGTCCCCGTCATGCAAGGCTACGGACTCACCGAGACCTCGCCCGCCGCATCGTTCAATCTCCCCAACCTCCCCGGAGTATCGGACCAGCCCACCGCCCGCCTCGGCTCGTCCGGCAAGCTCATCGCCGGCCTCGCAGCCGAAATTCGCGACCCGGAAACCGACCGCCTCCTCTCCCTTCACAGCACCGGCATGCTCTGGCTCAAAGGCCCCAACGTTTTCGAAGGTTATCTCGACGATCCCGAGCGCACCGCCGACGTTCTCCACGACGGCTGGTTCCGCACCGGCGACCTCGCGCGCTTCGACGAAGACGGATTTCTCTTCATCGAAGGCCGCCTCTCCCGATTCTCCAAGATCGGCGGCGAAATGGTCCCCCACGAAACCATCGAAACCAAAATCGTCGAAGCCCTCGCCCTCACCAGCGAAGGCGAACGCATCATCATGCTCACCAGCGTCCCCGACGAGGCCAAAGGCGAAGCCCTCGTCGTCCTCACCACCCGCCCCATCGACACCAAAGCGCTGCGCGACGCCCTCACCGCAGTCGGCCTCTGCAACCTCTGGATCCCAAAACGCATCCACCAGATCGAAAAAATCCCGATCCTAGCCAGCGGCAAACTCGACCTCCAGGCCTGCAAGAAACTCGCCGAAGAAAGCCGGTAGCCCTCACTTCACAATATCAAACCCCGCCACCACAAACGCCGGGATCACACGCACGTCCACGGATTTGATGTGCGACTTCAACTCGCTCTCCTCGATAGCCTCCAGAAAAGCCTCCACCTCCGCCGTCTCCCCGCATGCTTGCAGCTCCACGCGCCCATCCGGCAGATTCCTCACCCAGCCCGTCACATCATAGCCCCGCGCCACATTCTTCGCACTCCAGCGAAAGCCCACGCCCTGCACCCGCCCCTCATAAAAAACATGCCGCCCCGTCACGGCTGCACCTCCCGGCCCCGCAAAAACTCCGCCGCAACCTCCGGCCACACCCCGTTCACATGACATCCCGTCGCGATTTCGATTCCTCCCACGGGATGCAACCGCGGCAGCACCTGGATGTGCCAGCAAAACTCCTCATGCATCATCGGCCACTCGTCCGTTACGCGCCCCGCAGACGGAGCCGTCGTCAGCAACAAATGATACGCCGGAGAATTGAGCGCCGCATCCAGCCGCCCCATTGCGCAATGCAGAGCATCCCCCAACTGCCCCACCTCATCCGCCGTGATCCGATGAAAATCCGCCCCGTGCCGCTTCGGCCAAATCGCAATCTCAAACGGAGTCCGCGCCGCATACGGACAAAAAACCACAAACCCCGCATTCTCACACACCACCCGCACCCGCACCCGCAATTCCGCCTCCACAATATCCGTAAAAAGCGATCGCCCCAGCGCCGCAAAATGCACCCGCGCCGCATCCAGCTTCCGCCGCAGCGCCGGCGCCACGATTCCCATCGCCACGATCTGGCTGATGCTATGCGCCACCGTCTGCCCCGCCGCCCGCCCCTCATTCTTCACCACTGAAAACGAAGTCAGCCGGCCATCCCGCATCAAATCCTCAATCCGCGCCCGCCACGCCTCCGCCACCTGCGCCATCTCCCCCGCACCCAGTTCCGAAAAACGCCGATCCCCCGGATCTTCGATCACGATTTCATGCGCCCCAAACCCGCCCCGCCGCAAATACACCCCATCCTCCACGCCCGAAGGATTCGCCTCCAGCCCCACCACCGGCACACGATTCGGCACCACCCGCACCTGCCACCCATCCGCACCCTCCGCATGAAAAAGCGTGTGCATAGAAAACCGCTCCAACCCCGCTAAAAAAGGCGACGGGTCCAGCTCCTCCGCACCATCCGTCACCTGCGACGGCGGCAAAGCCCGGTTCTCATTAAACACCGTCCACTCCCGCGTCAGCGGGTCCAATCGAAGCTCGGATTTATCCATCTGTTGCCCAACATGTGCCCTTCCGCAGCCACAGCGTCAAGAATGCCTGCTCCGCAAAGTACTCCACGCCACATCCGGCTCCGCCGCAATCGCCGACAAACACGCAAAACACAAACAACGGCCCTCCGGCAGCGTATCCCGCATCCGCCGCATCGCACCCTCCGACACCTGCGGAGCCGCACACCAGCACGCCCCTTTATACGCCTCCCCGGTCTCCATCCGGCACGAATTCGGCCGCCCGCAAATCGGGCACCGCGCATTCTCCAGACAAAAAGAAATATCATCCGACATCGGCTCATCATGCACTCGCGCCGCCCCTCTCGCAATCCCGCAGGGCGGAAAGTAGCTCGCCCGGCAGCTTTAAAGCTTTGCGCGAAATGGCCGTCCGGCACGGTAGAGGGCGACGCGCTGGCGGATTTCCGCGGCAGTCGGGTCGCCCGCTTTTTCTGCGAGTTCTGCGGCGCGGCTCGCGTTGAAGACCGCTTCGTCGAAACGACCGGCGTTTGCATAGGCGGCTCCCAAGGCATCGAGCACGGCCGGGACATCTGCAGCAGCCTGGCGCAGGCGCTCGGCGATGGAAATCGCCTCTTCTGCGCGGCGCACGGAATCGTCGGGAGCAGTGGCAAACATCCACGCAAGCTCGCGTGCCGCGGGGAGAAATCCCGGCTGCCGCGAGAGGGCCGCACGCCAGCGCAATTCCGCATCGAGCCAGTCGCCGCGTCGCGCGCTGATTTGCCCGAGGCTGAACTCGCCGCGAACATTCCGGACGTCGAGTTCCATCACTCTTCGAAAGGCCGTCTCCGCTTCGGCGAGCTGCCCCACGGCGAGCAGCGCGGCACCGAGATTCTGGCACGCACCGATATCGCGCGGCTCGAGTCTGGCTGCGGATTCGAAATGCGGCAGCGCATCCGCCGTGCGACGCTGGCGGACGAGCAGGTTCCCGAGATTGGTGCGGGCGGCGGAATCATCCTGCACCGCCAGCGCAGCGAGCAATAGCTTCTCCGCTTCCGCCAAATCGCCTTTTGATTGCGCGATGGCGGCGAGATTGATCTGCGCCGAAGGATACTCGGGCTGGATGGCGAGCGCGGCGCGCAACCGGATCGCGGCAGCGTCGAACTGCTTGTTTTCGAGGAAAACATCCGCGACGGACTTAATGAGCGCTGCGTTTCCCGGCATCTGCTTTTCCGCGCTTTCCATGAGTGCGCTCGATTCCGATTCCCTGCCGGATTTCAACAGCACCCGCGCCAGCTCCACCTTGGCCGATGCAACCTCGGGGCGGAGTTCCACGGCCCGCCGGCGGGCGTTGGTCTCCGCAACGCTGTCACCCGTCTGCGCAAGGAAGCTGGCGAAGTTCGCCGTTATCCAGAAATCGTCCGGGCGCTCCCGAGCCGCCTTTTCATACACCGCTCTCGCGGTCCCGACTGCGTCAACCGCGCGCATTTCCCCCTGCGCCTCGGCAATTGATTCGCGCGCTTTCCTGCGCAGATTGTCATGTTGCGGACCGAATGGCGGACGGGCCAGTAAATCGAGCACCATCTTCGCTCCGGCTGCGGCGTCCCACGGCGTAAAGGCGAGCGCTGCAGCACAAGCCTCGGCGTCCGGCGCACGACTCGCAGCACCGGGCTCGATCGCGTCGAGGATGATGAGCGCAGCGGCGTAGTTCCCCGCGAAGTTCAAATGCACATGCTCCAGGAAAAAATCGCTGCCCGGTGCGCCACCGGAGCGCTTCTCCAGCCCCGCCGCGAGATCGGCGAGCGCCAGCCCCGGGCGGGCCTCCTCCGCCGCCACTGCGCGGGCCGCGGCCACAAGCGCCGAGTCGGCACGAAAGCGTATCGAATCCAAATCCCGCGCCGCCGCAAAATGCTCGCCGGCTTCCACGACCTTTCCCTCGTCCATCAATTCCCGTCCGCGCGCAAACCGGGCGGCGGCCTCGGGCGATCCGAATGGCGCAAGGTCCCGGAGGTTCACCGGCACCGTGCACAGAACGACCCGCGCCCCGGCACTCGCCCCGCTGGCGCAGATACTCGCGAGGTTCGCCCGATAGTTTTCCGCCACGCCCGCCAGCCGCGAATCGCCCGCGGAGACCGCATTGCCCGCAAACATCTCCATCCCGCGCCAGCGAACCGGCGCGTTCCCCGCAGCGAGCCGGCTCATCCATTGACCGACGCGCAGCGAAGACAACGCGATCCCGGCGCGGATGAAAAGACCGTTGCTCCGCACGGTGCTGAGGACAGTGCCGGGGCCGTATGGACCCACGACTTCGTTGTTCCCCGTGTAAACGACAAATATGTCCGGCTCGTAGTTCCGGCATTCCCGCGCAATCTCAGCCACGACGTGGGAATTGATTGCCGTCATCGCGGTATTGATGACCTCGATTCTGGCTTCCGGATGCGCCGCGCGGAGCATCACCTCAAGCACCCGCCCCACGCCGAACGCCGGACTCGGATAGCCCATCGCCGCCGAACTCCCGAGCAGGAACACACGCCGGGTGCCGGGCGGCTTTGGCACCGCGATCCGCTCCGGCGCAGGCGAACGTGCCAGCGCGCCCGGCATGAATCGCCACGCAAACCGCTCGTTCGCGCGCAACTCCCCGTCTTTGGCCGGGACGAAAAAATGCGGATCAAACCCATACCCGGAAATCCGCAGCGCGCCTTCCGCGCCGGCGAACAACAACAACGTCGGCACCACCGCCAGCGCGGCACGCAGCACCCACAGACGCACGGTTCGCGAATTCCTCCAGCGCGACGCAACGAGGAATGCGCAGGCAAGCAGCGTCCCTTGGAATGTTCCCGCGACCAGCCACTGCAACGCCAAAGCCAGCGTCACCGGCCCAACCCCGTGGCACGCGAGCGAAATCGCCTGACTCACCAGACCCGCCGCCACCCCGATAACCGCAGCCCCCTTCAAAGACGCGCGCGCAGCGAATCCCCTTATCCAAAGCGCCGCGAAAATCGCCGCGATAACGACCTGTCCGGCAACCAGCCAGCCCGCACCCGGCGCAGTCCCCGCATGCGCTCCCCAAATATCTCCGGACGCCAAAGCCACCGGTGGACTCCAAGCCCAGCGCACGAAAAAGTCGCCGACCCACAATATCGCGAACGCAAACAGTGTGGATGGAAACAGACGTTTCGCGTTCATCGGAAGATTCATGGAGCCGGAAGAAGGCTGATAAGAGAATTCACTCGCGAGTGTCAAATGTTTGCCAAGCACTGCATTGTTCACGCCTCCGCCCGTCGCGTCCATCGCTCATAAGACGATGAGCTTGGGTAAAAACATCGCCTTCTTCCCTCAGGAAGGCGGCTTCTTGCGTCACAGCACGGCGCACTGAGGCAGGAAGACCCCGTTCCTCCCTCAGAATACGCCCCTCCTTCCTCAAGGAATCGCCTCCAGAGCTCATAAGGTCATATTCTGAGGTCAGAACGTCGTATCCCTCCCTCAGGAAGTCGCGTCCTTGGGTCAGAACGCGGCATCCTTAGGTCATAACGTCGCGTTCTGACCTAAAAATCCCGCATTAATCCCACGACTATAGGCGCTTACGTAAAACTGCGCTTAAACGACCCCGAAAGCTCCTCAAATGTTCCACGTTCCACACGGGCGGATGACAATCAGCCTCCCGCCGCCGTCGATCGGTGAACCGCAATGGCGACCTGCGACCAGTCTGGTCTGCCCAATCAATCAGCGATTGATATTCTGCCCGATACTGACAGAGCCCTTGAGCACCCGCTCGAATTGACGCCGCGCCTCGACGGACGAAACGGGCGGCTGATTTTGGCGAATCCTGCGCTGTTCGGCTCTGGCTTTTTTCCTCCATGGAGCGGTCAATTTCACGGATGGGACGCTAATCCCAACCGGGGTCTAGTCAATCGATCTTCAACGGGGCCGCTTGGACAATCATTCTGTCACCGCCGTTCCCCGCGTTCGGTTACCAGTTAGACAACAAATTCAACTTTTGACGCCTTGCCGGTTTCTTCGGGCCGAATCGGAAATATAAATACTCGTCGTCTATGCCGAGAGACTCAGCGGTAAATCCGTATATCGGTCCATCTTCGCGCTCCGGCTGAACAGAATGGGTTTTCCAGTTATCACCGGACGCCTTCTCAAACACTGTAATCCTGTGGTCTGGCGAGGACTCAGATCCGTCCTCGTGAATGGCAATTGTCTTTCCGGTTGGACTCGCCATTACAACAAACCTCTCACCCTTTGTAGGCTCGCCGAATATTTCTACCACGTCTGGCGTGAAGATGCTTTCCCCGCTCGCAAGTGTCGCTCCTGTCGCCAAGTCAATGAGAGCAAGATTTGGAGAAACCGATCTCCCGTCGCCTTTCGTGAACTTCACAGTCATTCCAAAATCGGACGGCTGATTGGTTGGAGGAATCTTCAAACTACTGCACGCCGTCAGAAAAAGCGGAAGGAGAGTGAGCACGAACTTCATGGCTGAATACGAAGATTGCCTACTGACAAGCCTCGCACGTCCCGCCATTCCGCATCGCCTCAATCGAGCACACCGCTTTTTCATCAGCCGTGAACTCTTTCTTTTCTGCGGCGGGGCGGCGGTCGCGGTTGGCGCTGTCGATGTTGCTCTTGTTGAGCGTGCGTAGGTAATACGTGGTTTTCAGGCCGCGCTCCCATGCTTCGCGATACATGAAGCTGGCGGTGCGGGCGTCGCTTTCGCCGAGCCAGAGATTGGTGCTTTGCGCCTGGTCGATCCATTTTTGCCGGACTGCGGCGCATTGGAGAATCCATGTCGGGGCGATCTCAAATGCGGTCTTGTAGAGGCGCTTGAGGTCGTCGGGGACGCGGTCGATTCCTTGCACGGAGCCGTCGAAGTATTTGAGGTCGGCGAGCATGTCTTCGTCCCAAATGCCGAGCGACTGGAGGTCGCGCAGGAGGTGGTCGTTAGTGCGGATGAATTCGCCGCTGGCGTTCGACTTGGTGTGGATGTGTTTATACGTGGGCTCGATGCACGGGGTGCAGCCGAGGATGTTGGAAATGGTGGCGGTCGGCGCGATGGCGAGGCTGTTGGAATTGCGCATGCCTTGCGCGGCGATCTTGGTGCGCAGCGCGGCCCAATCGAGCCGCGATTTGCGGTCCACGAGGATGGGGATTCCGCGTTCCTTTTCCAGCATGTCGAGCGTGTCGAGCGGCATGAGTCCACGGCTCCACTTCGAGCCTTCGTAGCTCGGATACGTGCCGCGCTCGGCGGCCAAATCGCTGCTGGCGGTGTAGGCGTAGTAGCCGATGGCCTCCATCGCTTCGTCGTTGAAATCGACGGCTTCGAGCGTGTCGAACGCGACGCGCTTGTCGTAGAGCGCGTCTTGCATGCCCATGACGCCGAGGCCGACGGGACGGTGCTTCATGTTGGAGTTTTCGGCGGCTTCGACGGGGTAGAAGTTGATGTCGATGACGTTGTCGAGCATGCGCATGAGCACGGTGATGGTCTCGCGGAGCTTGTCGTGGTCGAGCGCGCCGTCGGGCTTGAGGTGCGCTGCGATGTTGACGCTGGCAAGGTTGCAGACGGCGACTTCGTCGGACGAAGTGTTCAACTCGATCTCGGTGCAGAGGTTCGAGTTGTGGATGACGCCGGCGTGGTCCTGCGGGTTGCGGACGTTTGCGGGGTCTTTCCAAGTCATCCACGGGTGGCCGGTCTCGAAGAGCATTTCGAGCATCTTTTTCCAGAGCTGAAGGACGCGGACTTTGCGGCCCCAGATTTTGCCTTCATCGACCATGCGCTCGTATTCTTCGTAGCGGCGCTCGAAGGCCTGGCCGTAGATTTCGGGCAGGTCGCGGCAGTCGCTCGTGCGAAGGAGCGTCCATGTGGCGTCCTTCGGGAGCAGGCCGTCGGAGATGGCTTTGAGGCGTTTCATGAACACATCTGGAATCCAGTGCGCGGTGTTCATGTTGTGCGTGCGGCGGCGGTCGTCGCCGGTCTCTTTGCGCAGGTCGAGGAAGTCCTCGATGTCGGCGTGCCACAGCTCCAAGTAAGAGCACAACGCGCCGGGCCGCTTGCCGCCTTGGTTTACGGCGATGGCGATGTCGTTGCTGACTTTCAGAAACGGGATGACGCCGCTGCTTTCGCCGTTTGTCCCGTGAATGTGCGCGCCGGCTCCGCGAATCGCGGTCCACGAGCAGCCGAGTCCGCCCGCCCATTTTGAGAGGTGGGAAAAGCGCCGCCATGTCTCGGTGATTTCCTCGATGCTGTCGCCGCAGTAAAGCAGGTAGCACGACGAAAGCTGCGAGTGCATCGTGCCCGCGTTGAACAGCGTGGGCGTGGACGAGCACGCGCGGCGGCTCTTGTAAACGGAGTAAAACTCGGCAGCGCGGGCTTCGCGATCGCTTTCCTTGATCGCGAGCCCCATGGCGACGCGAAGCCAGAAAATCTGCGGCGCTTCGAGGCGCTGGCGCTTGCTGGTGACGGTGTCGGTTTCGTGGATGAGGTAGCGGTCGAACAGCGTCTGGATGCCGATGTAGTCGAACTGCAAATCGGCAAACGGATCGAGCGCGGCGGCGAGTTTCGCGAGGTCGAATTCCGCGAGGCGCGGGTCGAGTCGGCGGAGCGAGATGCCTTTCGGAATGTAAGCGAGGAACGCTTTGCGGTGCGCTTCCTTCAGCGTGTGCGGGCCGTCGGCGACCTTCCACGGGAGCGTCTCCTCGTAGATGTAGCTGAGCAGGATGCGCGCGGAGAAAAAGCGTGCGTCTGCATCGAGATCGAGCAGCGACTTTGCGTTCAGCACGATGGTGTCGCGACGCTCGGTCGGCGAGAGGCTGATGGACGTGGAGCGCAGCAACCGCGCGAGAACGTCGTCGTCGGACAGCGAGAGATTCAGGCCGATTTTTGCAAACGAGATGCGGCTGCGGATGTCGGCGAGTTGCTCGCGCGTGGCGAGTTCCATCTGCGAATCGGAGTCATCCGAAACCCCACCGCCCATGGCGCGTTCCGCAGCGCGGCGGGCGCGGTATTTTCCATAGACAAGAGCGACCCGAGGCTGGCCGATATCGATGAGCGTCTCCTCGACGAGATCCTGCAATTGCTCGATGTGGATGAAGCTCGGGCGCTCTTTGCGCATGCGGAATTCAATCTCCGCCTGCACCTGGCGCCCGATGCTTTCCTCCTGCCCCTCGGCGAAGCAGGCTGCCGCGACTGCGCGGGCGATCTTGTGTCCGAGCCAAGGCACGACGCGAGGTTTCCCGGAAGCATCCGCTGTTTGCTGATCGCGGCGGATGACTTGCGGGAACTCACCGGCTTCGGCGTGTTCGGGTTCGTTCGTGAGGGAGAAGTTGGCTGTGCTGATGCTCATTTCGGCTGGAATGGTTGAAGTTGAAGAAAAGTGTCTAAATCAGAGCGGTGTATGCGGGGTAGCGCCTGCGCCCCGCAGGCTGCGTCTGCGTCGCCCCCGACGCAGCGGCTTGGCGTCGCGGTTCGTTGATGTGGGTGAGGCGTTGCGTGCTTGTGGAGTCGACCGGAGATTGGAGATTGGAGTGCGTTTTTGAATGGCGATGTTTCGGCGAGGGCGCCGAAACCAGCCTGCGAGGGCGCAGGCGCTACCCCACACACACTGTTCGTGTTTGTCGCGCTCATATCCTTGGAACGGTGATTCCGCGTTGCGACTGGTATTTTCCAGCGCGGTCTTTGTAGCTCGTCTCGCAGATTTCTGCGGCGGCGAGGAAGAGCACCTGCGCGAGGCCTTCGCCTGCATAGATGCGGGCGGGCAGCGGGGTGGTATTCGAAATTTCGAGCGTCACGTGACCTTCCCACTCGGGCTCAAACGGCGTGACGTTGACGATGATGCCGCAGCGGGCGTAGGTGCTCTTGCCGACGCACAGTGTGATGACATCGCGCGGGATGCGGAAATACTCAATGCTGCGTGCGAGCGCGAACGAGTTCGGCGGCACGAGGCAGGACGCGCCCTTCATATTTACGAACGACTGCTCGTCGAACGCCTTCGGGTCCACGACGGCATTATAGACGTTCGTGAAAACCTTGAACTCATCCGCCACGCGCAAGTCGTAGCCGTAGCTGGAAAGTCCGTAGCTGATGACCGGCGCATCGCCCTCTTTGCGCACGAGCTTTTCCTCGAAAGGCTCAATCATCCCGTGCTCTTTCGCCATGCGGCGAATCCATGTGTCCGCGTGAACGCCCATTACGTTAAATCGATCCTCCAAAAGTGGCGGTTTCAGCGTCGGAAAGTGTCATAAAGTGCGGTAAAAACTGTGCGGCGGTCATAGGTTGTGGTTGTTTGGGTCAGGAGACAGTGGAACCACACTATATGGTGGTTGTGCCGCGAAACTACGCTGAATGTAGGGGTTCGGACAGTCATGCGTCAAGCCGATCATGCTTCAATTTTGATCAAAAAAGAGCTTGCCGAGCACCCGTCTCGGGCTCCGGCCCGCATGTTCAAATATCTGCCGTGAGGTTCGCCCGCCGCAAGGCTCGAAAATACACGATTTTGCGCCAGCGTTTCAGCGAGAAGCATGTTTGCCGCGACGGCGGAGACGCCTGCCCGATCCGCATCCCGTGGGAATTCTCGATCGTCCGGGAATCTTTCGTCCGCGAACTGCGCGGCATTTCCGAGCGTGACGGACTGCGGTGGATCGGTAACAAGGACTTTTGAATGAAGCATGTTTTCCTGGTTCTTCTCGCCGGTGCGGGTTCGCTCTCAGCGGATTGGGAGGTGACGGTTTCTGTTCGGATGGTGCAGCTTCCCGAAGCGGCGGGCTTGGAGTTGATCGACCGTTTTGCGCATGACGGGAAGGCGGCGGGAGCGGAATTGACGCAGCTTGTTGAAAAAGGAGTGGCGCAATCAGTGGGGTCGCCGTCGGTGGTCGTGAAGAATGCGGCGCTCGGAAAAACAGGCGGATCGGATTTCAAGTTTCCGTTGGAGTTTGAGCGTGGGCACCCGGCTCCTTTGCTGGCGGACGGCGCGATGGCGATGCATCCGGCGGTGTCTTATCGGACTCGTAAAGTGGGCGTGATGCTCGAAATGGAGCCGACTGTTTCCCGCGATGGGCGCGTGGTGCTTTTGCAATCGGTCGTGCAGCGTGCAGAGTTTGCGGGGTTCGATCGATTTGAGTGCGGAGTTCGCTCCGACGGGCTGAAATATTTTGTCACGCAGCTGCGGTTTTTCAAATACGAGACGAGTACGACGGCGTTGGTGCAGGCCGACGTGCCGGTTGTAGCCGGTGCATTTTGTGTATCGCAACAACCACGGCGAATGGAGATGCACATCCTCACTGCGACAACGCGGGAAATCCCAGGCGAAGTGCCAAAGGCTGACGACGTGAAATGGAGTGTGCGTGCCGATGTTCGGCGGTATCGACTGTCGGTCGCAGACGGTGTGAAGATGCGGCTCGCGCTGCAGCAACCGGGCGCGGATTCTGCGGATGTGCTTTTGCGCACGGCAGCGGGGCAGGGGAAAGCGGTATTGCTCGCATGTCACAGCATGCCGACCGTTCGCGACGCGACTTGTTTTCAGAAAAACGGAGTTGAGTTATTCGAGCCGACGCAGCTCGCGGTGCCGACGATACCAGTGTCGATGTCTCCTGCGGAAATCGCAAGGTGGCATAGAACTATGATGCGCTTCCATGACGGGCCGCGCGCATTTTCTCCGAGTGTGGAGGCGTCGAACTATATCCCGCATGAATTCGAATCGATTGACGTTGGGCCGGTGTTGCATCTGGAAGTCACTGGAGAGTCCACGAGTCGATGGATTCCGGCGATGTCCCTTCGGTCTTTCAGCGAGAGCCATGATTTTCAGCGGTGGTACTTCGGCTGTGATGCCTCAGGCGAACGCGGATACATTCACCGCGTGCCGGTCAGCATGCGGAAATCCATCGCTGCGGAACGCTTCCCAAATGGGCGCTGGGAGATGTCCTCATTTGAGCGGCTCGTCGCGCCGGAGGACGGATGCGACATTACTATTACGCGATTCACCGCGGAGCCCGTTCACTTTTCCACCAAACCATGAAACTCATCGCCACACTACTCGTCGCCCTATTCGTTTCCACCGTCGCATTTGCCGACGAGCCGCCACGGCACGTCCGATTCGAAGTTCTTATTGTCAGGTTGCCGGAGGCTCGTGCGGTAGAGTTGATGCCGCTCCTGCGCGATCCAGCTACCGCAGCCGCAGCACAGTCGAAAATCACCGCAATGCTCGGAAAAGAAGCGGAACTGGTCGATTGGCCGATCGTGACCGCCGAACACAATCAGCAAGCGGTCGTGGAGAACGTGCACGAATTGCGTTACGCTGCCAGTTACGACCAGCCGACCGTGTTGGTGCAGATCCCGGAGACTGCCGGGCCAGACAAGGTCGCCGCGCCGACCGCGCCCGCCCAGCCAGCGGAACAGCATTTCCGTGTCGATGGAGAGCTGAAGCTTGCTGGTGGCTCGCCGACTACGTTCGAAATGAAGGAGGTCGGCACGATGCTGGAGCTGCTGCCCTCTATTGGCGCGAAAGGAAAGCAGGTCGGAGTTCAAGTGAGCCTGACCCACACTTCATTCACGGGCTGGCGGAAGATCGTCATGGAACTTTCGCCGACCCACAAGGTGACGGTCGAGCAGCCCGGCTTCCAGGTCATCAAAACCGAAACGCGGATGAAAATCACTGGCGGGAAGCCAGTGTTGCTGAGCTTCAACAAGGTGGTGGAGTCTGAGGGCATCTTCGAACTCGCGATTCTTACGGCGACGATCGTTGATGATACGGAAGTCGAAGCGAAGTGAAGAGCGGTGCTCATTTCTATGAAATTGTCCGAACGTTGGAGGCAAACCGCCGGGTGAGGGGAGCCGTCAGGCTAATGAATCGCGCCGAAGCCAGTAATCATGAGCCTCAGCGAGCGGTGGCGGATACACGAGCGAGCCCGAATTTTGACCTCGCGCGGGACTGGTCGCGAAAGAAAAGATCATAAAAAGAGCAGAAACCTCTTGCCGATTTCAGAACGTCAGTTATATCCCGCCCCTCCTTTTTCTCCGCGCTCTGGCTATAAGCGAATTCGCGGTTCTGGTAACGGGTGTCTTTACTGACTCCGTGCTGTGGACTGCGGGTGAGGTTTGGCCAGGATTCAGAGAGGGATGAGAAATAATTTCGCGGAGGCGAAAAAAGTTATTGCCAAGCAGGCAAAAATTTCTAGTCTCCGCGCCCCTTCGCAGTAGGTGGCTCACTCCATACCGCTGCGGAGAGTCAACCGAATCGTGTGTCAATCAGGCGCGCAGCAGAGGAAGGCAGCAAACGTAGGAGCTGGCGCCGCAAGGTTTCAGCCACCGCAAATGGAGTGAATTAACAAACGATTTTTTTCGATGCCAACCATCAACCAGCTCGTCCGCAAAGGACGCTCAAAGGTAGAATATAAGAGCAAGTCACCAGCTCT
>JAYUSJ010000094.1:0-6642 GCA_043755735.1 Verrucomicrobiaceae bacterium | reverse complement strand
CACCCACCGCAACCTCGCCAACCGCACCGAGCCCGAAGCCCGCGAGCAAATTTTCGCCAGCAAAAAACTGCTCGAAGACACCTTCCAGATAAAAGTCCGCCACTTCTGCTACCCGCACGGACGCTGGACTCCCCGAGTTGCCGAACTCGTTGCCGAAGCCGGCTACGAAACAGCCTGCACGACAAAATTCGGAGTCTCCACCCCCACCAGCCCGCGCCATTTACTCCCCCGCATCTTCCCCCTCTCCGCGCACGACTTGGCCGGCAAGATCGCGCATCGCGTGATGCGTTAAACTCGGGGCGGAGGGAGAGCGCGATTCAAAGCTCGCGAGGGAAATGTGACGGTTTTCAGGGCATACATGATAGCGAGGTAAACGAGACGATTGAGCGCAGGATCGGGTGAAAATTTGCGGCAATAGTTGGTCTGAATGAGTTCCCGCTCGGCCATCCGTTTGCTGAGCGTGGCGGGGTTGCTGGTTTTACTCACAACATGCACACAAAAACATCCCATGAAGCGACGGAGCCTACGGAAGCGGAAGTCGGCTCTCATCAGGCGGAGGAAAAAATCGTGGTCCATGTGGAAGTGGAGGCTCTCATCCAGAAGGATATTCTCATCCACAAATCGCCGCCGGAGGAAGGTCGTGCAGGTGAGTAAAAAGCAGCCGTAGTATTTTAGAAGATGCTCGCTGAAATCGAACGAACACTTCCGCCGCCACGGCTTCCCGTCTGCGTGTAAAAGGACCGCATCGCCGTAGAGCACGTCGAGGTCGGGCGATTGCGCGAAGGTGGCCATCACCGTTTTGAAGGTGTCGGGGAGATAGTATTCATCAGCGTTGAGCCAAGCGATGACATCGCCTGTCGCCAGCCGGAACCCCTTATTGATCGCGTCACTTTGGCCGCGATCAGGCTCCGAGATGAAGCGCACATTGGGGTATTTTTTGACAATCTCGGCGGTGTTGTCCGTCGAGCAATTATCAATGACGATGTGCTCGTAGTCCTCCCATCCTTGGCTTGCCACGCTTTCGAGAGCTCTGCCAATGAATGACCCAAAGT
Source organism: Verrucomicrobiaceae bacterium (assembly GCA_043755735.1). Classification (GTDB taxonomy): domain Bacteria; phylum Verrucomicrobiota; class Verrucomicrobiia; order Chthoniobacterales; family Chthoniobacteraceae; genus SXWH01. The sequence goes on along the minus strand of JAYUSJ010000094.1, from coordinate 5,590 downwards.
TCCAGCAGGCAGTAACGACAGAGATTTTCAGCATCGGGCGGAGGGTAGATCGGCTAGGGCCGACAACCAGAAAAAAGTCTCCGGCAGACCATGCACATGTGCGTAACTCAGCGGGTACGATGGCTCTGCGGATTGACTTACGATTCGGCTTACGCATTTTGCGCCCGTGAATTGCCGCATTTGCCAACAGGACGCGCCATCGTTTGCCCAAGCGGTCGTGCTCCGCCGCCATCCTGTGAACTATTTCCGCTGTAGCGGTTGTGGGTTCATTCAGACGCAGGAGCCCACTTGGCTGGATGAGGCTTACAGCGATGCGATTGCGACGGGCGATATTGGGCTGGTCGGGCGGAATCTTTTTTTGGCCGGAATCACGCAGTCTGTCATCGCGCTGTGTCTGAATCCCGGCGGGCGCTTTCTGGACTTCGGCGGCGGCTATGGACTCTTTGTGCGGCTCATGCGGGATCGGGGATTTGATTTTCGTTGGGACGACCCATTTTGCAAGAACCTGTTTGTTCGTGGATTCGAGGCGGGCGCGGGCGAGAAGTTCGACCTCGTGACGGCCTTCGAGGTCTTCGAGCATCTTCCGAATCCTGTGGAAGGAGTCGAAGCGATGGAGGCGCGGGCCGATGCGATTTTCTTCAGTACGGACCTACAGCCGCCGGGGCCACCAAAACCCGGCGAGTGGTGGTATTACGCGCTGGAAAGCGGCCAGCACGTCGCGCTCTACACACGCGAGGCGCTCGTGCGACTCGGGGCGCGGTTCGGGATGCGCCTATTCACCAACGGACGAAATCTCCATTTGCTCACCAAAAACCCGGTTTCCCCGTTCTGGTTTCGCGTCGCGTGTTCGGGTCGGCTGGCGAATTCCGTTCGCTTTTTTACACGGAGGCCATCACTCCTTGATCTCGATCACTCAAAATTACTCAAATCGATTGCCGATTCGCGAAAAGATGATTCATCTAGGAAGGATGGTGCGCAGAGTTGACCCTATCAAAGTGTCACCGTAGAAGCGGGCTATGTCGAAGGGCGGGCATCCGAGAAATCCACACATCCAAAACCCCGTTCTGGCGCGGGTGCTCATGTACTGCCTCCGCGTGAAAATCCCTTTTTTTGGACGATTACTCGGCGTTCTCTTAGGCACAGAAATCGGATGTCCGATGCCCAAGCGGCTTTTTATGCCCCATCCCTATGGGATCATTGTAGGATCGGGAACAGTCTTGGGCGAGGATGTCGTGCTGATGCAGCAGGTTTCCCTTGCCGGTAAAAACCCCGATTTTAAGGGAGCGAGCGTTGAGAACGAATTCCCTATTGTTGGAAACCGAGTTTACATCGGGGCGGGCGCAAAAGTGCTTGGGCATTTGCGCATCGGCGACGACGCAACAATCGGCGCGAATGCCGTGGTCACTAAGGATGTACCAGCAGGCGCAACCGTAGTCGGATTCAATAGCATTCTCACCCGGTCGGTCTGAATCTGTTGTTCTGGGAGAGAACGAGCTTTATAAGTGATGATACTTCATTGCTGACGATACTAACTGGCAAGGACTCCGAAGTAAGCGCCTCCTCGTAGATAAACGGCCTGCTATTCTCGGTCTGCGGGGCTGATGAGAAAAGCCAGCGGAAGGTAGGCGATGGATTCCACGGTCCGAAAAATCCGCGCTGACTACCCGAAAGCAAGACGAGAGCAGGGGTGCCTACAGCCCCCGCGATGTGCGCATGGCAGGAATCCATCGCTATTACGAGGTCCGCAGCAGCAAGCAGAATCGCATTCTCTGCAATGGTCAATTGACCGCTTAAGTCTGTGACTGGCCTAAATTTCTGTATTTCCGAGAGCAGGGGGAGTATCGTTCGGGTGTCGTTTTTTCCCCCAGCGAGAACAATTCGGACGTCGGAGGGCAGGCGAGATTGGAGGATTGCGCGGGCCAAGGCAGCCGGAGGGTACTCTTTTTGGGGAATTGATGTCCCCGGGCAGACCACGAGAAGAGGAAGTTCCTGAGATATCCGGGTCTTTTTTCGTAGGCTCTCGATTTCATCAGGCCGCACTCCGAGGCTAGGGAGAAGTAGGCGGGATTCGACTCCGAGAAGTTCCCGCACGAGACCCCGGTGGCAGGCGATGTCTTCGCAAATTTCTTCGGAGCGCTTGGGACGGCTGATTAAACAATCAAACGCCCGTTCTTCGTCCGGAAGAGCGGCCCATTGGAGTTCACTAGAGAATCCGTTGTTAATCGCAAATTTCTGCTTGGCCGGTATCCAAGTTGAAATAGCGGCGTCCGCAGCATCACGGTAGCCACGCAGGTCAACGAGAGTATCAAATTCCGGCAGCGCGCTCATGCGTCTTCGGACCGGAACACTCGCAATTATTTCGCGGAACGGGCGCACTTTTGCGGGGACTACTTCGATGGCCCATTGAGGATATTGCCACCGCGCCAATTCGGCTGTCGGTGCCCGGCAAACCAACGTCACTTGGGCTCTTGGATGTATCTTCGCAAAGCAATTGAGAAACGTGGTAGCAAGCACGAAATCTCCGATACCGTCCACCTTTGTGAACACGGTCCTTTCCCAATTTGGCGGGAAATTCGGTAGTCTTACCGTGTTGCGATAGTTAAACAAAACGCGGCTAAAAACTCTGAATACAACGGATGAAAATTTCACGATAAATCTTGCCCGTGCCTCTGGCTTCCGAGGGCGGCTGTCGTTCTAATCTGCTCCGGTGTCATCGCAAACATTAACGACCGAGGTGTTCGAGATACGCCTTAAAATTTCTCCCGAAACTCTCGGGGTGGTGAAGTTGCGCGAACCTCGTGAGCGTGGCCGCAGACGCAGAGCGACACCACGACGCAGATTTTTCGGATGCCCGCTGCGCGCAGTCCATTAACGACTCGATGGAACATTCCTCAGCGAGGACGCTATCGTCCGCGCAACCCTCGATGTCTATGTATCCCACGGGGATCAGCCCGAGGCCAAATGTGCCGAGCATCGCCGTGCCGGGCCCAGTATCTATGGGTGCCCCGAAGGTGAAGTTGATTCTGGAAAGAAGGCTTCGCATCTTGGGGCGCAACGGGCGGATGAAGTAATGATAGACGTAGTGGATATTGGGCAGCGAGAGGAGCTTCACGTACGCGTGAAGCGTCTCAGGCTCGACTTTGCAGTAGATAAACAAATTCAGATGCGGAAGCCTCGAAAATGTCTCTAGCACTAAATCGAGCCCTTTTTGGATGTTCCCGCTCGTCCCGCCGGCATAGAGAAAATTGACGCGCCCAGACTCGAACTCACGGACCTCTGGAAGCAAGTCTTTCTGAACGTAAGAACCGAGATACAGAAGGGACATTCGTCGGCTGACATCGGCAAACGTGGCGACGGTTCTGGGGCCAGACAAGAACGCTGCATCCGCCCGTCGTGCCAGTTTTTCTTCGCCATTTTCGGTCCCTTCGAGAGACCTCACAAATGTGGGGATCGGGGGAAGGCTCCGCCTTGCGCAAAAATTATCGTATCGCTCTTGCGACATACGGTTGAAGGCGTCCCAATATGCTCCTGATGCGTAGTGGAGCACGAATGTTTCGGGTGAGAGTTGGTCGAGGATTTTTCCCGTGCGTCCACCGTGACCGAGGTAGAAGTCGTAGTGCTTCTGGGGCTTAAAGTCTGCGTCGGATATGTCTACAATGTCCACGGCGTAGCCGAGCTGGTTGAGAGCCTTGGTAATCTCGAAGGTCAGACCGACGATGTTAAAAATCTCGATGTTGGGAGTTTGGCGAAGTGCCGTCTGCCATGCGGATGGTGACAGAGAAACTAAGGCTGTTTTTGTGGGCGCTTTGTCTGCACAAAAATTTGCGATGCCTAGAATCGGATGGGGAATGGATGGCCGATACCTTTTCCTGCGTAGAAAGGCTATCGCGGCGTCCGCAAGTTGGGTGAGCCAAATCAAGAGAACGTTTCCCAGGGCGAGAGGTCTCATTTTTTGGGAGACAGCTCCCGCGCCGGACACCCGGCAACTGTGAGGTTGGGTCCGACGTTTTTCGTCACGACGGCTCCTGCTCCGACGACCGCACCGTCTGCGATGGTGAGCCCCGGCAGAATGGTCGAGTTTGCTCCGACATATACGGCGCTACCGATGACGACGCGCCCGAGAACGACTGCATTGGGAGCGGCTGTGGTGTAGCTGGAAACCGAGACGTCGTGCATGATGTTGCATCGCACATTGAGCCGGACGTGTGCGCCTATCACGGCGTCGGCAGACACGTTGACCCCGGCTTGAATCACTGCGGTGGGATGGATTTTTGCGGAGCGTGAAATCGTCGCTTGCGGTGAGATCACTCCCCGGAGTGTGTAGCCTGCTTCCTCATAGAAAGCTGCGAGGCGAGTGCGGACTGCGGGTGAATCTGGGGAGATGATCACCGGGATGTCTGCCCACTTCGTTGCTTGCGTTCGTGCATCGTCGTCGGTGCCGAGGATGGGATAGCCAGCGAAGGTTCCGGTCGCGTTTGCGTCGAATATCCCGACGATCTTCAGCTCTGCATCTTCGCAGAGTTCAATCGTTTCGCGGAATGCACCGATGAGGATTACTTCACTGTGCATAGCGCATGTTTCAGAGTGTCCACGATTCTCACCACCTGGTCGTCGCGCAGGCTCGCGAACATGGGTAAAGTGATCGCGTGATCCGCGAATAAATTGGTCTCGGGGAGCACGGCGGGAAACTCGCTGTAAATCGAAAATCGGTGGACCGGCGGGTAATGAACACTGGTCTGGATTCCGGCGGCGCGGAGCGATTCGCGGATAGCGTCTCGCCGCTCGTAGCCTCCGGCGGTGATGGCGATGGGGAAGATGTAGTTGGAGGTGAATTCCGCATGGTCTGCGAAGGGAACGATCACACCGTCGGTATCGGCCAAGAGATTGAGGTAGAGCTTGCGAATCTCAGAGCGGCGCACGAGGTCGGCTGGCAGGCGGCGGAGCTGGACGAGCGCGAGTGAGGAGCGGATGTCGTCCATGCGGTAGTTGTGCCCGTGTGCAACGACATCGTATGAAACCGCGTGCCCTCGCGCGCGGTCGTAGGAAACAGAAGTCATCCCGTGGGAACGCATCAATTTTGCCCGCTCGAAATGGCTCGGGTTGTTCATCACCATCATGCCGCCTTCGCCAGTGCTGATGTTTTTGTTGGAGAAGAAACTGAAGCACCCGATGTCGCCGATGGTCCCGAGTTTTTTCCCCCGGTATTCGCTCAAAGGCGCGTGGCAGGCGTCCTCGACGACTGCGAGGTTGTTTTTCTGCGCGATGGCCATGATGGGCTCCATTTCGCAGGGGAAGCCGCCGTAGTGCATGACGATGATTGCGCGAGTTTTTGGCGTGATGAGGCTCTCAAGGTGCGTGGGCGAAAGGTTCGGGCTACTCGCCCCGGAGATGTCGCAAAAGACGGGCGTCGCGCCGACGTAGCGGACGGCGTTGGCCGTGGCGACAAAGGTGAGCGAGGGGACGATGACTTCATCGCCGGGGCCGACACCGAGGATTTCCATCGCGAGGTGGAGCGCCACGGTGCAGTTGGTCACGGCGACGGCGTGTGGGCTGTGGAGCATCTCCGCGAACGCCTTTTCAAGTTCGGCGG
>JAYUSJ010000093.1:0-6644 GCA_043755735.1 Verrucomicrobiaceae bacterium | reverse complement strand
AGACGAGCGCCATTTTGAACCCGATGGATGAACCGCTCGGCCACACGGCGGGCAACGCGCTCGAAGTCTGGGAAAGCGTGGAAACCCTGCAAGGGCGCGGCCCCGCCGACCTCGTCGCCCTCACGCTCGACCTTGCAGAACGTGTCGCGCCCGTCCCGCGCACGCAGCTTGCGACATGGCTGAATGACGGCACGGCGTGGAGCAAATGGTGCGCGCTCGTCGAGGCGCAAGGCGGACGCGCCGCCGATACGGAGCGCATCTTAGAGCTTCAGCCTGCGCCCATCATTCACGCCGTCCGTGCGAGTCGCGACGGGACGATCCTCAAAATGGACGCCGGGCTCATCGGCCGCGCATGTCTCGCTCTCGGGGCCGGTCGCGCGAAGGCGACGGATGCCGTGGACTTCGCCGTTGGGTGCAGCGCGATGGCGAAAGTCGGGCAGATAATTTCCAACGGCGAGCCGTTGCTTACGCTTCACGCGAGGGATGACCGCTCGCTTGCGGCGGCTCTGGCCATCGTCGAGCAGGCGGTGGCGTGCTCGTGAAATGACGAAGTTCGCGGTTCGTCATTTTTAGAGCCCTCCCGAATCCTGCACAAAAAAGCGGAGAGCCGCATCGCGCGAGACTCCCCGCTCTTTTCCTATTCCGCTGCCCGTTACGGCATCAGCGCGCTCACGGGGGCGGAGGGCTGGGCGTCGCCGGCTTCGTTATGGGAGGGCGATTTTGACGATCCCCGTGCTGCCGTCTGTGAATGTCACACTCGCCAGGATCTCGCCGACGGAGTTGAACTGGCGCGTCACCCCCGCGCTGCCGGTCGTCACATTCAGCGTGCTGAAAGTCCGCACTGTCCCGCCTGCCAGCGGTTGATTCTCGCGGATGAGCTCCCGCACGATTCCGTCCGAGCCCGTGCCGTAAATCGCGGCGTCATCCGCAGGGGTGATGCCGCCTGCGTTTGTGCGCAATCTTGCCGCGAAGAATGGGCCTCTTACACCGCTAGGGAGCGCGAGCGATGTGAAGCTCTTCCATTGTGCTCCGGCGGGTGCGCCGGGAGGCTGCCCGCCTTCGCGGGCGACGAGTCTCCAGTCGGTGATGCCGGGTGGAGTCCACCAAATGCCGTCGTTGTTCCCACTGTTCACCGTGCCGCCTTTTGCCACGCCTTGGAATGCGATGCCGCCGTTCCACACCGGGTCTCTGAACGAGTTCATGACGACACCCGGCTCGAAGCCGGGTGCCGGATCGCCGGTGCGCAGATAGGGTTCGAGAAGGTCGTCGTCATTCAGGCCGAAAATGCCAGTCCGGTTGGCCACCGTGACGCCGCCAAAGCCGGGCACCAGCGCGAGTCGCATCACTTCCGATGGTGCGCCTATCGTCGCGACTTTTGCCGCCGGGAGCGCGGGGATGAATCCCGGTTCGCCGGTCAGGATGACGAGGTGTCCGTGCAAATCCGTGAGCGCCTTCCGCTGGGAACTCAGAGCCCACGTGGAGTAAAAGCCGCGCCCGTGGCCAGGGCTGCCGGGTGTCGTCTGGAGGAAGTTGTAGCTCTTTAAGGTTTCGCCCGGATTCATCCACGGGCGGACGTCGCCCTCGCGGTAGGCGAGACCTTGAAACTCATTCCGCGCACCGTATTCAAATACAGCGCGATCATTCGTCAGAGAGACTGCCGGGGAGCCCGTGCCGGCTGCTAATTTCGCGTCGAGCACCAGCCCGCCATCCGCAGGGAGAACGCTGGAGAATGATTTGAAAAGCGCGCCGCCCGTCTCGGGAGCCTCACCACCCTCGCGAGCGAGGATTGCCAGCGGGAAACCTGCGACTTTGGCGGCGAGCACCGTGTCATCCCCGCTCGTCACACTTGCCCCTTGGATTGTCGCGAGAAACACGACCGTTTCCCCAGTGGGATCCAGCGAAGGCGCACGAAAGCTCTTCCAAGTCGCACCCGCCACTCCCGGCACATCGCCGCCCACTTTCGCCACAAGCACGTCGCCACCGGGACTCAGGAGAAACAAACCCATCCCCGCAACTGCAACCCCCGGCTTCTTCCATTTCCCGGCGAAAGCAACCGCGCCATTGTCACCGAGCGCAGGCGACCCGATCGATATCCACACAGAGCCCGTCGGCACATCGGGGTCCAAACCCGCCAGCGCCGCCGAACCGCCCTTCAGCGCGACTGCGGTGACGACAGCGGGCTGCGGCTGCACGGATACCCCGAACGTCTGTGTGCTCTCATTTCCCGCCGCATCGCGAGCGGTCAGCGTTATCGTCAATAACCCGAGCGATGGAGTGCTACCGGGAGCGGGCGATTGGGTGACACTCATAACACCGACAGCGTCGCTCAAGATTGCCTGTGCGCGATAGTCCGGCACTGCACTTCCGAAATAAATGACCGCAGGGGAATACTCCCGGATTCCGAAATGTGGCGGCGTTGTATCTATGCCGTAGTGGAAAGCGTATCCGGCATGCAGTTGGCTGGAGTCATCCATCGGAGCGCCAATCACAGCATTGCCACCATCGAGAGCCACGGACTGGCCGAAAAAATCGCCCTCTGCCGGAAATGGGTTATCGAGAACTGCGGCGGGCGTCTGGGGATTCACGCCACCGAGGTCAAATACCGCCGCACTCCCTGAGGATACTGCCGCGCCGTCATTCATATAATCGCCCACCAAGACCGTTTCTCCCGAGATAGCGACCGAATGCCCGAATGCCCCGTTTGCCTTCGGAGTCGGATCATCCAGCACGAATTGCGGCGACAACGGACTGCCCAAATCGAACACAAACGCGCGTCCCGCCCCTGCGTATGTGGAAAAGTCGTTCACCGCGCTGACGGCCGCCCGTCCCGCCGAGATGGCGACTGCGCTGCCAAAGTTGTCTCCGCTATCCGGCACCGGATTCCGCAAGGTTGCGACCGCTGTTTCGGGGTTGGCTCCGGCTATATCGAACACAAATGCCTTCCCCGCGTTGGGTCCATCGGCGTCGTCTCCCGGAGCACCGACGATCACCTGCGTTCCCGAGATCGCAACACTCGCTCCAAACTCAGACCCCACCACCCCAATGATGGTCGTTGGCGGAGTATAAAACGGTTTCGAAAGATCATATACAGACACCCGCCCGGCAATCGGCGCCCAAAAGAAAGTCTCTCGCGAACCGATAGCCACCTGATCGCCGGAGATTCCCACGGAGGAACCAAACCGGGCACCGCCAGTCGTTGCCCCCCACCATGCGACGTAACGAGTGGGCTCGGCGCTCGCTAGATCAAACACGTATGCAGCACCGACATCGCTGGCACCTCCCGAAACCCCATCCCTACCCGGAGCGCCCACCACGATTCGGCTCCCGGACATCGCGATGGCAGCGCCAAAGTTATCGAAATCCCGAGGGCTGGGATGATTGATGGTCAACACGGGGACTGTCGGCTGGAGCCCGAGCAGGTCATAAATATACACTGCACCAGCGCCAGTCGCCCCCGCGTTATCGTTGGGCGAGCCGACCGCCATCCAGCGACCCGAGACGCCGACACTCTGGCTAAAAGCAGGCCTTTGCTGCGGCGCACTGAGCTGGCGCAACACCATCGCGCTCGCTGCCGGAGCTGGCGCATCCAAATCGAACACATACGCAACTCCCGCATTCGTCGCCCTCCCATCGTCAAACGGACTTCCGACAATCAGCCGTGCGCCATCCATTGCGACGGAACCCCCAAGGAAATCCCCCTCCGTCGCGAGTCCCGCGCCTATCGAATGAACCGGGATGTTCGGAGTCGCCGAACCCATTTCATACACAAACACATCACCCCGGCCCGATGGAGCATTGCCCCTTGCTCCCACCGTGACCCGCGAGCCGGATACCGCCACCGCCGCGCCTAAATAGCCTCCCGAAACCGGAGCCGGATTTCGCAAAGTGACGACACCAAACGGCACCACCCCCACATCGAAAACATACGCGCTGCCCCCATCAGAAGCGCCCGTGTCATCTCCCGGCGTGCCGACGACTACGCGATTTCCCGATAGCGCCACCGAGGAGCCGAAAAACTCAAACATTGCCGCATCCGGGTTTGCCAGCGTCGCGAGAAGAACAGGCGACGCCGCCACATCGAAAAGATAGGCGCTTCCCACGCCGGAACTATCGCCATTCGCCCCCGCAACCAGACGCCCGCCCTCGAGCGCCACGCTCACGCCAAATCGATCGGCATGAGCAGGCGTTGGATTCTCGATAGTCGCCGCAATGACCGCCACGCCCGAAGACACGTCAAAAACCACCACCTTTCCCGATTGCCCGGCACCCGTGTCGCCTCCCGGCGCACCCATCGCGATTCGAGCGCCCGAGATCGAAACAGAATGTCCGCAGTAGTCGAATTGCCTCGGCGATGCGGGGGCGAGCACCGCAACCGGAATCGTGGGACTGGCCGAGCCAAGCTCAAACACATACGCACCGCCCGCTTCGAACGCGCCCGCGTCATCGAACGGCGCACCGACTACCACGCGAGAGCCGGAAATCGCCACCGAAAATCCAAACTGGTCGCCGGTAGCGGGTGCAGGATTCGGAATCACCAACAACAGCGCACCCGTCGCAGCATCAAAGACCTTCACCACCCCGGCATCTATTGCCCCCGTGTCATCCCGCGGAGCACCCACCACGACTTTGCCGCCGTCCCCAGCCACACTGGCGCCAAAGCTCGCATACCCCATTCCGGTGGAGGGAGGTGGAACGGCGTTTTTCAGCTCCGTCGGCACCGCCCCGGTGCCGAACCCCGTTGAAATTCCTGCGAAACAAACGATCAGGGAAAAAAAGTAATTCCTCATATCGTCGCATCCTATTGCCCCGCACGAGTGCGGCGAACGCCCAGTTGTAAAACTCCTACGTCTCGGGCGTGACGGTTCCGGGACTTCCCAGACTGCACAAAAAAGCGGAGAGCCGCATCGTGCGACTCTCCGCTCTTTTTAAATTCCGCTGCCTGCTACGGCATCACCGCGCTCACTGGGGCCGAGGGTTGCGCGTCGCCGGCTTCGTTATGGGAGACGATGGTGATTTCCACCAGTACACCAGCCGGGATGTTGTTGGCAACGCCGTTGATCACTGCATCGCTGTCGCTCACGTCGAGGATGTTCACCGGTTCCGCCTGGCCGGGCCATTGGGCGAAGACGCGATACATGTCCGCCCGGCGCGCGTCGTCCCAATCGGCGTAGATCGTCCGGCTTCCCGCCGCGCCCGGCGTGAGCACGAGGTGCTCGGCTACTTGCGGTGTCTCCGGGTCGTCCGGGCGGCTAAACCCGAACGCATACCAGCGCGGGTCGTCGCCGCTGATGAGCTGCCCCAGCTCATCGCGCAGACCCGAGAGGCGCTTGCGGGCGGCGGCTAGTGAAGCATCGCGGGCCACCTTTGCCTGACCAGCGGCCACGTTGCTCGCGAGGCTGGCGGCGCGCGCCGCAGTCAGCGCGATATAGATGCCCGAGGCGGCGGAAGCCGTGATGCCGAGCGTGGGGTCCTCATTTGGCGGGTCGCTGGTGAAATACGCCGCGATACTCGGCAGCAGCGCCATGCGCAAATCCGGCGTGCCCGGCATGGCGATGGAGCCGCCGGTAAAGCCGAGCGCCTCCCACGCACTGCTCCATTCGGGGCCGAAGATACTCTTCATGCGGTTAATCACCTTAGCGATGTAAGCCTTTGCAGTACTATCCACCGTGGTCTTTTCCGCCGTCGCCGTGACTTTTGCCGCCTTTGCCGCTTCGTAAAGCTGCTGCTTGCCGGGGATCGGGGGCGTCACCGACAGATTGCCCGTGAGGTCCACCCGCGCCGCCAGGAGTTCCGGCGCACGGTTTTGTTTCAAGCCCACGTCGTCCTGGTGTTCCAGAGCGCCGCCGTGGGCATCGGTGAGGAGGACGGCGACGCCGTCCACAGATTGAGGGATACGATTTTCAGCCATAGTGTTTATTTTTTATGAAGATGCTCGATGCCTTGCTTCTCCGCAGGCAAAGACCGGGCGGTGTGTTTGTGTTTTAGAGACCCCGCCGCACAGCGGCAAAGCCACGGAGAAAATAGCCGCAAACGCTGCGGAATCGTCCGCAGACTGCGCAGAAGTGCAGCATCCGGCCGCAAACGCCGAAAAAAGACAGCCCCACCTCTGTAAATCTGAGAAAATCTGCGAAATCTGCGGACCGAAACCCCCTCCACCGAACGGATGACCTCTTCCCAGCTCCCGAAACACCGTCAAACGCGCCACTTCCCCCCGCCACCCGGCGACGAACCCGCCCCGCCAAAACTCGGCAGGAAGAAACAAGCCCGGAAAGCAAAAGAAGGAAACCCATCGCCCCTCTAAGACCCCGCCACCGGGGGAAAGTTCACGGGGTCTGTAAAATGTAACACTTCATCTACGTCCTCAACCCGAACGCCACTCAAGCCACGTTTTGCCGCACGTTCGTTGAGTTTGCCGCAATATCTTTGAAACAGGCCGCTTGCCGCCGACAGGCGTTCCGTGCGGCAAACCACATCAACAACCTACTGAGCCAAAAATACGGAAACCTCTCACCGCGAGTGGATCAAAAACCGAGGGTAGGCCAGAATCACGCATCCAGAAAACTCCCCTCGCACAGCCGCGCGTACGCGCCGCCGAGCGCCAGCAAGTCATCGTGCCGCCCGCGCTCTACGATGCGCCCGCGCTC
>JAYUSJ010000092.1:0-22582 GCA_043755735.1 Verrucomicrobiaceae bacterium | reverse complement strand
CGCTGCGTAAATAAGTTCGTAAGTTCCATATACGAACTCCCTACGGAATTTATACCTCAGAGCCACTGAAACGCGACCATTGCTCTATGGCACTGGGCACTCCGTTTACAATCGTCTCATACCATCTTTCAGAAATAATCGGAAGATCCGCCGCGAGGTGGCAGCAGGCGGCGAGGCCGCCCAAGCAAGTCGTAGCTGCGACGCCCTCGTCACAGCTACGTCGCGGCATTCGCTCGGGAACATCACTTTATTTGTGAAAGATGGTATGGCACGTATTTGCAAAGCTCACGCGGTCGCTCGCGTTTCCCGCCACAAAAGTCGCCCTGGCTACACGGAACCGTGTCTTCTCCCGACAAAGATGAAGTATCCTGCAAAGCCCAGCCAGCCCAGGATTCCGACGGTGTGCTTCACGGTGGCGGGGACGCTGGACGGCGACCAGAATGCTTCAATGGGGGCTGCGAGCGTGACCATGAGCGCCCCGCCGATGAGGATGGGGAGCGCTTTTCGTCCAGTCGCTGCGAGCGCATCTTTTCGCGACAGACGCCCCGGTTTCACAAGACCCAGCCCGACGACGGTGCCCGCCGCTCCGCAAAGGATGATGCCGAGAATCTCGAACGAAGAATGACTCGCGCAAAATGTGTAAAGGCGGTGGAGGTTTCCGTTGGCGTGAACATAGCCGAACATGGCTCCGAGGATGACTCCCTGAAACCCGAGCGCGTAAACTGCACCCACGCCAAATAGCACGCCCGATGCGAAAGACCGGAATGCGATGGAGACGTTGTTGATAATGTAAAAACCCGTCGCAGCGAAGTTGCCGCCGAAATGTTCGCGGATGTATTCCTGCTCGGTGGCATTGCCATACTGCGCATCCATCATCACTTGATGCTCGGGCGACAGCGCGGCGTAGATCCACTTGGGCTCAAAGTAGGCCGCCGCGATGAACGCGAGAAACGGGAGCCAAAACATCGCTACGCACAAACACACCACACGCCACTGCGAGCGCACTGCCGCGGGGAATGTGTGACCAAAGAACAGCGCGAGTCCGCTGGAGCCCCGGTTGAGTGTGGAGTGAAGATGCCCCCATGCGGATATGACGATTCCATTTAACCGCTCGCAAAGCTTCCTCCCATACATCCGCTGCTGCGCAAGCGCGAGATCTCCACAGACTTGACGGAACAAGCGCGGAAGCCGATCGGCATCGAGGAGCGGTCGCTTGCGGTCGAGCTCCTTGACGGCGGCCTCCAGTTCCTGCCAATTCGCCTCGTTCTGTTGCTCGAAGTCGGCGCGTTTCATGAGTCTCGCAGCCACACGCCGATGCCCAGAACCCGCTGGACCGCGCTGTTTCCCTGCACACCGAGTAGCTCGGCCAGCGGCTGCACGAGTTCCTCTTTCCGCGACTCGGACCACGACGGCGCACGTTCGGCGAACTGGATGAACGCGACCTGCTCTTCCCGCGTGAGCACAAACGGCGGCGGCGCGGGCGCGATGGGGCTGCGCTGTTTGGCGGTGAAATCCACTTCGGTGGTTTTGTCGTAAATCACCAGGGTATCGGCGACCAAATCGCCCAGCCGCTGGAAGCGCACGGTGCATAGACAGCTCGTGAGCCCGAACAAATAGAAGCCGAAAACCAGCCACGCGAGCTGCCATTGCGGGAGCAGCGGCATCATGTCGGCAAAGCGGACGAGATTGCGCAGAAATGCAGCGCCCCAGCCGACGGGAGCCCCCGAAGTGCGCACCACACGAAGGTTCATCCATTTTTTCCCCGGCGTCTGCCCGCGGCGCAGGACTTCGTAGAGCATGAAGTAACCCCAATAGGTTCCAAACGCGGCAAGGAGTATCAGCCCGATGCTCATCTCCGTTCCAACCGCGCTGCCGATGAGAAGCATCACGACAATGAGACCGGCAAAGATGAGCGCGGCCATGATCATATCGTAAACCAGCGCCATCGCACGAGGCGCAGGACCCGCAGGGTGCAGATGAATCTGCACGCCTTCAGCGAGTTCGATAGCTTGGAGAGTATCCAGTTTTAACGGGGCATCCACGGGTCACGGGTGTAATCGCCGCAGCCATGAAACGGCAAGCGGGGTTTTTGGGAATCGCGGGGCCATCGGTTTAACGCACGCTGAACTGATACACCGTCGCACTGCGAAATGTCTCGCCGGGACGCAGTGTCGTCGTGGCAAAGCCGGGTTGGTTTGGTGCGTCGGGGAAGTGCTGTGTTTCAAGGCAAAGACCGGCGTGCTTTCCGTAAATGCGGCCGCTTTTTCCGGCAACATCCTTGAGGTAGTTGCCTGTATAGAACTGGATGCCGGGCTCGCTCGTGGTGACGCGCATGACGCGACCACTGCCTGGGTCGTAGAGCTCCGCCGCGAAGTTTTGCTTTCCAGCGCCCCAGCCATCGACGCACCAGTTGTGATCGAAGCCGCCACCGGGCGCGCCGGCCAAAGCTGCGATATCTTTACCGATGGGCTTTGGCTTTTGAAAATCCATCGCGCCGGTGGATGGTGCGAGCTTTCCGGTCGGGATGCTTCCAGCATCGACTTCGACATATTTTGCGGCGGCCAAGAGTAGCTCGTGCCCGAGAATGTCGGGGCTCGCGCCGAGGTTCCAGTAGGCGTGATTGGTGAGATTCACGACGGTCGCCTTGTCAGTCGTCGCTTCATAGTCGAGACGGAGTTCGTTGGCATCGGTGAGCGTGTATGTGACGCTTACTTTTAACGTCCCGGGGTAGCCTTCCTCACCATCGGGGCTTGTGTAGGAGAACCGCGCCGCGGTCTCACCTGCGGGCTCGAAGGTCCAGTTCCGTTTGTCGAACCCGACCTTGCCGCCGTGCAAATGATTCTCGCCGTTGTTCGTCGCGAGCGTCCATTCCTTTCCGTCGATCGTGAACTTCCCTTTCGCGATCCGATTTGCAAAACGGCCGGCGATGGATCCGAAAAACGGATGCGGCTTCAGCCAGGGTTCAGCGCTGTCGAAACCGAGCGTCACGTCGGCGAGCTTGCCTGCGCGGTCGGGCGCGTGGAGTTCGGTGAGCGTTGCGCCCCATGTGATGATGCGGGCGGTGAGACCGTTCTTATTTGTGAGGGTGATGCGCTCGATGGGATGTCCGTCGGCGGTTTTGGCAAAAGGTTCGCGTTTCAAAGTGGCGTAGGTGTTTGTGGATGCAGCGAAGATCGCGGCGATGATGAACTGGCGGAGCATGCGTCCGGAAATAGAGGGAGTTCGCGCGCGCGACAAGCGGGGAAATCTACGCCTCCACTCGATAGACCTGCAGCTTGCCCCACGCAGGCCAAAACCCCAGCTTTCGCTGCGCCTGGCCGTTCGCTCCGGCAATGATGAGCGTGTTACCATCGGCGGTGAAGCGAGCGTGCGTAATTCGCTTTTTCGTATCCACGGAATGAACCAGCGAGCCGTCGGACGCCGAAAACAGCGCAGCGTTCCAAGTGCCCTGCGCCTGACGCCCTGCCATGACGAAATGCGTGCCAGCCGGATGCCACGCCACACTTTCCATGAGACCCGATCCGTGTTGACCGTCTTTGATTTGGTCGATTCGCGCGCCCTTTTTCCAGTCCCATCGCTGCCAAGTCATTTTGCCATTGCCAGCCATCGGGTCCGTCATCGGTCCCATTCCGCAGCAAAGCAGCGATGCACCATCGGGCGAGAATGACAGTCCGTAAATGCCCCCGCAGTAGTGATGCGTTTTCGTCGTGCCCCACGATGTGAAATCGGGTGAAGTCCACTGCGAGGCCGGCTTGCCATCGGCGCACGATTGCAAATCCCACACACGCACTTCGCCCATCATATTCCCGGCGGCAACGTGATTACCGTCCGGACTGAACGCACAACTCAACACCGGCGGCGTATGCCCGAATGCTGCGATGAGTTCGCCGCCGAGCGTGTCGTAGATTTTCACCGACGGTTCGCTCTCGGCTGAAGGCTCGTACTTCCAACCGCCCGGCAAATACTGTCCCGTCACCGTCGCGAGACGTTTACCATCCGGCGAGAGCGCAATCTGCCAGCTCCAGAACTGATGCGCCTTTACGCGCCGCCAGCACTTCCGCGTCTCCACATCGTGCCACAGCAGCCAGCCATCGTAACCGGCGGAAATGATCGTGCGTCCGTCCGGCAGCAACACGCATCCGCTCGCGAAAGATTGATGTTTCCCGTCGAATACCTCGGTCGCCCCGCTGGCAGTATCCACTACGTAAATCGAGCCGCTCGCGCAGGTGACAAACGCCCGGCTTCCATCCGCCGTAATCGCGAGCCCCAGCGCGCCCGTGGGCAGTGAGTAATCTTTTGTGCGGGTGAGTTTCATCGGGTCACGCGAGAATGTCGCGAATGGGCTCGGCCTTGTTTTCCACGCGGTGAAATGTGGGCATCCCGGGCAGGTCGTATTCAGCGTATGGGTCGATGCCGAGCGCTGTGAAGATGGTCGCGAAGAGGTTCTGTTCGTTGAACGGCTTTTCAATCACGTCCACACCGTCCATGTCCGTCGCACCCGTGATCACGCCGCGCTTCAGGCCGCATCCAGTCATCATCATGCTCCATGCATTCGGGTAATGGTCGCGTCCACGGGCGGGGTTCATCCACGGTGTGCGGCCGAATTCCCCCATCGCGATCACGAGCGTGGAGTCGAGCAGGCCGCGCGTTTCAAGATCGTTCACGAGATGGAAAAGGACGCGGTCGAGCTCCGGCACGAGCATTTGGTGAATCTCATGCTGGAACACATGGTTATCCCAGTTCATTCCGTTCGCCACCATCACGAACGGCGCACCGTGTTCCACGAGATGCCTCGCCATCAGCGCGTGCTGCGCCAAACTGCCGGGACCGTATCGCTCGCGATCCTTGGGCGGGAGCTTGTTCACGTCGAAAAGATCCGCGCTCGCGGCCATGCCTTTCATCCGCTCAAACGCCGCATTCTGACTTCGAGCCACGCCGCTTTTCCGGTCGCGTTCGTACTTTGCGGTGAGGAATTTCCGCAAGGTCTCGCGCGACTCGCGGTCCTGCTGCGGAATGGTCTCCGTGGCTGCATTCACAAATTGCGTATAGTCACCGCCCAGCCTCACCGGCGCGTGCTCAGCGCCCAACCAGCCAGCCCAATTGCCTGCCTTGAACGATTCGAATTCATTCCCGCCGGGGATTGGATCGAGCAGGATGAAATTGGGAATCGGTGAATCGAGCTGCCCCATCGCCTGCGAAAGCGAGCAACCCAGCGTCGGTCTCGTAAAGCCCGCCCGCTCGGGGTTTCCACGTTGCAGAAGCGAAATGGCCTGGAAGTGCTCCGATTGAGCCGTCTTCATGCTACGGACGATATTCAGCTTATCCGCGATGCCCGCACATTGCGGCATGAGCGAGGAAAAATGGATGCCGGGAATCCGTGTCGGGATGCTCCCAAACGGCCCGCCGGAGGGACGCCCCGGCTTCGGGTCCCAAGTCTCAAACTGACTCGGGGCGCCGCAGAGCCACAGGAGGATGCAACGCTTCTGGGCCTTCTTCGTCTCGGCGGCGAAAACCGGATTATGAAATAACCCGGCAAAGCTCGAAACGCTCGCCAATGCGCCGCCCGCGAGACCTTTCAGAAAAAGGCGGCGGTGCAGCGTATGCTCATCGGTTCTGCATTGGCCGGGGCTCAGATTCATCCGTTGAATACTCCCCTTCTCATATTGATTTCGCGGCGTTCACGAGTTCATCAAGTCCCGCAAGGATCATTCCTTTGATTTCCCATGCGGTCGGGAAACGCGGCCAGCAGATCAATTCGTCTGGACCTTAGGCGGCTCAATTGGCGCAGGCTTGCTCGGTGCCTTGGGCGGTGTCTTTCCCGCCGCCGGCTTCGTCTCCACCACCGGACCAGACTGCGTGCCGACCGCCTTGCGATAATTTTCCACGGCTTGCAGGACGGATGCCGCAAGCATCTGCCGATAGGCCGGCGTGGCGATCAATTTTGCATCCGTTGGATTACTGAGGAAGCCGCCTTCGATGAGCACGCCGGGGATTGTAATATCGCGAATCACAACAAATCGCGCGCGCTTCAGTCCCCGATCAAACATGCGCGTCTTCATCACCAGCGCAGCGTGCGAAGCCGTTGCGAGCGCCATGTTTTCCTGGTCGCGGGCATTCCCTTTGCATTCGTTAAAGTCCGATACCGCAGGGCCGTCGGCCATCATACTCGGGACGCCGCATGGGGCGAGCGTGTATGCTTCGACGCCTGTGCCCATTCCCCCATGATTAAAATGAATGGAGATAAATATCGCGGATTTCTGGGCGCTGGCGATGGATGCACGGTCATCGAGCGGGACAAAATAATCGCCACTGCGAGTGAGGACCACTTTGTATCCTGCGGCCTGGAGCAGCTCTTTCGCGCGAAATACCGTATCGAGCGTGTAGGATTTTTCCGCCCCGTAAAGCGACGTCGCTCCGCTGTCGTGGCCACCGTGTCCCGCGTCGAGGACGACCGTAGTGATGGGCACCGAGTTTTTAATGCGGCTCGGGCGCATCACTGGTTCCACCAATTTCACGAGGTCCATCCGCGAAATGCAGAGCTGTCCGTTGTGCTCCTGAATGGGGTAGCTGAGGATAAACTTCAGATTGTTGATGTAGAACTCCGCGGAGCCCGCATAGGCTCTGAGACTGCGGGTATTGCTTGAAAGGACGATTTCGTTACCGGAAGCCCGCACGTTGCCCAGACCATAAAATTCCGCGACATTGCGCATCGCGACATAGTCCCGGCCGCCGATTGAATACAGAACCCAATCTGAAGCGTGAGACACCGCGAGGAGTGCGAAGAAAGCGATGAAAGACAGGAGCGACCTTGCCATTGAATATGGGGTATGTTGCCCATTTTGCCGCAGTTTCCAAGTCATTTCACGAACATCCATCGACTGCGGTGCCGAAAAAACGGCAGCGACTTCGTTTGAACACCGACCGCTTCAGCGTGTCTTATTGAGTAATTCCGTGCGACGATTGTCTGTGCGGTGAGTTAAAACGACCCATGCAATTACCGCACCGCATTTTTTCGCTCCCGATCTTTCGGCGACTACTGTTGACCTCGCGCATTCTCGCGACTAAACCGCGCGTCGTGTTGCGCCCATCTATTCTTACCTCGCTCGTTCTTGCATCTGCGGTTTTCGCTCAGACACCCGTGCCGGCTCCTACGCCGCCGCAGGTGAATCCACTGCCAGCCGGTGCTCCCGGCGTCTCGCCCCCGGCTGTGGTCCCGCCCCCGGCTGTGGTCCCGCCCCCGGCTGTGGTCCCGCCCCCGGCGGTGGTCCCGGCTGTGCCCGGTGCGACTCCGGCAAACCCAAACCCGGCCGGCGTTGCGGGTGCAGAGGAGATGGTGCCGATTCAATTCATCAATTCCGACGTGCGCGAAGTCATCGAATTGCTCCAGAGAATCACCGGACGTCGTTACATCATGGGAAACCAGCCGCTCGGAAATGTGACGATCCACATTACTTCCGGTGGTGTGGCAAAGACCGAGGCGATCAAGCTCATCGAGATGCACTTGCTGATCAACGGAGTCGTCCTTTCGCCTTCCGAAGACCCAAACATCTGGAAAGTCTCGGGTGCGGGAATCAACCCGAAGAGCGTGGGAATCCCGTTCATCGACCGCGAGGAACTGATGCCCTTGAATGAGCAGGTGGTGACCTATCTCTTCAAGCTCGAGTGGGCCGATCCGACGGAGCTTGCGCAGCTCATTCAGGGACAAATTCTGGTCCAGGGAGCGAATCAAGTCATGAGCGTCGTCGCGCTGCCAAAAGCGAACGCGTTGCTCGTCACGGAAAACTCCGCGCTCATCCGGACGCTCATTCGCATTGTCCGCGCCATCGACGTGCGGCCGGCCGAGGTCGTGAGCGAGTTTGTGACACTGGAGCACGCAAAGGCTGAGGATGTGGTCACTGCGCTGGAGAAGCTCTTTGAAAAAACCCAGCAAGCAGGTGCCACACCCAGCCAGCCGGGACAGCCACCGCGGGTGCAACGGACAATCGCGGGGCCTGACGGAACTCCCCTACCCGGCCAAGGCAATGCCAATATCGGCGGAGGAGGAGATGGGAATGTCTCCATCGAGATCAATGGCGGAGCATCCGGCATCGGACCGACCGAGGACAATATCGTCGTCGGCAAAGTGAAAATCACTGCGGACAAACGGACCAACCGCATTCACGTCGTCGCACGTCCCGTGGCGCTCAAGGTCATCAAGCCGCTCATCAAAGAATACGATGTTGATGTAAAACTCAACACGCCCGGCATTCGCGCACTAAAGAATCGCCCTGTGGAGGAAATCATGGAGGCGCTTGTCTCCGCGATCAAAGACCCCGGCGAGCGTGAGGGCGGTGGAACCGGCGGCACGACGGCTGGCGGCACTCAGCGCCCGCAGACCAATCAGAACAACGCCAATCAGAACACCGGCAACAATCGCTTCGGGAGCAACAGCGGATTTGGCGGCGGAGGAGGAACCGACATCGGGGAGTCTCTCTCGACGGGCGATCGTGAGAGCAAGCCCCTCGTGCAGGACCTCAAGAACGGCACCATCATCGGCGACCCTCTCACCAACAGCATCGTCGTCATTGGTGCGGCGGACATTAAGGAGAAAGTTTTCGCGCTCATCGACCAGCTTGATACGCGTCCGCAGCAAGTGATGATCTACACCATCATCGGGGAACTCACGCTCAAAGACGACGAGCAGTACGGCATGGAATACATCCTCCGAAATGGCGGACTCCTGAGCAGTGCAGGGACCGGCACAGCACCGGGCACCGGGACAGGAACGGCCAGCACGGCCCCGCTCGGCTTCAGCGATAATGGCTCGGCGATCCTGAATCTGAACAACCTCATCACCCAGCAAAACATCACAAGAGCTCTCACCGGCGGCACCAGCGGCCTCGGGGGATTTGTCATGGCGGGCAACTCGATTGATGCCGTGCTCAAAGCACTGGAGACAACCAATCGCTTCCGAGTCATCACGCGTCCGAGTGTGTTCACGAAGAACAACAAAAAGGCTACCATCACCAGCGGTGAGGAAGTGCCCGTTCCAACAAGCATCCAGAGCCAATTCAACGGCGGAAACACGACTGGGGGCCTGGCCACAAACAGCTCGATTCAGTTCAAGCCCATCCAGCTCAAACTCGAAGTCGTCCCGCTCATCAACGCCGACGGCGAAGTGTCCATGGAGATCGT
This sequence comes from Verrucomicrobiaceae bacterium, assembly GCA_043755735.1. Taxonomy (GTDB): domain Bacteria; phylum Verrucomicrobiota; class Verrucomicrobiia; order Chthoniobacterales; family Chthoniobacteraceae; genus SXWH01. Next base: position 13,408 of record JAYUSJ010000092.1, on the reverse strand, counting down.
CCAGAATATTTCCGAACGGTCCGGCACAACCCGCATCGACAACAACGACATCCCGAACATCTCCCAGCGCGCGATCAAGACGAACGTCTCGGTGCCAAATAATTCCACACTCGTTCTCGGCGGCCTGATCAAGGAATCGAACTCCAACGACTCGGGAGGCATCAACAAGCTGCACAACATCCCGGTCGTCGGGTGGCTTTTCGGCAAAAAATCGAAGATCAAAACACGCACCGAACTCGTCGTGATGCTCCGCCCCGTCGTCACCGACGGCCCGCTGCAAGCCGTTCAACTTCGTGAGAAACATCTGGAGCCGATGAGCATCCCGGCGGATTTGGAGAGCGCGATTTACAACGCCAATATGCGGCAAACCATCCCCAAGGCCAAAGTCCTCCGCTCCGCTCCGGCAGTTCGCGCCGGCAGGCCCGGCCTTCGTTAATGAGCCAGCTCCACTCACTGCTCGAAGCCCTGCTCGCCGCAGGGTGCGACGACGCCACTGCTGCGGAACTGCTTGCTCTCAAGCCGCCCGCAGGCAGCACCTGGACCATTGAAGCGCTCAACTCCGGCAAGGTCGATGAGGCAAAACTCACCACCGAACTCGGCCGTATTTTCCGCACGCCAGTAGAGCCTATCGATGGCGCAAAAGTGGATCGCCAGGCCCTTCAACTCATCTCGGGACGCATCGTTTTTAAGCACCACATCCTCCCCATCTCGCAAGACGAGGAAGGCGTGATCACGCTCGCGACCTACGACGTGTTCAACCAGACGGCCCGCAAGCTCGTCACCCAGCAGCTCGCCGGAAAAAAAATCCGCTGGCAGCTCACTCCTCGTACCCAACTCCTCCGCGCACTCCGCACGGCCTACGGAGTTGGAGCTGATGTCTTCGAAGAGATCCTGAAAAACAATCGCGCCTACGACGCGATCGAGCAGGATTCCGGACACGACATCACTAGCGACGACCCGGAGGCGAGCGTTGTTAAATTCGTCAACCAGGTCATCCGCGAAGCCATCACCGAGCGCGCCACCGACATCCACGTCGAGCCGTTGGAGAACGATCTTCGAATCCGCTACCGCATCGACGGAATCCTTCACCCCATCGCAGTTCCGCCGCAGCTCCGTGTGTTGCAAAGCGCCATCATTTCGCGCCTCAAGGTCATGGCCCACATGGACATCGCCGAGCGCCGTCTGCCGCAGGACGGACGCATCAATTTGACCACTCAGGCTGGCGCAATCGACGTCCGCGTTTCCACGATTCCGACGGTCAACGGCGAGTCCATCTCACTCCGGTTGCTCTCCCGCACCGAGACGCTCACCTTCGGGCTGGAGCGGCTCGATATGGGCGATTTCCAGATGGGGCAAATGAAGACGATGCTCGCGCAGCCCAACGGGATCATCCTTGTCACCGGCCCGACCGGATCGGGAAAATCCACGTCGCTCTACTCGTTCCTCTCCAGCATCAATCAGCCCACGCGCCGCATCATCACAGTCGAGGAACCAGTCGAGTATCGCCTTCCCGGCATCTCGCAGATCGACGTGAAGCCAGACATCGGCCTCACCTTTGCTAATGGTCTCCGCGCCATTCTGCGTCAGGATCCGAACATCGTCATGGTCGGAGAAATTCGCGACTTCGAGACGGCGGAAATCGCCATCCGCGCCGCAATGACGGGACATCTCGTGTTCTCCACGCTGCACACGAATGACGCCGTATCCGGCATCACGCGACTCACCGACATGGGCATCGAGCCCTTCCTGCTCGCAAGCGTGGTCCGCTGCTTCCAGGCGCAACGCCTTGTCCGCACGATCTGCACCGAGTGCCGCACCGAGGCGCAATACGACCTCGACTACATCAAGAGCCTCGGCTTCGAGCCGCCGCCGGGCGGCAAATTTTACAAGGGCGCAGGCTGCGACACCTGCCGCCAAACCGGCTATCGCGGCCGCCGCGCAATCTTCGAAGTCTGCGTCGTGAACGAAAATCTCCGCCGCATGATCATCCGTAAGGAAACCGGCAACGCACTAAAGGTCCGCGCCATCAGCGACGGCATGGAAACTCTCCGCACCGACGGCTGGCGCCGCGTGATGAAAGGCCAGACGACCGTGGAGGAAATCGTCCGCGTCACCCAGGCCGACGATGATATGTCGGAGACGGATTAGCGGGGGGAATGACGAATGACGAACGCAAGCGTAAGAGCCGCGCGAGCTTCGTCATTCGTCATTCGTCATTTCCCCAACACCCTACTCCGCGTAAAGTTTCTGAATTGCCGCAACAAGCCCCGGAATGTCGAACACTTTGGCTTCCGCATCAACGGTGAGCCCATGATCGCGTGCGGTCTTCGAGGTCACAGGCCCGATGCTCGCAACCTTGATTCCGGCTGGCATCGGCAGTTTTAGCGCGAGGAAGTTTTCCACCGTGGACGAGCTCGTGAACGTGACAAGGTCCGCGCCCTCATCCCGAAAGCGCGCCATTCCGCCGCTCACGTCTTCAGTCTCGGGGACCGTCCGATACGCGACCGCGACATCCACGATTGCACCGAGCTTGCTCAGCGATTCCGGCAGCACGTCACGCGCGACTTCGGCGCGCGCAATGAGGATCCGGAGGTTCTCCACGTCGCCTTCTTTTTTGAATGCCGCGACCACACTCTCGGCGACATATTCCTCCGGCTGAAGGTCCACGGTGAGATGATACTCGCGCACTTTCGCTGCTGTGGCCGGGCCGATGGCAGCGATGCGGACTCCGCCGATTTCGCGCGCGTCTTTGAAGATGCGGTAGAACATCTCGAAGAAAGCCTCCACGCCGTTCGGCGACGTGAAAATGAGCCAGTCGTAAGCATGCGCGTCCCGCACCATCTGCCCGAATTCCAGCAAGTCTTTCGGCGGCTCGATGCGGATTGTCGGGAGCTCAATCACGTCGGCACCCAGCTCGCGGAGCTTCGAGGACAGCGCTCCTGCTTGCTTGCGCGTCCGCGTTACCACGATGCGCTTGCCGAAGAGCGGGCGTTTTTCAAACCAGTTCAGCTTCTCCCGGAGCGACACAACATCGCCCATGATGCATACTGCCGGCGCTTTAAAGCCCGCCTCCGCGACCTTCTTCGCGATATTGTCGAGCTGCCCCACGAGCGTCTCCTGCCGCCCCGTCGTCCCCCAGCGGACGAGCGCCACGGGCAAATCGGCCCGCGCGCCGTGTTTGATGAGCTCCTGCGCGACAATGCCGATGCGCTCCACGCCCATGAGCATGATCTTCGTGCCGGGATTCTTCGCCAGCCCGGCGTAGTCGAGGTTGCTCTCCGGCTTTGTCGGATCTTCGTGACCCGTGAAAACCGTGAACTGCGCAGTGTGCTCGCGATGCGTCACGGGAATCCCGGCATACGCAGGCGCGGCGATCACCGAGCTGATGCCCGGCACGATCTCAAATCGCAGTCCCGCCTTCACCAGTTCCTCCGCCTCCTCACCGCCGCGTCCGAACACAAAAGGATCGCCGCCCTTCAGCCGCACGACCCGCTTCCCCTCGCCCGTCTTCTGGACGAGCAGCGCATTCGTCTCGTCCTGCTTCAGCGCGTGCTGACTGGCGCGCTTCCCCGCGTAGATTATCTCCGCAGTCGCCGGCGCCCATTTCAGAATCTCCGGGTTGCACAGCGCGTCATAGATTATCACGTCGGCGCGCTCCACTTCGTCACGCACCTTGAGCGTCACCAGACCGAGGTCGCCGGGACCTGCGCCCGCGAGAATACAAATGCCTTTTTCTTTCTTTGCCATAAATGAGGTATGCGAACTCGCAGCGGGCCGTGTCGAACTCTATTCCGGTTTTTGGGCGACAATGAATCCCCGCGCCACCGCCGTCGGATGATGCGCCACCCACTCAAAGCCCGCGTCGTGGAGATACTTCGCCATCTCGGCGAGCCCGTAGCAGCGGCCTTCCGTGATGTTCATCAGCAGCGCGGAATACTCGGCCACATGCAAAGGCCCCGTCTTGTCCTTGTTCAGAAATGCGTCGTGAATGATGACAAGCCCGCCCTCCGGCAACGCCGCCGCAGACTTCGCCAAAAGCGAACGCACCGTCGCCTCATCCCAATCATGCAGCACGTTCGACCACAAATGCGCGTCGTAGCCCGCGGGCAGTTCGTCCTTGAACATATCACCCGCCACCACACCCACATCCACGCCATGCTTCGCGATGCACTCCCGCGCGATACGATCCACGGGCGGGCGCTCAAAAACCGTCGCCTTCATGTGCGGATGCCGCGCTTTGATCGCACATGCGTAAATTCCGCTGCCGCCTGCGATGTCAAGCAACGCAGTATGCTTCGAGAGGTCCACCCGCTTCGCCAGCGCAGGCCCGAGCAGGATGCCCCGGCAATCCATCGCCGCCGTGAACGAAGCCGCAAAATCCTCGCGCTCCATCGCCTGCGCCCAAGCCTGCGGATCGTAGCTGCCCCAGTTTGCCGGCTTCCCCGTCTTCAGCACATGCAGCATGTCGAGCGTGGACGGACGATCTTTCATCGAGGCGTAATACGGAGAAAGATTCCATGGAGATTTCTTCGTCAAATGCTCGCGCCCGCGCAGCGTCAGAATCCACACCCCGCCGTTCATCTGGCAAAGCCCCTGCGCCGCAAACAGCGTCATCATCACATCCGTCGGACGCTCGTGGATGGCGAAGTGCGCACAAATCATCCCCAGCGTCGCCGGGTGCCCATCCAGCCACGTGAAAAAATCAAGGTGCGCAATCGCCGCCGCCATCAAGTCCACCGCCGAAATCGCATCGCGATAGTGGTAAAGTGAAAGCGGGTCGGAAAGTGGTTCATCGAGTAGCGGATTCATACGGGAGAAAGGCATAAATGGGAAACGCGCTGCGTGGAAGTGGCAACTGCCCGCACATCGTAATTCGTCAGACTCACAAGATACTACCGCTGGCGACCAGCCGGGAACCAAGCCTCCGCCTCGGCTTTTTCCACCATCTCCGCGCATCCGTGATTCCCACAGCTTGCGCCCGCGCTCATGCACATTGGCTCCCCGGTTCCAGAAGGCTTTGGCGGAGATTCGGGAGGCAGTCGGCTTTCTAACCAACTCCTCATCCCTCCAAGGAGCGGTAGTTGCTTGATAAGGGGCATGCGTATTCTCATTGCCGACGACGAAAAGAACTTCACGGAACTGCTTTCGCTCATGGTTCGCAAGGCCGGGCATGAGGTCGCGCAGGTCGTGAATTCGGGCGGACTGGCCACGATTCGCGCTTACAACGATTGTGCGCCGGATGTGGTGCTCATTGATTACATGATGCCGAACTACAATGGCGTGACGGCCGCGCGGCAAATCATCAGCAAAGACCCCGGCGCGCGTGTGGTGCTGATGACGGGGATGCAGAATACGCACGAACTCCAGATGACGGCGTCGAACGCGGGGGCGATGGGTGTGCTGCACAAGCCGTTTTCCCAATCGGAGCTGGAGGCCCTGCTCGCCGTGCTGCCGTTCGCTTCGTATCATCTCCGCAAATCTCTCTCGTGACACCTCCCGTCCGACTGTGATTTGTCACAGGTCGCAAAGGTGAAAGTCACGCCAGCATCCCCCTCAACCAGACCACGAACGCGTCATCGCACGGCTGAGCGGGCACTACCGTTTCCTCTCAGCGGCGTCATTTTTCACAAGATGTGCATCTGCGATTGCAAAGCGGCGTTCGTCACGCCAAAGAACGACACCCGCTGCGGGTGAGTAACACGCGTGGCGCATCGGAACAAAAATCCGGAACCCGTTTCACAAACTCCAAAAACAAACACATGAATCAAGAAACCAGAATCATCACTCCAGATCAGTTCGATCGCCGCAGCTTCCTGCGCCGGTCGGGAGGTCTCCTCGGCGGCGCGGCTATTGCCACGGCGCTCAACCCATCTTACTTCGCGCACGCAGCGGGCAGCGAAGAAATCAAGGTCGCACTCATCGGTTGCGGCGGACGCGGATCAGGCGCGGCAGGCCAGGCGCTGAGCACGTTCAACCAGGGACCGGTGAAACTCGTCGCGATGGCCGACGTTTTTGAAGACCGCCTGAAGAGCTCGCTGAGCAATCTCCAGAACCAGCACAAGGACCGCGTGGATGTGAAACCGGAGAATCAATTCATCGGCTTTGACGCATATAAGAAAGCGATCGCAATGGCCGACGTGGTCATCCTCGCCACGCCTCCCGGCTTCCGCCCGATGCAGATCGAAGAAGCGGTGAAGCAGGGCAAAAATATCTTCACCGAGAAACCCGTGGCGACCGACGCTCCCGGCGTCCGCACCGTCCTCGCCGCAGCGGCGGAGGCGAAAAAGAAGGGCCTGAAAATCGGCGTGGGACTCCAGCGCCACCACCAGAAAGGATACATCGAAACGATCAAGCGCCTCCATGATGGAGCGATCGGCGACATCCACACACTCCGCGCTTACTGGAACGGCGCAACGCCATGGGTCAAGAAACGGGCCGACCTCGAAAAGAACGCCGGACGCAAGCTCACGGAAATGGAATACCAGATGCGCAACTGGTACTATTTCACCTGGATCTGCGGCGATCACATCACCGAGCAGCACATTCACAACCTCGACGTGATCAACTGGGCGAAGGGATTCAAGTATCCCGTCAAAGCCAACGGCATGGGCGGATGCGAAGTCCGCAAGGGCCAGGACTACGGCGAGATCTTCGACCACCACGCCGTTGAATTCGAATACGAGGATGGCTCGCGTTGCTTCAGCCAGTGCCGCCACATCGTAGGCTGCTGGAACAGCGTCTCCGAGCACGCACAGGGCTCGAAGGGCAAGAGCGATATCTCCCGCTACACGATCAGCCCCACAGGCGGCGAAGCATGGCGCCACAAGAACGAAGGCGACAAAGACGCGTATCAGCAGGAGCACGACTCCCTCTTCGACGCGATCCGCAACAACAAGGATTTCAACGAGCTGGAATACGGCGCGATGAGCTCCATGACGTCCATCCTCGGACGCATGGCGACTTACAGCGGCGTCGAAGTCTCGATGGAGAAAGCGCTCAAGGACGGCAAGAGCCTCATGCCGCCAACGCTCGCATGGGATGCCGACATGCCCGTCAAGCCAGGTCCGGACGGCATCTATCCACGCGCCATCCCCGGCAACTGGAAGCCCTACTAGACCGGAAGGTTTTTTAAACGATTCAGACGCCCTCCTTCGCACATGCGGAGGAGGGCGTTTTCTTTTTCCCCGAGCGATGCGCTACTTCACCGTAACAGCGACGCCGGGCTGCACTTTACTGAGTGCGCTGGCGATGACCTTGTCGCCGGGGGCGAGTCCGGTGAGGATGGCCTGCTCGGCCCCGCGGCGTTCGCCGAGGGTGACTTCGCGGGGCTGCGCTTTGCCGTCGGCGATGAGGAAGACTTTGTTCACTCCCGCGAACGTGACGACGGCGTCGCCTGGAATGATGGTGGTTTCCGCCCCTGCATCGGTGATGATCCCGCCGCGTGCGAAAGCGTGCGCTTTGAGCGACGCGTCTTTGTTTTCAAAGCGCGCCTCGAATGCGACGGCTCGCGTGTCGGGGTTCACGGCGGGGTTCACCCACGTGATCGTCCCGCTGAAAACCTGCTCCTGGTTCGCGTCGATCCGAACGCGGACGGTCTGCCCCGGCTTGACACGCGCTGCGTGGCGCTCGGGAACCTCTGCGCGGAAGCGGAGCGTGGAGTCGTCGAGGATGTGATAGAGCACCGTGCCGACGCGGGCGAAATCGCCGTCGGTAACGAGCCGCTCGGTGATGCGTCCGTCGAACGGTGAGCGAAGGGTACTGCGCTTCAGCGAAGTGGTGGCACCGCCGAGCTGCGCCTTCGTGGCAGCGACCTCGGCGAGGGCTGCTTTTTGTGCGGCGGCGGCTTCGTCAAACGCAGTGGACGAAACGGCACCCGTGGCGCGGAGTTTTTCGAGACGTTCGAGGTTTATCGTTTGGTTATCGGCATTGATCTGCGCCTTGTTGTGATTCGCGGTATGGAGGTTCACGAGCCCCTGATAGCTGGCAGTGTCGATTTGCGCGAGGTCCTGCCCGGCTTTGACGGCGTCGCCGACTTCCACGTGGGTCTTCTCGATGCGCCCTTCGACTTCCGCGGAGAGGCGGGCCTCCTGCACAGGCAGAAGTGTGCCGACGCAAAGCAATCGCTGCTCCCATTTCACGGTGCGCGCCTCGGCGACGGAAACCGGGATCGGTCCATCCGGGCGTGCGTTCCGAGGGGCGGCGGCGGGTTTTCCGCAACCAGCGGCAATCAATAGCAGTGCAAGACGGGCGAGCTTCATAGCGGAGAGAATGCGCGGGTCCACCGCGCCAAGGCAAGCATCCCGCCAAAAGGGTTCTTGTCCAACCGGCTGCGCTGGTCGCAAATGGTGCATGTTCTTGCTGAGCGGGTCTGATTTTCCAAACAACGAAGCCTCACTGATTGCTGCAATCGGGAACGGGTTGCGCCCGCTGGGCCTAAGCCCGGACAGGGTTTCTGCGGAAGGCGGCTTCCCGTCGCTCTCGGCGCTGCGGTGCGATGTTTCCGGCGCGGTATTCCTGCGGGAGCATCGTGCCGCGGCGGCGGAGGGTGCCGTGCAACCGGGCTTCTTTGCGCGGCGCATGGAGGTGGTGTGCCGAAGTGCGCAGTTCGAGGGGCTGTCGTTTGCGGGGAACTTGTTCCTGGACGATGCGGTGTTTGCGTTCGGGCGCGACGCCGGCGCAAATCCCGTCCTGGCGCTGGAGAAATGCGCCGGCGGTTCGCTGGATCTCTCGGTGGAACGCAGCGAGATCGAGAAGCTCGTTCATTCCCTCGCGTCCAAGGCCGCCGGGCAACATGGCGCAGAGATCAAAAGCGTGACGCTCGCCTGGGAGCAAAGCGGCCCGCGCGCGCTCTCGATGCGCCTCGTTGCGCGGGCAAAGGCGATGTTCATGGAAACCAGCGTGACTGCGCTCGGGCGCTTGGAAATTTCGGACAAACTCGATGCGACCATTTCAGGACTTTCCTGCTCGGGCGACGGGATGGTTGGGAGTCTCGCCGCGAGTTTCCTGCGCAAGGAAATCCCTAAATACGAAGGCCGGTCGGTTTCGCTCGCGGGTGTTTTTGGCGGCGGCTTGCAACTGCGCGATGTCTCGCTCCGATGTGAGCCGGACTCGCTGCGAATCAAGGCTGTTCTGTAGGCAGTTCCTCGCGCTTGATCCACCCGATCTGCATGAGCACATCGACAAAGTTCGCGCGCTTCTGCTCCGGCCAGACGAACTCGGCCGTCTTTTTCCACTCCGCCGCTTTCGCAGCAGCCTTGGCACTTTCCTCTTTGTTGTTGTTCTTCCGCGCCAGGTCTTCCATCCGGTAGTAAAAGGCAGCGTGGGCATACTGATAGGCGGGCGTCTCGGATGGGAACGGCAGCTTTTTCAACCACGCGTCGGTGTTCACGGTGTCTCCCTGCAGCAAATAGGTCAGAAAGATGCGGTACATCAGCAACTCATCGTTCGGTTGCTGAATGAGCAGCTTCTCCCACAGCGTCCGCGCCTCGGCATACTTGCCTTGATAAAATGGGATCTCACACAGATTGAACTTGGCCGGATAGAATCCCGGATCGATACGGAGGGCCTCCACACACGACCGAATCCCCTCATCCCAATTACGCTGCTCAATCGCAACGGCTCCGCGAATATTGAGCGACCACGGCGTGGCAGGCAGAATTTCATCCGCCTTTTCAAGCGCCGCGAGCGCGCCTTTGAAATCGCGCGCGTGAAAGCTGCTCATCGACTGCCCCAACAGCGCCCGGTAGCGGAGAGGATAAGTGGAAACATCGGATGGATTCTTAGGCTTCGCATCTTTGCCCCCCGGAGTAAGCGGCACGGAAGGCGGGACGACCTTGCCTCCTCCCGGCACCAACGGCAGGCTCTCAGGCGTTGCAGGTCGCTTCACGGGGGCCGGAGTGCCCGAGGCCTCACCCAATACGGACTCGCTGCCCGGAACCTTGGGCGCTTCCGTCGGCGGCGTCTGTGAATACGCGACGGCACATGCGAGGAAAACGGCCGAAGAGATACTTGAAAACATGCTCATCCCGCCAGTATGCAGCGAGGCGACTGCTCGGGCAACATGGTTATTCGCAACTGTATCGCCGCCTCCCCGACACCGGATCGCCCCGCGATTGCGGAACAAGCACCACTGTGCAAACCCTCGCACTCCCCTGCCGTCTGTTCACAATTCGCTTATCCCGCTTTTTTGAGTCGCGCAGTCATGCCGGCGATAACTACCGCATCGACATCTCCACTCGCGCAAGCGGACTCCTTTCACGCATCGGGAGCCGATGCGTTGCGACGACAGGCCGGTTGATTTCGCATGGATCATTTTCCTTAAGCCGGTTGATGCGAGGAAATAGCACCACGGAAGTGCGTTCATTCATTCTGCGAGCTTTGACCATTGCTTGCGCCATCTATCTCAGTGGCGCGCATTGGCTCATTTTGCAAGGCACTGCCTGGACGAAGATGCTCGTGGAGCGTTCGCAGACGATTGGGTTTGTCGCGGCGGCGAAGACGACTTTCGATGGCGATCATCCTTGTGAAATGTGCAAGGTCGTCAGCGAGGGAACCAAGAGCGAACAGGCACCGGCGGGCGGGCTGCCAAAGGGTGCGAAGCTGTTTGAGTTGACGGTCCTTCACCCGTCCGAGACCGCGCTGCCGATTCCGGTGAGCGAACCATTTTCGTATCTCCCCGATTTCGTCTGCTCCGCGCCGGTGCGCGCGGATGCTTGAAAGCGTAGAGGCGGTGCAGAGTCTCCTCTGCACCGCCCCTTTGTTCGGCGTCCGTGGTTGGCCACTCCCTCGCCGAAATAGGAGCGAGACTACGCACCTCCCGGATACCTAGACCGGGAGAGGTTTAGGCGATTCTATGCCATGCAAACCGCCTTGGCCATGCTACTCACGGCTTTGCAAATTGGATTCATCGAAGAAAGTTGAGCGTCCCATGATGGATGAACGAGCGGTGCCGATTGCGCAGCCCGTCTGGCTTTGGAAATGGAGCCTGTCGTTGTCACTCATGGTCGTTTTGTTTGGATACCGCGAGGCACTGTCGTCGCCCCGGAACAGAGACTCGCAAATTGGATGATGGAGCTATCGGGCGACGGTCTGGAAATCGCCCGCCAGCGTCGGGAAGTCAAACGAATTTTCCGAATGGAAATGCGTCCGCTCCATCCCGCCGAGCCGCGCATGTTCCGCGCTCGGGTCACGTATAAGTGGTGAGCTTTGCCGGCAACAAAAACGCCCCGCTCTCTAGAGAAAGCGGGGCGTTTTGCTTTTTCCGGAAATGGCCGCGTGCTACGTCACAGTCAAGCTCGCTGGTGCGCTGGGCAGACTCTCGCCGCCCGAGTTCACCGCCGTCACACGCACTTCGTTTGCACCCAGCGTCAGCGAGAGCAGCAGCGCCTCGCTCGTAGGCGTCTCCACTTTGAAGACAAAGTCCGGCGAGCCCGGAGCCTTCACATACCAGCGATAGCCCGTCGCCCCCGCCGTGTCCGGGATGTCGCCAAATGCGCGCCCGCTTCCCAGCGCTTGCAGCACCAAGCCCGTCGGCGTGGCCGGGGCCACTGCACCGGATGGCGCGGAAGTCGTCGGGATGCGTGCGCGGATCAGGTCGCCCTCCACCGTCCCTGCGAGGAACCGGCCCGTCGCAGCCCCGTACCACGCCATGCACCGGTCCTCCACGACCGCCACATGGCGCGTCAGCGCCTTCTCCGCCCTGCGCAGAGTCGAGCGCGTCTGGCGAAATGCCTTCTCCTTCGCGGGCAGCGCCGCGAGTTCCGTAATCAATTCAGCCAGCGTGAAGGGCGAGCCCGGCGTCCAAGCCGGGTTAAAGTCCTCCCACGCCACCACGAGATTCTCTGCCTCCTCCAAAATCGTCGGGCGGGTGTTGCCCTGCGCGCTCAGCTCATCCACGACATCATCCAGCGTCGGGTCGAGCTTCGCTTTTGCGCGCAGGCCGGAGACGGCCACCGTCACCGTGAGTTTGATATTCGAAAGCGAACCTTCATACGTCTGCTTCGCGTTGTTTGCCGCGACTGTGGCCAGCGCGATTTTCTTCGCGAGGCTCGGCGTGGGGATCAGCGAGGTCGTGTCAAACTGCCGGATCCACTCATCCCATTCGAGAAGAGTTGCGCTGTCCCAGACCCACATATCGGCGAGGTCTGTCTGCACAGCGCGGGTTTCGAGTACACGGTCCTTTACGTCTTGGATGCTGGCGGTTGGTTGGATTGTCATACGATGGGTTCTTTCGATGTTTTATTGTTTGGTTGTTTTGGAAGTGCCCTGCCGATGAAAACCGGCGGGGCGACGGAATAGATTTCAAAGCCATCCTATTAGTCAATCGGCGATTTCACCCTCGCCAAAAATCCCCCCGCCCCGCACAACGGGCCCCATGCCTCTTTCTTGGAATGAAATCAAACACCGCGCCATCGCCTTCTCCAAAGCATGGTCCGACGAGACCAGCGAAGACGCCGAGGCCAAATCATTTTGGGATGCCTTCTTCATGGTATTTGGCGTCCAGCGCCGCACCGTCGCCTGCTTCGAAGAACCCGTCAAAAAACTCTCCGGCCAGTGGGGCTACATCGACCTCTTCTGGCCCGGCACCATGCTTGCCGAGCACAAAAGCGGCGGGCTCGACCTCGGCAAAGCGCACGCCCAAGGCATGGAATACATCCGCGGACTCCACGACAGCGGGCGCAGCAAAGAGGCACCCCGCTACCTCATCGTCTCCGACTTCCAGCGCGTCGCCATCCACGACCTCGAGCCCGAGCAAGACCCCGACCTCCCGCTCTTCCAGCGTCTCCCGCCTAGCTTCGAGTTCCCCCTTGCGGATTTCCATAAGCACATCCGCCACTTCTTCTTCATCGCTGGCTACAAGCAGCACAAGCTCAACCCCGAAGACCCCGCCAACGAAGAAGCCACGCTCCTTATGTGCGACCTCCACGATGCGCTGGAATCCGGCGACTACGGCACCGACGACACCGGCCACGCAGGCCACGAGCTAAAGCAATTCCTCGTCCGCCTCCTCTTCTGCCTCTTTGCCGAAGACAACGGCATCTTCCCCACCAAAGCCTTCCAGATTTACCTCGCCGACCACACCGCCGAAGACGGCTCCGACCTCGGCCCAAAGCTCCACGAACTCTTTGAAGTCCTCAACACCCCCGAGCCCCGACGCCAAAAAAACCTCGACCGCGACCTCGCCGAATTCCCCTACATCAATGGCCAGCTCTTCGCCGAGCGCCTCGCCCTCCCTGCATTCACCAGCGCCATGCGGGGGAAGCTCCTCGCCTGCGGAGCGTTCGACTGGTCCCGCATCTCCCCCGCAGTCTTCGGCTCCCTCTTCCAAGCCGTCATGGACGCCAAAGAGCGCCGCCAGATCGGTGCCCACTACACCGCCGAGCGCAACATCCTCAAAGTCGTCCGCTCC
>JAYUSJ010000091.1:0-22645 GCA_043755735.1 Verrucomicrobiaceae bacterium | reverse complement strand
TTGTCCACATCCTCCTCCGCAGGCCACGTCGCCCGCATGTCGCCCTCCGCATCGAATGCCCCGATCTTTCCCCCCTCGGGCGTCGCCAGGAAAACGAGGCTCGGCTCCTCTCCGCGTTGGATGACCAGCCCGCCGGCTTCGTTTGGGTCCACGGCGAGAAAGACGCGCCCCATCCCGTAGTCGTTGCAGAGCTGGAGGACCATCCCGCCCTTGTCCTTGGGGCAGACGGTAAACTGCACCATCTTCTCCGGCCCGAAAGTCGCCACGGAGCCTCCGTCGCTTCCCCCGCGCAACACCACGCGTTCCTCCATGCTGTCCGGGGCGAGAATCCCGATCATCCCGCCCTCTTTCGATGAGGCATCGAGGACGATCCGCGGTTGGGTCGTGCCCGAAGTGAGCATGATTCTCCCGCCCTCTTTCCCACCCGTAAGCATCACCCCGTGCGGCCCCTCGGTCGAGTTGACCATGACGTTGGGGTCCCCATCCGGCCCAAGGCCTAGCACGATTCCCGGTAAACCGTTGCGCGAGATCACGGTCAGCCCGTGCATTGCCTTCGCCTCATCCACGCCCGCCATCAGCACCGTCTGTCCGTGCGGATCGCCAATGTGCAACATGCCGCCAGTGGGCGTGCCGAAAATGGACGCCGTCGCTTTTCCCTCCGCCGCTCTCGCGGACACCGCGCCGCCGCCGCCGGTCGATGCGCCGATCGTCGCTACGGAATGGCCCGCCACATCGAAAATCTCCGCCGCCCCACCGAGCGGAGTCGTGCCGATGGTCGCCATCACCGTCCCCTTCGCATCGAAAAGCATCAGCGTCCCGCCTTCCGCCGAGCCCGCCACGGAGCGCGTGTAGGTAAGAACCACGCCGGGCGTCTCCTTGTCTGGCGGTGTGAGCACGAGGATCGGCCCCGTGTCGCTCGTCATCAGGCCGGCGACAAATTTGTTATCCGTATCAAATACCCTCACCATTCCTCCATCCGGGCCGGATTCAAGTCCCACCACCCCCGTCTTGTCGTCGCCCCACACGATGACGCGTGCGCCCGTGCCTTCATCCACGCCGAGCAACCCGGCGGCCTTCTCGCCGCCCTTGCCATACACAACTGCATGTCCGCGCCCGCTCTTCCCGCCGAGCGAGACGATGTGTGAACGGTCCTCGCTGCGAAGATGCAGCAGCCCGCCTTGGTCCACGTTTGCCGCCAGCCGCACCTGCTCGCCCTGCTTTGCCGTCTCGATCAGCACCGCTGCATCCCGCTCGCCCGCTCGCAGGGCGACGCGCGGCGCGTGCTCACCGTCGCGAATGTCCAGCGAGCGAAACACCGGTGCCAGCCCCTTGCACTTCGCAAACGTCGCCCCGCCGCTCAGCCCGAGGTGGGTGCGTAGCGCCGCAAGTTCCGCTTCGAGTGACGCGATGCGCGCCTCGTGCTTTGCAATCAGTTCGTTCGAGTTGGTGGCAGGTGAGTCTGGAGCTTCCATGCCCCGCACGCTGCCGGAAACGCGGGGCAATGTCTAGTACCGAGGCCCTGCCCACCGGAGTTCACGCATCTAAATATCGCTGATGGGAGGGAAGAGCGTGAAAGGAGCGGGGCTTTCCTAAGCCCCGTTGCAACGCGTTCGGCGTAACGCACAACGACCGTCTGCCTTGCGACAATGGCACATTGCCTCGTTCCAACGGTTGTCACACTCGTTCAAACGAACATCGCACTCGTTCCAACGAACGTATCACTTACTTCAATGGGCGTCGCACTCGTTCCAACGGGCGTCGCACTTGCTCCAATGGGCGTCGCACTCTTTCCAACGAACGTCGCACTTGTTCCAATGAACATCGCACTTGCTCGAATGGGCGTCGCACTCATTCCAACGAACGTCTCACTTGTTCTACCGGGCGTTACACTTTCTCAAACGGACCTCACACTTGCTTCAAAGAATATTTTTGCTGCTTGAGTGACAGTCTTTTGAGGAGCTGTCAGAAAGCTTTTTATTTTACCCGCAGATTGCGAAGGTTACGCAGATTACAATGCATTGGAAATCTGCGTACTCTGCGCAATCTGCGGATAAAAACCTTCATGTTACTCCCACTTCAATTTCGTCGTCCGTATATTTTGCTCAAAAAATGGCTTGCCGCAATAAAATAAAGTGCTTCTTTGACGGAGTTCAGCGTTCAATTCATTAAACTCAATACTCCTTATGGCAACCAATTCAGAACGATCCTTCGCAGACCGCCTCGGGCGTGCTCGCTCGATGCAGACTTTCATTGACGGTTTCATCCCGGTCTTTGTCCCACAGGACCCAAACATCGCTGCTGGCGCATTTTTGAGCTACTGCAACGGCTGTGAGGCGGCAAATACCGACGTGAGCGCTGCTGAGACGGACTATACCAATAAAACTGGCGACCGGGTCGAGACCACTGCCGACCTTAAGGCGCTCGCGGGCCGCGTGGAAGATTCTGTGACGAGCAATGTTGCTTGGAAGAAGTTCCACAAAAGCGTCATCGATGCCTCGCAGGCTGTGCGTGGGACAAAGACGCCGGCCAAGAAGCCCGCGCCGCCCGCCGGGACTCCGCCGCCCGCCCCAAAGCCCGCCCGCCAAGGTGCGCAATCGCAGCAGGGCTTTTCGGATATTGCCAAACACTTTGCAAAGCTCGTCAAAGCCGTGGAGAAAATCACCGGCTACGCGTCCGCGCCCGGCAGCGGCCTCTCATTGGTGGACTTGAATGCGAAGCTCGCGGCGTATGTCGCGCTGAATTCCAGCGTGCAAGCGGCGGAAGTCACGCTGGACTCGGCGCAGACGACCCGCCTTGGTTTTTACAATGGCGAAGGCGGGCTGAAGGAAAAGATGAAGTCGATTAAGAAAGCCACGGCCGGTCAATACGGACGCGCGAGCACGCAATACCTATCCATCAAAAGCATCGCGCTGTAGCGGCGAGCTGAGGGCGCAGGGTTATTTGAGCTTGCGAAAGCCCCGATTCGCGACCATACACACAGCGCATGAAAACAGTGCTCCTACTCCTCTTACCCGTAATCTTCCTGACCGCCTGCGAAACCACCCGCCCAATGCCGCGCGACCCTTACGTGGGCCGCAAAGTGGAACGCATGGACGGCGGTGCCGGCACCGGCGTGAACCACCCCGACCTGGACCCGAACCGCTACGACCGCAGTGGCCGGGCTTACGACCGGAACTACTACCGGGGCTACAATGATTACGACGGGTACAATAACCGCTACTACGGCAACTCCTACCGCCGCCGTTACTACTAAACCCGGAACCTGCTATTATCCGACACTCTACTATGAAAAAAAACCTGATCATCCTCAGTGCCATCGCCATCACCGGGCTCTCCGGTTGCGCATCGTTCGAGACCGCACAAGTCGCCGACTATAACCGCGACGGTATCATCTCGGACGCCGAACATCGGCAGTATCAAAAGCAAAAGAGCGTGGAAGCGAGCAACGTGAGCGTTGAACGCATGAAGCGCGAGAATGCGGTCGATACCGTCCGCGACGTGAACCATACCATCTGGAACGTGCATGGGATCCGCAACGGACTCCGTGCATTCTAATTGAGCGAGTTCCGAAATGCTATCCAAGAGCCCGTCTGCCATTTGGCAGGCGGGCTTTTTCCCCTATCTGCGGGACTGTTCCCGCAGGTCCGTTGAGTAGCCTTCCACCTTAAAATGCCATCCTCAAACACAGAACCATGTCCCGCCTGCGGGGCGATGCTCGACGTGACGGGTGCGCAGATATTCGCGGAGCGGACGTGCCCGGTCTGCGCGACCCCGATCAATGTTCGCAGGAACTTCGGCCACTATGAATTGATTGAGATGATCGGGCACGGCGGCCAGGGGCTCGTCTTCCGGGCGGTGGACAATAATCTGAACCGCCTCGTAGCGCTGAAGATCCTCCGCACGGAGTATGCGAACGATGAGGAGTTCGTCCGCCAGTTTGAGAGTGAGGCGAAGATCACGGCATCCCTGAACCACCCGAACATCGTCCGTGTGTATTCCTACGGCGCGGATGAGGGCCACGTCTTTATAGCGATGGAGCTGGTCCCGAATGGAACGCTCGACGAACTGATGGAGAAGCTGGGCCGCATCCCGGAAGCAAGGGCGCTGCAAATCGGCATCGAGGTAGCGCAAGGCCTTCGCGCCGGGCTGGAGCACGGGCTGGTCCATCGGGATATCAAGCCGGGCAATGTGCTGTTTGGCGAGAACGGCTCGGCGAAAGTGGTGGACTTCGGGCTGGCGACTATTCTGGCGCAGGCCGCCGCCGCGAGCGGGGAGATTTGGGGCACGCCCTACTACCTTTCCCCCGAGCGTCTGAAACGGCTCCCCGAGGATTTCCGCGGCGATATTTACTCGCTCGGAGCCACGCTCTTCCACGCCATCGCGGGCCGCGCTCCGTTTGAGGCAGAGGATGCCACGGGCGTCGCGATGAAGCACCTCAACGCCAATGCGGTGAGCATCCAGGCGTGGGCGCCGGATGTCACGAACGCGACCGCATTTGTCATCAATCGCACCCTGTCGAAAGACCCCGACGACCGGTACTCGACCTACGACGAGTTTATCGAACAGCTCCAATTTGCCCGTGATGAAGCGCTCACCAAAACGAAGACGGGAGCGACTCCGCAGAAGAGCCGCGTGGTCATCGAAGACGCAGTATCGCGAAAGGCCAACAGCCTCATCACCATCGCCACGCTGGTAGTGCTCGTCGCAGGGCTGGGCGTCGGAGCATGGATCCTGGCCAAGTCCGGCGGCGACAAGACGACCACCCCCTCCGAGCTTACCACCATCTCATCGTTCGGCCCCGGATGGCAGGAAGCCCGCGACCAACTCGCCGGCGGAAGCAGCGTGCAAGCCATCGAATCGTTCCGCGCGCTGGCGGAAGCGTCCAGCGGAGAAAAGCGCGCATGGGCCATCATTTTCCAGGCGCTCTCCCACCAGCTTTCCGGCAACGTGCAAGCTGCATCCGGAGCGCTCGCAAAGCTCGATACCGGCACACCGCACGGGAAGTTCTATGCGAATTTCGCCCCGATGCTCGTCTCCCCAGAGCCCGCTTCCGTATCGGTCGGGGAGTCGTTCAGCCGCAGCAACCATGAATCCCTCGCGAGCTTGTTCCTGGCGGTCAAAGCGTATGACGCCGGCGACATCGACGCAGCTCCCGCGCTCTTCCGGCAATTCACCACCACCAGCCCGCAGCGCGAGTATGAGTTCCTCTCGGAGTTCAAGAAAGTGGCGCGTTCCTACGAGGATGAGTTCACCACATTTGGCATGGCGGCAAGCGCGCTCAAATCCGCGAAAAGCTCCGGCGAGCGGGCTGTGGCGCTCGCCAGCCTGAAAGACTTCCAATCCAAGCTCCGCCCGAACAGCCGCCTGCTGCCTAAAGTCAACGAGATCATCGCGGCCTCGGAAAAGGCCGCCGCTGCGGAAGCGGAGCAAAGGCGGAAGTCGAACTTTGCTGCCACGGCCACGGTTACTGCATCCGGTTGGAATCAGGAAAAGGGCGACAAGCCGGAAAACGCCGTGGACGGAAACCCGGAAACCCGCTGGAGCCAAATTGCGCCCGGAGCGAAATGGATCCAGTTCGACTTTGGCACCCAGAAAACCGTCGGGCGCTGGGCGCTGCGTACAAACCCGCTCTCGACTGCCGGTGGAAAAAACCTGCACCGCCTCCGTGATTTCAAACTGCAATCCAGCAACGACGGCACGGCATGGACAGACGCCGACTCCGTTTTCGGCAATCGCTCCGACGTCATAGACCGCCTGGTGAAACCGTTCACCGCACGCTACGCACGAATCTCCGTGAGCGTCGGCTCGTCAGGCCCAAAGGACCAAAGCGCGCGCATTTTCGAAGTCGAGCTTACCGATGCCGCAGCGCAGGCAAAAGCCGGCTACGGTGCTGCGGAATGGGTCGCGACACGTTTCTCCACCGACTCTCAATTTTCGCTGCAACCCGTGGGCCCCATTACGGTCCACGGCAGCGCCACGTTCGACGCAAAGACGGGGCGCTACAGCATTGCAGGCAGCGGCGACGACGTGTGGGCGCTCGCCGACTCGTTTCACTTTGCACATCAATCCATCGAAGGGGACTTCGAGCTCGTCGCACGGGTGACCAAGGTCCAGGGCCCGCACGTTTGGACCAAGGTAGGCATCATGGTGCGCACCGATTTCACGAAGGAGAGCACCCATGCCGTCATCACCGCAGGCCCCGGTGAGAAAGCGCAGTTCGTTTCCCGCAAAGAGCATGGAAAACCCTGCACTTCCGCCAACATGGAAAAGCGAAAACTCCCAGTCTGGTTCAAACTCGCGCGCACCGGCCCGACGATCACCGCCTTTGAATCGAAGGACGGGCAAACCTGGAACAAAGTGAGCCAGGAAACTCCGGCGGGCCTCGGCCCCATCGCGCTCGTCGGAATGTTCGTCTGCGCGCATCAGACCGGCGCGCTCGGCACAGGAGAGTTCGACAACGTCTCCATCAAGCAGCCGAAGTAGCGTCTAAATCAGACGCCTGCGCACAAGGTCGAGAGCGGTCTGCGCGACGAGGTGCTTGAACGTTTCACGGTCGGTCGGAAAATGATGCTCGAACACCGCAGTCTCCGCGCCGTTCTGCGAGACTGCGACGAACACGGTGCCGACAGGCTTTTGCGCCGAGCCTCCACCGGGGCCGGCAATTCCCGTCGTCGAAATCGCGATATCCGCACCCGAGGCTGCGCGGGCTCCCTCGGCCATTGCCCGCGCCACCGGTTCGCTCACGGCTCCATGCTGCGCTATCAGTTCGGCGGGAACGCCAAGCGTGCGGACCTTGGCGGCATTTGCGTAGGTGACGTAGCCCGCGAGAAAAACCTCCGAGGCTCCGGCGACGTTGGTGACTTTGTTGGAAATCCAGCCGCCCGTGCAACTTTCCGCGATGACGAGGGTCGTCTTCTTTTCGATGAGCGCGGCAACGACGATCTGCTCCAGCGCGCGGGCGTCCGTCGTGAAAACTGATGCACCGAGCTTTTCGCGGATGATGAGTTCCGCGCGGTCCAAAACGGCGCTTTGTCCAATCAGTCGCAGGTCCACTTCGCCGGGCCGTGCGCAGTATCCGACTTCGAGGCCGAGCGCGATGAGTTGCTCGCCGACCATGTCCTCCACCCTGCTTTCACCGAGCCCGGTCGTGCGGAATGTCCGCATTTCCTGAACGCTCCGCGGCGGGACGATCTCGTGGATGATGGGCAGGACTTCGTTCATGACCATCGGGTGCAGTTCACGCGGCGGGCCGGGCAGTAGAAAAAGGTGCGGCGATTTGTGCGAGGCGATCGGCGGGAAGTAGAGACCGGGCGCCGTGCCATTTGGGTTTTGCAGGACGCGAGCCTCCGGCGGGTGGAGCGCCTGGAGCTTCACGCGATCATTCCACGGGATGCCGCGTCGATTGAATCGCGCCATGATCGCCTGCCAGATTCCCTCATCGTGCTGCATCGTGAGGCCGAGAAGTTCGCAGACGATTTCCCTCGTGATGTCGTCCGTCGTGGGGCCGAGACCGCCCGTGACGAAAACAATCTCCGCCCGCCCAAAGGACTCCACGAGCGCATCGCGAATCGCGTCGCCATCCGGCACCGTCGCCTGCCTTTGCACGCGCAGCCCCAGCGGGAATATCGCATTGGAGATAAACCCGAGATGGGAGTTGAGCACACTGCCGAGCATGATCTCGGTGCCGGTATTGATGACTTCGATTCGCATTACGCCCAGTCATTGCGGGATTCCGTGTGAACGAGAAGCGAGAACTTCCCAGCGCACGCGACTTCTGCCAGCGTCCGACACATGCAGCCTCGTCCACTTCGCACAACCGTCATCGGCAGTTATCCATTTCCATCCTGGCTGGAGTTCGCCTGCCAGAATCTCGGCCAGTTTGGAAAAGACGATCTCGCAGAGATTCAGGACGACGCGGTGATTTGTGCCATCCATGACCAGCTTGCCGCGGGACTCGATGTCATCACCGATGGCGAGCAGACGCGGCTCGATTTCAATCTTTCGTTTTACGGCTACATCGACGGCATCGAACTGGAAGGCGCCCCGCCCCGCCGCTTCGGGCCGCCCGCACACGACCAGCGCGGAAAACATCCCGTCGTCGGCGAGCTTCGAGCCCCCCGCGGTCTCGGCGTCGTGGACGAGTTCAAGCGCCTGCAACGCCTCGCGAACCCGAGTTCCAAAGTCACCCTCAAAGCCTCGGTCCCCGGCCCGTACACACTGAGCGGGCGGTTGTTGCCGAATGCGCAGTATCCCGACCGCGCAGCGCTCACCGAGGCTCTGCTGCCGATTGTGCGCTCCGAGCTCACGGCGCTTGTCGAGGCGGGCTGCGCTGAAATCACCGTCGATGAGCCGAGCATGAGTTGCTACGCGCACCGCGAAGATCCTGCGAAGTTTGTCGATGTCTTCAATCGCACCGTCGAGCCCATCGTCGGGAAATGCCGCCTCTCCACGCACCTTTGCTTCGGCAACTACAAGGCTCGCGCCGTGGGCCTGCGAAGGTATGCGCCGATGTTCCCGGCGTTCCTCGATTTCTCGCTCGATGAAATCCATGTAGAGATGGCGAGCCGCGAGTTTTCCGAGCTGCCGATCATCGCCGAAATTGCAAAGCGCCGCGATGTCGCCGTGGGCATCATCGACGTGAAGAGCTACTACATCGAGACCCCCGAAGACATCGCAGCACGCGTCCGCGAATGCCTTCGCCACGCGCCCGCCGACCGGCTCGCATTTGCGCCCGATTGCGGCCTTTCCCAGACCGCGCGATGGGCTGCAAAACGCAAGCTCGCAGCGATGGTCGCCGGCGTGGAACTCGTCCGCGCTAAGTTGTAGCGGGGAACAAAGCCTGCCACGCGAGCCGCGCCGCGAGAGCCAGCGCCGTCGCAATAAAAATGGGCCGGATGACCGCAGCGCCACGCGCCAGCACCAGTCCGCTGCCGAGCCGCGCGCCGAGAAGCTGGCCTGCGATCATCGCGACGCCGACGTCCCATCGCAAAAAGCCGCCGCTCCCAAACGCAATGAGCGACGCGATGTTGCTCGTGAGATTCAGCGCTTTCGTCGTCCCCGTAGCGGCGCGGAGATCGAGACCGAGCGTCAGCACACAGGCCATCATCCAGAACGAACCCGCTCCGGGCCCGAAGAAGCCATCATAGAAGCCGAGCAGCGTCCCAAAAATGAGCGCGAACGCCGCAGCCCCCAGCCGGGCCTTGCGCTGCACGGAGCCAAGTCGCGGATTGAGCGCCGTGTAAATCGCGACCGCAAGCAGGAGCACCGGAACGATGCGCTGAAGCAGCGTCCGCTCCAGATGTGTGACGGCGACGACGCCCAGCGTTGCTGCGAGAAAAGTAACAACCACGGCGAGACGCAGCGTCCTCCATGGAATGAGCCCGGCACGCGTGAAGCGAATGACGGCGAGTGTGGTGCCGCAGGATGATTGCAGTTTATTCGTGCCGAGAGCGACCGGGATGGGCAGTCCGGCCCACATGAGCGCAGGGAATGAAATCAGCCCGCCGCCGCCCGCGATCGCGTCGATAAATCCCGCTGTAGCGCCCGCCGCAGCGAGCAGCGCGTAAACGTATGGCGCAAGTGCGGCGTCCATGCGTCACACTGCTTTCCGCGCTGCGAGCATTCGCTCGACATACTTTGCGAGCAGGTCGAACTCGAGGTTCACGCGGTCGCCGGGTTTGCGGGTGTGGAGATTTGTCAGCGCGGCGGTGTGCGGAATAATCCAGCAAGTGAAGCTGCGCTCGCCGACTTCCGCGACGGTGAGACTGATGCCATCCACCGCGATGCTCCCTTTATAAATGACGTAGTGCGCAAACTCCGCCGGCAACTCGATCTCCAGCCGCCGATCCGCACCATGCTCCGAGTAGTCGAGCAATTCCGCCGTGGTATCGACGTGCCCTTGTACAAAGTGCCCGCCCATTTTCGAACCGACGCCGAGCGCAGGCTCCAGGTTCACTTCCCCGCCGGGTTGAACACCTCCGAGACTCGTGCAACGGAGCGTCTCGGCAAGGAGATCAAACGACACATTTTCGCCCGTGATGTCCGTGGCCGTAAGGCAGCATCCGTTCACGGCGATGCTGTCGCCAAGCCGCGCGCCCTGCGCAACGGTGGGCGCACGGAGCGTGAGTCGGGCGCTTTCTCCACGAGGCTCCAGCGCGAGCAAAGTTCCTGTTTCAACAACGAGTCCTGTAAACATGGCCGGCACCCTACCGCACATCCGTGAACTTGCGACAGCGCGAAACGCGCCCGGCATTTTCACTCCTTGAAAGATTTCCGGAAACTTTCCGCGTCGGAACTTTCAGGAGCGGGTGCCGGGAGTCTTTCCAGCGCGGAGAGGCGCGGCACATTTTCATGAAACTCATCCATTCCATTCGTAACGTCACAGTCGCTGCGTTCCTCATCACGCCGGCGTTTTCCGACGCCGCACTCGTCATCAATAATCTCGTTCCCGGCACGCAGGGATTTGCCGCATCGCTCTCCGGCCCCACCGCCGGAGACTTCTTCGCTACGTTTGAAAACCGGCAGTTCGCGTTCAGCTTCACGACCGGGCTGGACATGGTCACTGTGACGGACTTCTCGTTCTCGATCAACGTCGGCGATGCGTTCCTGTCGCCAATCCAAGTCACGCTGAGCACAGGTAACGTGGTTCCCGGCGGAACCGGTAGCATCACCCTTGGCTCTGTTGCGCCGCTCTCGCCCACACCGGTCGGTCAACTTCTGACAATCACTCCCGCCAGCACGATCACGCTTCAGCCTTCGACCGAATATTGGGCGCATCTCACCGTGCCGACCGGCTCCTCGATTTACGCCGTCAACAACAGCAACGCGCCCATTCTCGCCTCCGGTTGGTCACTTGGAAGTTCCTGGTATTACGACCCGGACTTCGGCGGCTCCTGGACGGAAATCACCAGCGGCCCAAAAGCGAGGATCAGCATGAATGCCGAGACAGTTCCCGAGCCCACCACTGCAACTCTGGGATGCCTCGGCGCACTGCTCGCGTGCCGCCGTCGCCGGTAGGATCTCCCGCTTTAAAACAACTGGCAGACGTCGCCGGGATTCGCTCGCTCGGACGTGATCGAATAGGTCTCTCCGGGAACGGAAAGCGAAGTCTGAACACAGACCTCGCCCGGACTCGCTGCTGCGCATTGCAAAACAGCCTGATAGTTCGCGGCTGCGTGGTTGTGGACGAGAAGTCCGAGGTCCACAGGGATCCAATCGTGCTTGTAAAATGCGATCAAAAACGCGTCGTTC
Source organism: Verrucomicrobiaceae bacterium (assembly GCA_043755735.1). GTDB lineage: Bacteria > Verrucomicrobiota > Verrucomicrobiia > Chthoniobacterales > Chthoniobacteraceae > SXWH01. The sequence goes on along the minus strand of JAYUSJ010000091.1, from coordinate 11,395 downwards.
ACATGCTGAAATCCCATCGCATCGAGCGGCACGCAGGGCACCCGGTCAAAGACGTTTTGGACCCGCAACGTCCGCGAACCTGAACTCTGCTCCGCGGCCTGTTCCTCATAGAATGCAACGAACTCCGCATTGCCGACGCGCGGGCATGCGAAATTGATATTTGAAGCGCCAAGCTTCGGGCGGGACAGCGCGACATCGAGCGAGAAAATCACGCTCAGTGCCGCGCCGAGACTGTGGCCCGTGATCCAAAGTTCGTGGAGCGGGTAGTCGTTCGATGCCGCGTAGCGGTCCAGCAGCGCAAAGAGCCGCTGCTGCATGGACGGTGTCGGCCCGCTGTCCTCCGTGTAAACGTCCGCAAACCCGGACTCGACCTGGACACCTGCGGGGACGGAAACGCTGCGATCAAAGGGCGTGAATGATTTTTTCGCGGCACCGAGATCGTCGATCAGGTCCAGAACCGAGTCAGTTCCGCGAAAGGCAAAAACGTAGCGATAGGGAGCCGCGAGCGATCGAAATACGATGCCGTAAATCTCCACCGTCCGATCGTCTCCAAACACGGAATCGACGCCGCCCCACGTATCGACAATCTCGAAGCCGGGCGGTGCCTGCGCCGGCTTCGGATTATGGTCAAACGCGCGGTACGCCTGAATGCTCGCGTCGATCAGCAGGAGCACTTTATCCCAGTCGCTCGGTTGTACGTACCTCATACTCATTATTTACTGGAAACCGCTTTGCGCAAGACGACGGGTTCGAAATGCCGCGCTGCCTGGCATTATTTCTCTGTCGTTCCTTCGCCCCGATTCACGGGTGGTTCGGCCGCTGCTGCGGCTGCTTTTAGAGCAGTGGGCCCGACCCATTTTTGCCAATTCTGCATCGCGACGGACATTTGAAGCGAGTAATCGAGCGATACCGAACCGGCATCTTTTGCCACTCCCGCTTTCACATTGGTGAACCACTTCAACTTCTCGTCGTCCGAAGCGGATGACGGGGGCAGCATCGCGCCGACCACAGGAGTTTCCGCACCGCCGCCGTGACACGACATGCACGACGAGATTGGGTTATCCACGGGCCCGTTCATCCGCCCCGCCCATCCGAGATGCTGATAGGTGCCGACATCCGGGTTGATCCACTGCTCCGACGGGGCCGCACCGCCCGGCTTCACGCCGGGCGAGTCTCCCCACATCAAACCGACCGGCGTGAGGCGGTCGAGCGGTGTGGCTCCCGGCTTGTCGCCGTTATATACAAACGTCCCCAGCAGCCAGCCGGTCACGGCATCATTGCGCTTGTCGCGCACGGCGATATCGACTTGCAGAAGCCGGAGCGTCTCCGGCTTGCGTGGTCCTTGAAATGCGAGGGCGACGTTTGCCTGCCATTCTTTGGAGCCCTTTAGGTATGGGGCTCCGTCTTCGGGCTTGGCCGGGTCAGCCGCAGTGAAGAGCAACTTGACCGCCATCGTGCCATTTTCGAAAACGGGCTTTCCGCCCGAGATATCGGGTTTACCGGGATCTGCCCAGACCCTGCCAAATGTCCATCCTCCGAGATCATTGTAAAATCCGACCGCGTAGTTCCCGATGTAGTTGGTAGTTTGGGCTGGCGATAATTCCCCCGCTCGCGAGCCCCGCTCCTTCGTCATGCCGCGGACAAACTCCCGCCCGTTGCCATTCTCGTTGCCCTCCGCCATCCACGGGGCGTGAAACCAGTTGGGCTTGGCGAGCTTCATGGGATCCCAATCGACGGCATCGAGATCGGCGCGCGCGTGAGCAAGCACCGCCGCCATGTATTCGCCGGGTTGCGTCTTGAAGTCGAATTTCTCCCAAGGATATCCGTCCGCCGGCACCGCTGGTTTTTCAACCGGGTAAGCATGGCTCAATTTGAAAACGTTGCCCGTCCAGCCAGCGGGCGGGTTTTCCACAGCATTGCGGAAGGCGTGCGCAGCGGCGTCCCCAGGATTCGGCGCGACAACACCGGTCGATGCACCGGTTGCCGGGGCGGGAGTCGCCGGTTTCGCCTTCAACTCGGGAGTCTTCGGCTCGGCCGCAGGCTTTTCCTTTTCCTTGCACCCGACACCGAATGGAATCACGGCGGCAAACGCAAGAGTGGCAAGGTGGCGAATGCGCAAGCGCGAAATTCTGCCGTTCGTTACGGGCATCTGCCCGCCAAGGTCGTTATGTGGGATTTTCATGGTTCTTCAGCGTAAGAGTGTACGGTGTTAAAATGTGTATGAACTGACAAGTAGGGTATTGCCGGGGACGCCGGCATTTATAACCCACCATGCAAAATAGATTCCGCGCCGGGCGGAGCGTCCACACTCCGTATCCGCACGCGGAAACCGGCTCAGGTAATAAGGAAGTTTTGCATCATCCCCGTATCTTCATGCGGTAGAATGTGGCAGTGATAGACGGACTTCCCTTTGAAATCCAGGAATCGCATTCGAATCACAACCTCGGTATTGAGCGGGATCCAAATGGTATCCTGAATCGTGCCGGGCGGCTGCTTGACGCCGTTGATGGATATCACTTCAAAGTGGTTGACGTGAATGTGAAATGGGTGCCCCTCCGTGCCGCCATCCTTCATGTCGCCGACCTTCAGCGTCCACTCCTCCGTGGTTCCAAGCGTGACGATTCGCTGCACCATTTCTTCGTCGTACATCATGCCGTTGATCATGAAGTCGATGCCTACATAGACATTTTCCACGCCTGGGAACATCCCCTGAAACTCCAGGGGCTCCCGCTTGCTGTCCACCTTTTCTATGAGCGGGTAGTAGCGGCTCGGCTCCGGCAGACTCTTGGGAAGCTCCATCTTTTTCTCCGGCCCCTCGACAATAATCTCAGCGATGATCTTTCCGGAACTGGAGAGGAACTGCTGGGCTTGCTGCAATTCCCGAATCGCGTAGCAACCCGGCTTCCCAGCCTGAATGAGGAACTCCGCGCGATTGGCCGGTGCCAGCAGAACCTGCCCCGTGAGATTCACCCCGTCATCGACCCAAACGGGAATGGTTCGCGGCACGGGAAAATTGACGCCGTCGAGACCTATGAGATGCATCTCGTGGGCATCTACCACGATCGGCATCAGGTTGTCGGAACATCCATTCAATACCCGGAACCGAACCACTTCCCCCGGCACCATTTTGATCGGTTGCACTCCCATTTGAATGGACCGCGGGGATGAGGCCTTGTCCTTCGCATAGTTGTGTGTTTCCCGGAAGAAGGGCTCACCGTTGAGTAGATAGAAACGCTCGGCGTAGTCCCCCGTGGTGAAGCCGCCTTTGAGGTTCGGCTGCGGCACGGCGGTTTTCGTTTTCGGGTCGTAGATCGTGACGTTTTTACCTTTCTCTCCAAAGGTTTGCCAAATGGCGTTTTGCTTAGGCTCATACGTCCAAACGCCCTCCTCCGTATCGCTGGGGAAAAGGCCAATATCCTGAATCGCCAGCACGATATCCCTCGCCGCCTTGATCTCCGGCACTTCGTCGATATTCCCTTTGATGATGATGGCCCCCGCCATGCCGCTGACCGCCTGAACGGCAGTGGAGCCATGATGGTGAGGATGATACCAGTAGAGGCCGGGAGGGTGATCTTTCGGCAACTTAAAGGCATAATCAAACGTCTTTCCCGGCTCGATGCGAATCATCTTTGCCTTTGGGTCGAGCGTCCCTAACGGCTGAAACAGATGCGGCGCAACGTCGAGTCCATGCACATGCAGATTGGTCGTGTTCAGATCGTGCGGGACGTTGTGATCCTTCGTCCAACCGGTGGAGTCATACGGGGTGAGCGAGTTCTTCAGCCGAATCCGAATCGTCTCTCCGGGACGCGCAACGATGAGCGGTCCGGGCACCGTGCCATTGTAGCTCCGGAGTTTCGTCTTCAACCCGCCCAAGTCTTTATAGATCCACTTTACTTCAAAAACCTGAAAGTCCGCGTCCCCGTATTTCTCCTCCGCTGCGGATGCAAAATCCCCCATCAGCATTCCCGCCGCCGCCGAGGCTCCCAGACCCAGCAACTCGCGTCTTGTTACGCCGGAAATTGCCGCGTCCTTTTCAGGAGAGGAGGGTGTTCGACTGCCATCAAGCTCGTTGGTTTCTTTCATATAATTGTTTCTCGTTGAAAATTCCCTGTTGAGTTTAACCGGGCTCTGCTCACCTCCGGAACTGCGATAAAACGTAGGCGTAGAACTCATCCGGCTGAGCGAGGTCGAGCAGCACCGCGACCTCGCGTCCGCAAGCATCTTCGGTCAGCGCGCCCTGCTCAAAACCGGTGGTCGCGATCGACAGACGCATCATCGTCGGCGGCTCAAAAAACTCGGGGTGCGGAATGAAGCATGTAGTCAGCACATCCCACATGTCATAGAACGTCTCCGCGCTCACGAGACTGTAGCTTTGGAACGCCAGTTTCGAATACGGATACTGGCCCTGCTGTGCCGCGAGTCCCGCCATGAACTCCTCGGTGACTTTCGCCTTGTTGGTCACATCGAGCGGAAACAAATAGATCGGGAAACTGGTATTCTTGAAAACCCAATCAACCGCGAACGGATCACAAAAAGCATTCCATTCCGCATGCGTGTTCGCCAATTGCGGCGGGATGGTTTTAGGGTCTAAATTACCGGGCACCTTGATCGCGCCACCCATCCATATCACCCGGCAGATTGCGCCCTCCAAATGCGGACTCGCAGCCAAAACATTGTGCAATGTGGTCATCGGGCAGTTGACGAGAATGGTCAGTTTCTCTCCGGCCTTCAGCGCCTCCGCGAGCGTCTCCGCCAGAAATACATCACCGTCCGGAAAGGGCGGCCATGCGCTGTTTTCGGCGATGTCTTTAAGAACGCCGATCTCCCCTTCCCTGATGCAGTCTTCGCGATACTCCCAAGGAAACGGATTCCATTGCCGCGCGCGGCTCAATGTGATCGGAAACTGCGCCTGCTGGATGAACTGCTGGATCTTCCACTGCACCTGCATGGCGTAGCTGTCGATGCAGTCCGCATTCATGATCACCGAGCCGAGGAACTCCTTGTCCTCCATTGTAGTCAGAAGGACGGCGGCCATGAACTCATCGATGGCGGCGTCGTGATTGAAGAGAATCTTTTCCATTTTATTCGTTCTCGTTTGGATCAAATGCAGAGACTTCCGATCATCAGAAAACGTCCTTTATTTCTTCGATGCACCGGGCCCCATGTGGACGCCGCGGCGGACCTTGTGACCGTTGCTCCAGTATTCGAGCCCGAACATTCCGCCCGTTTGCTGGGTTTTATACTCGATGAAGTTCTGGATGCTTTTCGCGAGTTGCAAACTGTAGTCCATACTAATCGCCTTGCCGGGATCGAACGGAGTCGCGCATGGAACGTTGCGGAACCAGCGCATCCACTCATCCGGCGCAGTGGGGCCCGCCGGCGGAATCGGAACCGGCGGATTATTCAAGAACGGCAATATCGCAGACACCACCGGGTATTCGGCTGTGCTATGGCACGACATGCAGCTCGAATTTGGGTTGTCCACCGGGCCATTGAGCCGCGCGGCGAATCCGAGATGCATCGGCGGCATTTTGTCCGACTCGTTGATTCTCGTTTCGACCAAATCCTTGTTAATGATCGTTTTCGTCGGCTTCGCGTTGCTTGCACTCGTAGTCACTTTCGGGTCGTTGCCCCACATCAAGCCCACCGGCATGAGGTTATCCCAGCGGTTCTTGTTTCCGAGTTCACCGTTGTAAACAAACGTGCCGAATACCCAACCACCCGTCGCATCGGCGCGCTTGTCGCGCACCATGATGTCCATCTGAATTGCGCGCACAGTCGTCTGAACGCGCGTCGGCGGACCACTGATCAGATCCTGAATATCGGACTGATACACATAGGCCTGCCACTCAATCGGGTTCTTGAGATAGGGAACCTGTTTTTCATCCATCGTCGTAAACAAAACCTTCCCGACGACTGTGCCGACCGGAAAGCCGTTCGACTTCATGTAAGCCAGGTTCGGGCGATCCGCGTCCTCCCAAACCCGCCCGATGGTATAGCCGCCGGGCGCGTTATAAAAGCCGACCGCGTAAGCATGGCTCTTCGCCTGCATCTGCGTCGGTGCGAGCATTTGCTGCATGATCGGCCCCTCCTGCGTGAGACCGTGAAAACCCTCCCGACCCGTCGGCCCCCAATGCTGCCACGGCACGTGAAACCACGGGCGGACCTTATTGTCCTCAAGGAAAAAGTCCGCATCGGTGCCGCCATGCCTCGTATTGCCTTCGAACACGTAGTCCCGCACCGCGAGGGCGTAGGCCTCCCAGTCTTTCATGAAATCAATCGTGAATATCTTCTCCACGCCGCTGTCGATCGCGGGTTCTTTCTTCGGGAAATTCTGACTGAGCAGGAAGACCCGCCCTGTGTACTGCCCGGGAGCGAGCATGAATCCGAAGTCCGGGAAACGCGGCATTCCCTTCGATTCCGAATATTGCTTCATTAGTTCCATCTGCGGACGAGGCTCCTGCTTCTGTGCGTATGAGCTCGTGGACAGCCCCAGCGCGAAGATGGAGGCAGTTATTTTCATGGTCCGGTTTGTCGTTGGTTTTTTCATGTTTTTGGGTTCAGCCTGCATGCGATTCATCGGAGGAATTCGATGCAGGATTTTGTTCACTAGCTTTGCGGGTTGGTATTTTTCGAGTAAGCCTTCGCGGTCGCCAGAATCTGCGCCACGGCGTCTTCAAGCTGGCCCGGCGGCACTGCCGGTTCGTTTGGTTTTCCGTAGGCGCAGCCCTCGGGAAAACTCCATTTTTCATTCACACAAAACCGACACGGCCCTTTCGCACGCGCCAGCCTTTTTGATTGCGGATCAAACGTAATCACGCCGCTCTTGAATTCATCCGCGAGCGCCTGGGCCATCATCTGGAACGGATCGACAAAATAGCCGTGCAGCACCTGCTGTCCGCTGATGCTGAGCCGCACGCGCAATTCGTCGGCAGGCTTCAAATCGACGAGGTAAGGCCCCGGATCAGTCTTCGGGTCTGGCTTGATACGTTTCGCTTCCTCCAGCTTTTTTGCATCGGAACGGTAGTCCGCGGCGAACGCTTTCCACGCGTTGTCAGACAAACGCGATCCCGCAAAAAATCCGTCGGGATAGGAAAAATGCGGCGACACGAGCAGTCGTGTGCGGAATTTCACCGCGCCGATATCGATGGTCACATAGGTCGGACGTCGGCAGGTTTCCTCGAGCAACTGCATGACATCGCGATCTGGATCTTGCAGCGTCATGTAGGGCGCAAAAACGCTCCGGAACATGGCAAGCGCACTGGTACTCACAAGGATCGCGACGGCGGGCTGGGATTGCACGAATTGGGAAACAACCCAGCCGTGATCGCTCACGCAGTTCGACGCGATCTTGTCCATCGGCATGTCGAACTTGGTCTGCCATCCGGGCGAAGCGCAGCCCACCATGTCATGTTGCGCGACATCTTCACCGACCGTCAAATTCGCAGCCTCCAGCCCCGTCAGTTTCTTGAACCGTTCCAGCACCGGCACCATGCGCTGGTAGTAGCCCGCTGCATTCTCAAAAACCTCAGCGGAAACGCTTGTCGGCGCATCGAATCGACCCGCGAGCGTATCGCCTTTTTTGAACCAAGATTCGGGCTTGTCCGGGAAGCCACCATTCTGCACGACCACCCATCGTTCCTCCGGCTTCCAGACGATCTCGTAAACGGTATCCTCCGTGCGCCCGCGGTAGCGAACGGCGAGCGTGAGATAGTTGTGCGAATTCTCCCGCGCGGTCATCGTGACGTAGCCATCGTCCTCTGCAATTTGCCGGTGTTCCGGACTGAGATTTGCCCGCACAAAATCAGGCGATACGCTTTCCTGATAGAGCGTGAAGTGGCGATAGTAATACGCGTACCGCGCATCATCCTTGAACGCCGGATAGATCCATGGCGCGCTTGAAGAGTAAGGAAACCATGCCGTCAAATTTGGATTAATCCCAATCGTCATGATCGGCGCCTTGCGGCAGCCATGCATGATTCCCGGATCGGGAATCGTGTCGCCAGTGAGGTCGCCGGTCAGCCACGCCTTCGCGGGCGTCCTTGTTTCGGGCATCGGTTGTTTCTCGTCATGTCGAACTTCCGGCGGAAAGTCCGTTTTCCAGTCAAATCCCGGATAGGGACCGTAGGGTGGTGTGCCGCACCAAAACCACTTGCAGGTGCGGCATGTTTTTACTTTCTCCACGAGGCTGACTTCGATGGGTAGTGATGCGGAATCCGGCATAATCATTGAGCGAAACGAGTCTTGCGAATGCCGCGCCCTAACGCCGGGCTGCTTTGCTCCTCTTCGGCACCGGCTTTGATGCCGCGGCTTTTACTGCCAAGGCCTTGGCGGCAGTCCGGAGCTTTGGCTTGTGCGCAGTGGTCGGGAGCGGCTCGTGCGTAGTCTTGTGTGTCGCTTTAACGAGAGCTCGCGCGTCCACCCGCGTGTGTCCCGGAGGTGCCACCAAGAGATCCGTTTTCGACAATGCAGCCCACAGCCTTTCGTCCTGAAATGCAATCGTGCCTCCTCCGCGTTTCTCCTGAGAAATCATGCGATTGATATCCCCCACACACACCCAGTCGGAATCCACCGAGATGCCCCATTTCGCATGGTCGTGGGTTTCCGGCCACGTCCACGGAATGCCTAGCGGACTCAAATCAATATACTTCACGTCGAACGTCTTATGAATTCCGTCGCTATCCAACGTTGGCGGAATCTTTCCGCGAATCCATGTCTCCACGTCCATGTCGGCCTTGATCGTGGGTCCCACCCAGTCGTTCCAAAAATCCTTCGCCCACTTGCGGTTTTTGGCGATCACTTTAAACGCCAGTCCGCCGCGCGACTTGCAGTCGATGGAATCCGCATCGCCCGCAGCATTGGGGTTCAATGGCTGGGTGAGGCGGTAAAGCGGGTCATCCTTCGAAAGTGATGCCGGCAGCACCGGAGCATAAACTTGAGGCTCCTGATGGTTGCACATTTGGTCGGCAATCTTGCTGGCCGTGGCCATGTCGAGCGAGATGCACAGAAACGTCTGCCCGTAAATCGGCGTGGGCATTTCCGCCGCGTGAGGATCCGCAAACTTGGGCCAGGAATGCAGCAGCCAGAGCGCTGTCTTCGAAGCGGTGTCGAAGGCAATCACCCCCTTCGTGTGCCCAAAGCTGCTGGAGTCCTTGCGCTTCGCGTCCGCAGGCATCTCGTCGTTATAGAGAATCCAACCCGTGCCGGGGCCCGGCTTGTCGAATATGGAACTGAGAGTCAGGTCGAGCGCGCCCTTTCCGTCAGTCAATAGATTGGGTGATTTCACGACCTTGCCGACATTCGGGTCATAGTAAACGTACTCGTATCCAGAGGCCGATGGCGCGTCTGCATCCTTGCCGAGCTTGGGAACTTTGTAGGCGAACCACCAGTCCACCGGCTTGCCGTTTTCGTCGAGAGCGGAGATATTCATAGAGTGCACAGTCCGTATTGCCAACGTCCGGGAATTTAATAACCGAAGACTCGAATTATTCTCCACCCGCCTTCCACTTGACGGGATCAGCGCGTCGACTAAAGCAGATCGCGCAGATGAATCAGGGCGATCCTCTTTCGCTTATTGATAGCCGGCTGGCTGATATGCAACTCCCCGGCGATGCTGGCTTCCGTGCGGTGTTGCCAGAAAAGTTGTTCGAGCAGCCAGTGCTCATGTTCCGGGAGTTTTTCAAGCGCGAGATTGAGCGACTCGAACGCAGTGCCCCCGTCGTTGCCAGGGGAGTCCGGCCCGCCGAGCGTTTCAATGAGGCTCTCGTCGACGGGTAAAACCTGCAACGCATACCTCCATTCCTGCCGGGCACGAGTGAGAACCCGGGCACTTACGCGGCCAAACACAAACGCAGCAAGCGGAACTTCCAGCGACGGATTGTAGTCCAGTTTTGCCTGCCACTCCGCGATCAGCGCAACGGCCCGACTCTCCTCGCGCCAGTCCGAGAGCGACCAATTTGGCGGGACGCGCCACGAACAGCAGCGGCGTACGGCGGCTTGAAATGCGGCGTCTGCACTGGCATCGCCACCATGCATTTCTTCAGGGTCTCCAACCGGCGGAAACGCACCGGCTTCGTTTGAATACCGGCTTTCTGACGAGACACGATATGGGTCAATTTTAGGCACTGGGCTGCTCATGGGATTGTTGATTTGGGTTGAAATTCCATGGCGTGGCCAAGAACGTCAAACACCTGCCTACATTAAATTCACATTGAGGATAGCAAAAAATTCATCATTACCGGTGAGTTGGGAATCAATGAGCCTTCGCCACCCGAATCGCGTCCAAATACACGCCCCCACTTAAACGTCGAGCCGCGCACAGTTGATCATCAGCTTCCGGCGGATGCCCGCGCTGGCGATCGAAGCCGCAATGATTCGAGCGCCTCGTAGCACGGCACCAGCGAGGGCGAGGAAAGCTCTTCCAGGCGAAGTCGGATCGAGTCAGGGACTGCCTTCTCAGTTTCAGCCCAATACATGTCCCCGGTCTTTTTGCTATGAAACCGGCGCCGCGCTTCAATTCTCGCACGCTCTACAGCGGACGGTGCGATGCCCATTCGCTGAATGCATTCCAGAGGATTTTGCCCCAATTGTTGATGCACGAGAGGGATCAGACCTCCTTCTTTAACAAACGGGAGTGCTCTCGTAAAAATCGATTCCAACACCCTTGCCGCATAGGCATTCAGATCGGCGGGCTCCACGCTTTCCGGGGCCATATCGAACAACGCGGCGTCTCGCAGTCCAGGGACCATCTGGCTTCCACGCTGGCGGAAGTGCGACCACAGGATCTCCACGGGATGCCTATAGACAAAGAAACAGGGCGTCTCCGGAAAAGCTTCGCGGACGAGTGGAAACCATCGTACATGCCAACTATCGTGCTTGAGGAAAAAATAGCGGTCCGCCTCGGAACGACGTTGTGCGTACGTGCAAACCATGTTGCGGAAAAGGGAGAGCTTCTCTTCCCGATTTTGCGGCAACCGAAAGACTTCGTCGATGATCGGCGGCTCGGAAATTGCCAGACATCCATCAATACACGTGAGGAGTTGAGTGAGAAGCGTTGAGCCGCTGCGGGACGTGTGGAAGATGAACGCAGTCGGAGCGATGAACGGCCGACGTGAACCCGGCTCCAGCGATCGCAGTTTCGTCTGCAAACGCCCGGCCCTGCCATGCTTTGCCCGGCGCAGGGAATCTTCAAAAAAAGGACCGGTAAATGGGACTGCTGACAGGTCCTGCCAGTGCAGTGCAATTTCCCCGTCCGCCCCCTGCAAGAGTTCCACCGGGTACCATCCCACACCGGGATTCATTGTCCGGCGGCCCTTTGAAGTTCTTCGGCCAGCCATTCGTTCATCGTCGCATCGATCACAAGATGGACGCGGTCCGTCGCGCCCCGATTTATCAC
>JAYUSJ010000090.1:0-6747 GCA_043755735.1 Verrucomicrobiaceae bacterium | reverse complement strand
GAAATCCACAGCGACCCGACCGACTCGAACACGTATCCCACCGAGTTTATCGAGCTCTACAATCCGACCGGCACCGCCGTGGATGCGAGCGGCTGGGCGTTCACGCGCGGCGTCGCGTTCACTTTTCCAAACGGCACGAGCATCCCGCCGCGCGGCTATCTCGTCATCGCGGAAAATCCCGCCACGCTCCTCGCACGTCTCGGCGCGGTGGCTATCGGGCCGTGGGTCGGCTCGCTGAAAAACGACGGCGAAACCATCGAACTCGTGGATGCGCTCGGCAACGTCGTGGACACCGTGGACTACGGACTGTCGTTCCCGTGGCCAACCGTCGGCAGCGGGCCGTCCATGCAACTGCTCAACGAAGGGCTCGACAACCAACTCGGCGGCGCATGGCGCTCGGCACTCCCCACACCGGGCGCTGCGAATACCGGCGCGACGGTGAACGTCCCGCCCATCGTGCGGCAGGTAAATCACACGTTCACCGCGTCGCTCACGCCGACCTCCGTGGTGCCGTCGAACGCGCCCGTCACCATCACTGCAAAAGTCACCGCCCTCGACGGCGTGTTCGCCGCCGCGGTGGAGTATCAGATCGTCGCGCCGGGAAATTTCGTCCGCCTCACCGACGCCGCGTTTGCGACGAACTGGACGAGCATCCCGATGACGGCGCCCGCCGCAAACGACGGCACATTTTCCGCCATCATCCCCGGCAGCGTGCAGCAGCATCGGCGGCTCATCCGCTATCGCATCGCGGCGACCGACCAGCTCGGGCAAAGCGCGACATTTCCGCTCGCGACGGAGCCGTGTCCGAACTTCGCGTATTTCTGCCACGACGGCGTGCCGGCGTGGACGGCGGCGGTGCAGCCGGGCGTCACGAGCGCCACCACTTTTTCCACCGCCACGATGCGCAAAGTGCGCCCGTGGCATCTGCTCTCGCAAGCCGCGGACGTGCAGGCGTGCCAATACAACAGCGCGTTCGACGATGGCGTGTATCGCTTTTCCGGTGCGCTCGTCGTGGAGGGCGTCGTGTATGACCACGTCCGCTACCGCATCAAGGGTCAGGGCTCGACGTTCAACACCGGGAAGAACAAATGGAAATTCAAGTTCAACCCCGGCCAGCTTCTTGAAATGCCGGACGACTACGGCACGAAAACCACGGCCATCGAGACGCTCAATATCAGCAGCGTGCCCTCCCCGTGGGCTCCGTGGAATCGCGGCCTCGCGGGGCTCGATGAGGTGATGCAATTCCGCATGAGCAACCTCGCCGGAGTCCCGTCGCCGAACACGAGCTACCTGCAATGGCGCGTCATCGACGACGCGGCGGAGGCTCCCGCCTCGCAGTTCGACGGCGATTTTTTCGGCATCTACGCGGCGTTTGAAAATCAGGACAACCACTTCAAAAACGAACACGGACTGGCCGACGGAAACATCTTCCGAATGCAGAGCGGCGGGACTCATCTGCTCGGCCAGGGCGCTGGACAGCCGGACGACCTCAGCGATTTGAACAGCTTCCTCAGCGCCGCGACCGGCTACAACAAAGGCACGGCGGGCAGCGTCGGCACTTACCAAAACGAAGCGTGGTTCCGCGCGAATGTGGACATGCCGCGCTACTATTCGTGGCGCACCGTCGCCGAAGCGGTGAACGGCACCGACATCCGCGACCAAGAAAACGTCGTCTATTTCCGCGACCCGCTCACGGGCAAGTGGCACATCGAGCCGTGGGACTGCGACCTCCTCTACGAGCAGCTCGATCGCTGGGGCCCGCAGGGTGCGCAGACGAATACGCCCTACGAGCAAATCCGCCGCGGCCTCGCGCACACCGCACTGCGCATCGAGTTTCAAAATCGCGCGCGCGAATTGCAGGACTTGCTCATCAACAGCGACCAAGCGTGGAAGCTCATCGACGAATACATCTCGCTCATCACCGACGAGCCGCCGCGCATCATTCCGAATGGCGGGGCCATCGCAGCGGGCTTCATCGAGGCCGACCGCCGCCGCTGGGACTACTGGCCGCTCAACCCCGTGCAGCCGCGCAGCAACGGAAACAACTTCGGCCAATACTACCTCACGCCCTACAGCATCGGCGACATGGGCTTCGGCCCCGCCGCGCCTTACAACGTGCGAACCCTCGCCAGCGCAGACTTCGCGGGCATGGTGAAATGGGTGAAGGACTTTCTCACCACCGATGTCTATGGCGGCGCGAGGCTCACGCAATTCACCCTCAACCAGCGCGACCAATACACGCTCGCGCTCACCGGCACCACCGAGCTGATTCCAAACACGCCCGTGCTCACCGACCTCAGCGGCGGCACCCACGCCATCAACGCGCTCACTTTCCAGACCACCGCATTTTCCAGCCCGAACGCGCAGACCTTCTCCGCGATGCAATGGCGCATCGCCGAGTGCCGCTGGCCCGGCCTCGCCGGCCACCTCGACGGCAAACGCTGGCGCTACGAAATCGAGGACTCGTGGACCAGCGCCGAGCTGCCCGTTTTCAACAATCAAATCACGCTCCCCGCCCAGCCGCTTGAAGTCGGCGTGACCTACCGTGTCCGCGTGAAAATGCGCGACGCCGCCGGGCATTGGAGCCACTGGAGTGCGCCGGTCGAGTTCGTCAGCGGTGCGCCCGACGTGTCGTTCTACCAGCAGAATCTCGTCGTCTCCGAGCTGATGTATAAACCGAATGGCGGCTCCGACTACGAGTTCATCGAGCTGCGAAACCTCTCCGCCACCACCACGCTCGACCTCACGCCCGTCACCATCAGCGGCGGAGTGGACTACGCATTTCCCAGCGGCACCACGCTCGCGGCCGGAGCGCGCGTCATCGTGCCAAAAAACCTCGCCGCATTCCAAAGCCGCTACGGCACCGCGCTCCCGACCGTCGCCGCATGGGGCACGAGCGATTCGCTCAACAACAGCGGCGAAACTCTCACGCTCAACTACGGGCAGGACGCCGTCATCCGCAGCTTCACCTACCTGGCCGTGACCCCGTGGCCCGACCTCACCGCGCTCCCCGGCACCAGCATCGTCTTGAAAATCCCCGGCACCACCGCGCCCGACCACAACGCCGGCGCCAACTGGCGCGCAAGCCTCACCGTGAACGGAAACCCCGGCACCACCGACGCCACCACATTCACCGGCACACCCACCGCCGACGCGGACGCCGACGGCCTCAACGCCCTGCTCGAATACGCCTTCGGCACCAGCGATACGAACAACGCCACCGGCCCCACCGCCTACAGCATCACCCGCGAACCCGCCGGAACATTCCTCTTCTCACACCAGCGCGTCCTTGCCGCCGACGACCTCACCTACACGCTCCAATCCACCACCGACCTCGCCGCCGCCTGGTCCCCCGCCGACGCCGCATTCGTAAACAGCACGCCCGTCGCCGCGGGAATCGTCAGCGACACCTGGCGCATCACCGCGCCCGTCGGGGCCGGGAAGTTTTTCGTGCGGCTGCGAGTGGTGAAGTGATGGCGACGTAGCTCGACTTTCCAAATTCGAGTTTGGACGTCCCCAACTAGACAACCGTCCAAGACTCCACGCGCCCTCACTCGACATTGGAATGTCGAGCTACGCCAGTCGGGGCGGTGAAGTTTTTCGTGCGGCTGCGGGTGGTGCGGTAAAGACGGGTAGTTCCGGCCTTCGAAATCGGTTGAACGTCGCTTGCGAAAGTAGTCAGCAAAAGACCGGGGGCGGAAGGAGCAGGGAATAACACGAAGGAAATATCGCGACCTTTTGAGATTATTTCTGCCCAACATTTTTATGCCAAAATGAGCGACTCCATTTTGGCATAAAAATGTCGGGCAAAAAAAAGCTGCGAAATCCAGAGTGTGGGGATTCGTGAAACGCTCTACATCTTAATTTTGTGAGGTGTTACTCAGGAGCGGCTTTAGCCGTAGCGACGCGGCAAAGGGAGTGCGCGTGGAAGTTCACTCAGAGCGCCTTTCTGCGAAGCGTTCCCGTTCTCTCTTGGCCACGGTGTGACGGCTAAAGCCGACTACTTTCGCAAGCGAGCTCTCGGGAAACTCAATCAGCGGGCAAAGCCGTTTCGGACTATTTAATATTCCGATTTTCGTGTTCGCGCGATCAATGGGCCGTCAGTTCCAGATCGATACTACCGGGACGATTCACCACGCGGGCCGTCACGCCTTGGAAGCCCGTGAGGCTGACGCTCGCGGGCTGGAAGCGCCCTTCCATCTTTTGTGCGCCGCAGATTACGAGCGGGATCGTTTTTGTCCCGCCGCGATACTGCGAGCCATCAATTTGAAGCCGTGCCTCGTGGTCGGCGGCCAGCGTGTCGCGTAGCTGGACCACTCCCGCGCCATCGGCGTCGAGGACAAAGGCCAGCGTGGCGCCGGTGCCGAGATTCATCCGCTCTCCAGACACCGTAGCGTTACTCCCTTGAAGGGTGAACACCGACGGGCCGCGCGTGCCGATTGCGAGGTCGTGCCCGACTTGCAGCGCTCCGTGGGAAAGGGTGTAGGTGCTTGTCGCGATCGCGCCGTCATGACTGGAGGCGATGAAGGACTCGGTGACATTCAGTGTGCCGCCCGTCTGGAGCACGGTGCCGCGGGCACCATCCGCCGTCCCGATTCGCAGGATCTGGCATTCGAGGTCGCTGGCGATCTCCAGCGTGGCGGGGCTGCCGTTGCTGACATGCACGTCCACGGGATGCGCCGGGCGCGGCGTCTTTTGCGTCACGCGGACGATTTTCGAGCCATTGATGACAACGCGCTCGAGTGTATGGGTGCCCGGCAACGCTTTGCTGGTCCAGTTGCCCGCTTCGCTCCAGTCGCCGCTCGGCTGCTCGTATTGCACCCGCGTCTGGTGTTCAGACGATGGGGCTGTCCGGATTTTTTCGGTGAGGGTGGCGGCATTTTGGAAAGGTTTCATTTTCCCAAAACTCATCGCTACAGGCGGCGCGGTGACCGTCCAACCCGCCGCGTTTCCTTCCGTCAGGTTCAGCGGCTTGGATATCGCATCGTTTACCTTCACCTCGCCTTTGATCACCTGCACCTCCGCTGCGCCCCCGTCGTCCACCCGCGTGCCGAACTCGGTGCCCAGATCCACGAGTTCCCTGCCGCCCGGCATCCGCACTAAAAAGCCGCGAGCGCTTTCCGGGCAATGCGCCCACAAGCTGCCTCGGTTCAGGTGCATGGTGGTCGCGTCCACGAGATCAAACACGGCCGGCCCCTCGATCACGACATCTGCTCCGCAGGCAAAGGCCAGCCGCACACTTCCCCGCTCTAGCGTGAACGTGCCGGCATGTAGCGGCAACTCCCGCTCCTGCACCTCGCGCCCATTGAACACCGCCTGATAGCTTGAAGTCACTGTGGCCACCGGGCCGCCCTTTACCGACATCGCCGAGTCTCGGTGGATCCCCTGCCAGACGAACAGCATCAGCGCCGCTGCCGCCGCCACGCCTGCCCGGGCCCATGCCGACCATCGCGATCGCGTCACTGTAACGGCTGCCCGATGGTGCTGCGCCATGCTCCTTTCCGGCACCGTCTCTAGCATCCACTCCATTTGTTTTATCTCTAAATAGACGCGCCTCGCCTCGCCGTCTGTCATCAGCAGGTTGCGCAGCCGCTCGATGTCCTCCTGACTGGCTTCCCCTTCGCGAATCTGGAGGAGTGTCCGCTCCACCCAGTCCCGTTGTTCGTCATCCGGTGGGTTCGTGTTCATAAAGTGCGATGCGCGACGCGTGCTTCGATGCAATCGTGCAACCCTCGCCGCAATCGGAAAAGCGCCTGCTTCACCGCTTCGACGCCCATTCTCAAATCCTCGCTCACCTGCTTCACGCTGCGCCCTTTCTCATAGTAGAGGGCTAGCAGATTGCGACCGTGCTCGGGCAAATGCTCGCGGCATTTCTGAAGGGCCGCTAGGCGTTGGTCGAACTGATCGGCTTCCAACTCGGCTTCTTTGGCCACGGTCTCCAGCAATTCCGGAGTCATGAGGCTCATCGGATCGCGTTGCCGATCCCGAAGGAAAGCCAGCACTTGGAAACGCGCTACGGCGAATGCCCACGCGTCGAACTTTGTCCCAGGTTGAAACTCAGCCTGTTTCCTCCAAAGGACGAGATTCGTCTCTTGTAGCACGTCCCACGCGGCGGCGGAGTTGTCCATGAGCGAATGGATGTATCCATACAGCCTCTGCTGGCTCGCCGTAATCTGCTCGGCAAAATCGAATGTCATACTTCTGAACATACCGGGGATGGCAATTGGTTACGATCTTCGTCGCAAAAATGTGACTTTCACTGTGGTCCCGCGAATCCTTGGAGCCGGAAAATCATGCACTTCAAACCGGACCAAGGGCGTCGGGTGAACTTTTTTCGTAACCGACAAAGCAATCTCGGTATTTACCCCGTGCCCGTCTTCTTGTGCGGGTTCCGAGACCAATCACCATCATTCCGCCACAGCCATGAAAACTAATCGCTCCACCAACGCAACATCGCTCAAACCTGCCATCCTCGCGCGCAGCATCGCCGCGCTCGCCGCGTTTTCACTCACCTTCACCGCCATCTCGGCTCTCGCAGTGCCACTCTTCTGGGATGGCACAGACACCACGGCGAATGCTGATGGCGGCATTGGCACCTGGGACACCACACTCACCAACTGGGACACCCTCGCAACGGCAGGAGCTAATTCGGTGTGGACCAACGCCAACAACGACACTGCCATCTTCGGTGGCACGGGGGCCACGGTCTCGCTCGGCACAGGCATTCAGGTCGGTGGTTTGCAGTTT
>JAYUSJ010000089.1:0-6775 GCA_043755735.1 Verrucomicrobiaceae bacterium | reverse complement strand
GATTTGCCGCAAAAGAACGCAAAGAACACAGAGACTCTGAGTTGAATTTGAAACGTCACGGGGCAGGCACTCACCCGCTGGGTGAACGCGGCGTTGTCTCCAATTTCCTTTCCTTGCGTTCTTTGCGTTCTTTCGCGGCTTTCCATCGCTGCTTCCAGGATAAAAGGAGTGCGAAATGTTTCATGGTTCGTTGATTCGTTGGTTACTTCATCGGGTGCTCTTTGAGCAGTTCGGCGGCGTTGTAAAACATCACTCGTCCGGGGTTGGCGGCGCGGACTTTTCTCACCTCGGCGGGTTGGATCGGGTCGGCTTGGTTGCCGAAGCTGTTGCGCACAAAGGTGAGCACGGCCGCGAGTTCGTCGTCTTTCAACATTCCGCCGAATGGGGTCATCGGCACTTGGCCGTCGTATTTTTTCCCATTGAGTTCCATCGGTCCCATGAGGCCATACATGGTGAGCTTGATGAGGCGGTCTTTGTCGCCTGCGACCCACGGGCTGTTCTCGATGGATGGGAATGCGGGATCGAGTCCTTTGCCGTTGGGCTGATGGCAGGTGACGCAATGGCCTTCGCGTAAATAGATTTCCTGTCCGGTGAGATATTGCTTTTTGCCAGCGGCATCGAGGTGCGCGGGCGCGGGCAGTTGGGCAAACACGGGACGTTCGCTTTCGGCGACGCCGTTGAGGCGATCCGCTGCGGTCTTGACGACATTTTTGCTCCACACGTCCGTGGGCTTGCTGGCTGCGATGGCGACGATCTTTTTCGCTGCGACGGTATCGGCGAGCCACGAGGCGGCGACGGTGGCTTCGAGGCGGACGCGCCCGTGTTCATCGGCTGCGGCCTTTTCCAACAAGGCGGCGTGGTCGGCGATGCGGTGGGTGCTGTAGCGCAGCACTCGCACGGCGGCGGCGCGGGCGTGGAAATCGGTGCTGGCGAGCAGTTCGCGCAGCAGCTTTTCGTCGGCGGCGTTCATGCCCCATGTGGTCCAGAGGGCTTCGAGTTTTGCGTGGATGTCTGTTTGCGCAGCGGCCCATTTTTTCACGGCGGGCAGTGCTTCGCTGACGGGATGGCTGCGGATTTCGCGACGGGCGCGGTAACGCTGGCGCAGCTCTGGCGCTTTCAGGCTTTCTAGCAGGGTGGCCACCGGTGCTCCGGCGATTTGCGCGGGCTTCACGAGCGGGCGGCTCGGGTAGGTGATGCGGTAGATGCGTCCGTGGACGTGGTCGCGCAGCGGGTCGCGGGCGTTGTGCTGCATGTGGCCGATGAGCACGTTGTGCCAATCAATGACGTAGAGCGAGCCGTCGGGCGCGAACTCGAGATCGACGGGGCGGAAATTGCCGTCGCTGCTTTTGAGCAGGTTCTGCCGGAATGTCGTTTTCCAGCCGGTGCCGTCGTCTTCGATTTGGTGCTGCTTGATGCCGAGGAAACCGATGGCATTGCAAAGGAGGATGTCGCCTTGCACATCATCGGGGAAATGGCGCGAGGAGACGATTTCGAGGCCGGAGGTGGGACGCACTTTTTCGGCGGCTGGGATGAGATCGACGGTGCCGGGAGTCTTGCTGCCGAAGGTCGGTTTCACCTGCATGGGCAACGACCAGTTCATCGTAGTGCCGGAGGTGAAGAGAAAGAAGTCCTGCCCCCAATGATCAAAGGCGTAGCCCCACGGATTTGGGATCGACATCTGGATGGTGCGCTCAAGCTGGCCACGCTGCGGGCTGTAGCGGAAGAAGCCGCCATCCACGCAGCGCACAGGGCCGTAGGGCGTCTCGACGTTGCTGTGCAAAAAGACGCCTTCGCACAGCATGAACGCGCCGCTCGGATCGGCCGCGTAGGCGCTGATCGCGTGGTGCGTGTCGTGGGTGTCGAAGCCGCCGAGAATGATCTCGGTGCTGTCGGCTTTGTCGTCGCCATTCGTATCGCGCAGGAGCACGAGATTCGGCTCCTGCGAAAGGTAAACACCCTCGGGCGCGAACTCGAAGCCGATGGGCAAATGCAGATGATCGGCGAAGACCGTTTCCTTGTCCGCTTTGCCGTCAGCATTTGTGTCTTCGTAGATCAGGATTTTGTCATTCGGCAGCGCATCGCCGGGACGGTAGTGCGGATAGGTCGGCATGGTGGCGACCCAAAGGCGGCCTTTGTTGTCGAAGGACATTTGCATCGGGTTGGCGAGGTTCGGGAACTCTTTCTCGCTGGCAAAAAGTGCGACTTTGTAACCCTCGGGCACGGTGAGGGACTTCTCGGCTTCTTCGCCGTAGAGATACTTTTCGCTGCCGTTTTTGACGCTCGGCTGGTAGTTCGTCGGCACCGGCGGGAGTGTGTGGGTTTTGCTGTCATCCACGGAGAGCGTGGTCTTTTTTCCAGCCGCGACCTCGTGGATCAAGGCGTCGCGAAGGGCGGTCATCTCGCGTGTCTTCTTCACTTCATCCGGGTAGTTCTGCGGACCGTAGGGATTGTAGCGTCTGCCATAGGCGTGGACTCCGTTGACGAGGTTGTAGTCGCTGTTCCAGAAATAGTCCTTCGCTTGCACGGCTTTGCGCATGAGCGCGGGGTCAGCTTTTGAAACACGGGGTTGGGCACCATACATGCCGGTCAAAAGGAGGTTGGCGACCTGCTGGTAGCCTTCGTCGCTGGGCACAAATCCGCCGGTCGTGAGTGGCTTCCCGCCTTTCGCGTAGAGGGCTTTGGTAGGCGTGAATAGGTCTATAAAAGTGAGGCCGTTCTTTTTGGCCACGGCTTCGATGGCACCGGAATAGAGGATGAGGTTGGCGTTCTCTTTGTCGCCGTTTGGCAGGCCCCGCTTCGCGGATTGATTTTCATACGCGATAGGCGAGACGAGCACGAGGCGAGGTGCGGCCTGGCCGTTGTAGGCTCTGCTCAGCGTGTGCTGCACCCAGGCGTCGAGTTCCGCTTGGAAGTTCGCGACCTTGCCGGGGCCGTCGAAGGATTCGTTGTAGCCGAAGAACGCAACAATCGTGTCGGCCTGTAGATGCGTGAGCCATTGATCCGGCGTGGGATAGAAGCCCTCCCCTTTATGCGCGTTGAGTTCGGGGTGAAACTTCTCCGCGCCGGGAAAGGCCCACTGCGAGTTCCGGGAGGGATGCGGACGAAAGCCGGGCGTATCGCCGACATGCCCCATGTTGCGGAAAAACAAATCGTGCGCCGGATAGCGGAGACTCAGCTCCGTCTCGATGCGGCTGTAGTAAACGTCCCGCTCGGCAAGGCCATTGCCGATGAGCACGATGCGCTCGCCTTTGCCCGGCGGAGCCACGGTCTGAGGCCGCTTGGCGGCCGCGGCTGCGGGTTCATCTTTGGGGGCGTGAGGTCCGGCGGCTTTCGGAGTTTGAGCGCGGTCCTTTTTCTTCGCATCCGGCTTTGCTTTGTCCGCTGGCATGGCTGGTGCGGCTTCGGCTGGAGGTTGCTCCTTGGGTGCTTCCGGTGTTTTGACCTCGGCTGGTGCTTTGGCATTTTCGTTTCGCTTGGCCTTGTTGTTTGCAGGAGCCGCGGGCTTCGAATCCAGCGGAGGGATCTGACTTTCAAAGCCTGCATATGACGTCGGTTTCACACCAGCGGCATAGCGGTTGTTGCCAAAGGTGTTCGGCTTGTAGGGTCCGACAATGCCGACATTGAGGTCCGGCTTGATGGCGTTTTCCAGCCCGGTCGCCCAAAGGCATCCATTCACCAGCAATCGACGGTAGCCTTCATTGAGGATGTCCTCAGACGCGCCATAGAGCGACGTGAACACACGCCCCGTTTTGCCCGACGCACTCTTGTAAGTGCGCGTCCACTCGCTCGGCATCGGTGCCTTGCTCGCATCGGCTGGGGAATCCGGCGTCATGCCATTGAGCGGCTGCGCCATCGTCAGTATTTCGCCATCCGTCGGCTTGCCCACATAGCCGCCAGCCTGCACCCACACATCCTTCACTCCGCGCAAAATCGGATGCGTGACGAGTGCCGGGACGATGTTGATGCGCGTGCTTTGCTGATGGTTCCTGCCGTAGTGCCCGACCCACGATTGCCCGAGCACCTGATGACCAAACCCCGCGAGATAGTCGTCGCCTTTGTAATCCCACGAATACTTTTTGAACTCGCTCGTCGCCGGAATCTTGAACGCATGAGTAGCCGTGCGCAGCCCGATGACCGGTCCGCCGCGATCCAGATACGCCACGAAATGCCTCATCTGCTCCGCTGGGAAATCCTGAAACCGCAAAAAGACCACGGCGAGGTCGGCGGTATCGAGCGCCTCCATGCCGGGCGAATTCGAGTTCCCCGGAACGATCTCACCGGAAGTCGCATCCACATTAAAAAGCACCGTGCATTTAAAGCCCTGATTCTTCGCCAACACACGAGCCAGCGCCGGCAGCGTCTCCTCCGAGCGATACTCGTGATCGCCCGACATGAACACGATGTGCTTCCCTTTTCCGGGCCCGTCCGTGCCTTCATAGACGAGCGGAACTTGTGCGTAGATTGATGATGCAAGCCAAAGGCTCGCGACTGTTAGCATTTTCATAAAGTGATCGGCTTGGATTGTTATATCGTGGGTTTCTTCTTTCCGGGTCGCGCGCTTTTTCCGGTGCTGTCCGGTGCCGGTGGCGTCCACTCGGCGGGCGCTGGATTTGCGACGGTCAGCGGCGTGTTGTCGGCGTGGGCGGCCATTTCTTTTTTTAGCAACTCGGTCAGCTCGCCGACCTTCGCCTTGTGCTCCGGTTTATCGGCGAGATTGTTCAACTCGCGCGGGTCCGCGCTGAGGTCGAAAAGCTGGGTGCGGTCCACGAGCGGATAGCGGATGAGCTTCCAGCGGTCGTCGCGGATGGCCCGCTGGCAGTGGCGATACGCGGTGTAGAGCAGGTCGCGGACTTTCGTTTGCTTGCCGGTCAGGATCGGACGCAGGCTTTTGCCCTCGACGCCCTCGGGGATTTTTGCGCCCGCGAGCTCTGCGAGTGTGGGGAACAAGTCCATGAGGTAAACGAGTGCTTCGCTTTTACCTTTGGAAACGCCGGGCCCAGCGATCACGCAGGGGACGTGCAGCCCGCCGAACTCGTAGAGGTTTTGTTTTCCAAAAAGTCCGTGCTCGCCCATCGAGAGGCCGTTGTCGCCGCTGAAAAGGATGATCGTATTCTCCCACTGGCCGCTGGCTTTCAGCTCGGCAAAGATGCGCCCAACATGATGGTCGAGCCCGGTGACGCAGGCGTAATAGGCAGCGAGCTGCTCTTTCGTATCCTCGGGCGTGCGAGGCCACGGCGCGAGCTTCTCATCGCGCACAGCCATCTCGCCATTATCGAAGGGATGCTGCGGCATGAACGCGGGTGAGAGCGGGATTTTTGCCGGGTCGTAGAGCTTTTGAAACTGCGGCTCGGCGGAGCGCGGGTCGTGCGGAACGGGTGGTGCGAGGTAGATGTAGAACGGCTTCGTCTCCTTTTCGGCGATGCGTTTTTTAAGGAAATCAATCGTGCCATCAGCAAGACGCTGGCTGCAAAGCGCGCGGCTATTTTCCGGAGCCTTGGCGTGGGCATCGTCTCGGGTGCTGGTTCCAAACTCCTTCAACCCTGCCGGGAAGCCGTTGCCATATTTCCCCATGTGCCAAGTTTGATAGCCCGCCGCCGCAATGACTCGCGGCAAAAAAGTCGCTGGCTCCTGTGCATTGGGCGCTGCCCCTGGCGCTCCCGGAATACGCTGCCACGAACGCCCCGAGAGCATCATCGTGCGACTCGGCGTGCAGACCGCACCAATCATCGAACCCATCGTGTAGCAGCGCGTAAAGGTCATGCCGCGCTCGACGAGCGAATCGAGATTCGGAGTGACGAGCAGCGGATTACCCAGCGCGTGCAGGCCATCAGCGCGATGGTCGTCCGCGTGGATATGGAGGATGTTGGGCTTGGCTGGCTCAGCGGCGTTGAGCCCGCCGAGCGGCATCAGCAATGAGAGGGCGAGAAAAAGGGGCGTGAATTTCATAACGGCGTGAACAATTAGACGTGTGCGAGTTTTCGCATCAAAAAAGTCGGGACTACTCCCGAAGTAACAGCGCGAAGCTGGGATTCCGGACACGAATTCCGGCAGCCCCGCAATCACGCCTCGCTCCGCTCTCCCGACTGCCACTACTCCCGCCACGCCTTTACTTTGTAGAAGTAACGTGGTGCGCCGGCGGCGATGGGCACGTCAATCTGCAACAGCCCGCCGTTGCCCATGAACACGCCACTGGCATTCGGCCATGAGGCGCTGGTGAGGTCTGCGGATGACACGGCTTGATAGAACTGCCCGAGCGCGGTTCTCATCACTTCACCGGCTTGAACTGTTTGAGTTCCGCCATCGCTTCGGCCAAGCCCTTGCCGACGCCGCCGAGGATTTTCGCCGAGCCGAGGTAGTGGAATTCGAGATTCGAGATGCCTTTCTCCATCACCTGCCGCTCGCGCTCGGTCAGCCCTTCCGTGCGCAATTTCTCCAGCGCCGACTTATCCTCGGCGGTTGTCAGTTTGCCTTCGGTGGCGAGCTTCTTCGCGTGCTGTTTGAGTTCGTTGTCCTTCGCCTTCGCGGCGGTCAGCTCACGGTCCCAATACTTCTCCGCCAGCACCGTCGCGACGTTGCCTTTGAACTCCGGCAACTGCGCCGGGGCGGCCATCGCGTCGCGGAAGTTTTGGTGCGTCGCTTTGTATCGCTGCTGGTCGGGGCCGTAATCCGCCGTCGGGCCACCGACGCCGAGCACGCCGATGACGAACGGCAGCTTCGGCGCGTTCAAATCCCGCCGCACGTCGCGGATGAAATGCGCCATCGCCACGCTGTAGGC
>JAYUSJ010000088.1:0-6778 GCA_043755735.1 Verrucomicrobiaceae bacterium | reverse complement strand
GCGCAGCCTCAGCGAAACGGAGCAAATATGCCTCCGCTCCGCCAGTGCCGGAGTATCCGCGCCGAACGAGCCCGATTTTCATACGCGACCCATGCAGGATTGCGGGCTCGGGATAAAGCGGAATACGCGGCTACTGAAGGTCGATCTGCACCGGCCCGCTGGTGGATGTGCCCAAAAACACGCCGATTCCGGTGTTCTGTTTTTGGTAAAGGACGCCGGAGAATCCACGGGGTTTTGTTGCGCCGATGTCGGGATGGGCAAAGGTCCCGGAGAACGCGCCCGTTTTGAAATTCGCGGTAAATGCGGTCTTCTCCGGAACGTTGGTGCTGGCGATGACGGTCTTGGCTACGCCCGTGGATGTATTCGCGAGCGTGAAGTTGAACTGGGCCGGAAATTTGTTCGGCTCGTTGTCTTCGGGTCCGCCTTTCGTGAGATCGAGCTGGTGCGTGCCCGGCACTGCGCTGAGCGGTGCCCAACGCGAGGCCGCAATACGGATCGTTTCGGGTCCAAAGCCGAGCGGGCAATGTCGTGAAAAGGGGCACCCGTTGTGCGGAGTGTCGGCGCAGCGAGAACGCCGCATGTCGCACCCTTGAAAATTCACGAGCGCGCCGAGCGGGAACTGCCCGGAATTCACGCCGTCAAATTGCGCAAGCTTCGTCAGCGAATCATCGCTCAACTTCACCCGGAAAATCGTCCCGAAATCGCCCGTTCCACCTTGCTTCGCCGTTCCATGGAGATAGCCATCCCCGCCATCGACAATTCGCCGTTCGGATACTTGCCCGCGTTCGAGCCAAAGCTCGCGATCGTGGAAATCTTCCCCAGCGCTGGATCCAATCCATAAATGCTTCCGTATGCGAAAACTCCTCCGTTTTTCGTGGTCCCGTAAAACTTTCCATCGGACGCGATGATGAGTTTTCCGAAGGAATTCTCGCCGCTGCGGGACAGGTTTTTGGCAAGTTCCACATCGTTTGCGGAGTGGCCGGGCAGACTCAGGACGGACAGCGCGAGGGCAAATAAGGCAATCTTCATCATGGCAGAGTGAAAGGTATCGATGAGGCGATGGAAATTATATTGGTTATACAACGGCGCTTTTGAGGGCGGCATCGATGTTCGGAATCGTCTGCTTTGCAACGTCAAGATTTTCATCAAGCCCATGAGCCACTTCAAATTGGTTCGCTGCGCCAGAATCGCGTACGAGCAGAAGATCGAAGTGCAACTTTTTTGACGTCCGCCGGCATCGAATTCCACACGCGGAGGCCTGTAGAAACCCTCTTGAACAGGAATTTCACCGAAAACCCCGTTGACACCTGAGTGAGACGCTGAGATACCAACAACTCCACCGCGAACTACCATGGCCGACCAACCAAACATGCAAGAAGACGATTCCACTAAGAAGGAAACCATTCGGATCACTCTCCCCCCGAAGACCGAGCAGCCCTCGATTAAGAGGGAAACTGTCCGGATCAACGTGCCCGGAACGTCCACGCCACCTGCTGTCGGCCAGGTTCCGAAAAAGGAAACTTCTAAAATTCCAATGCCTGAATCCGTTACACCACCAGCAGCGCCTCTTCCGCCCGTAGCACCGCCGTCGGCACCCGCCGCGCCATCCGGTATTGCGACACGTCCACTTTCCGGCACGCCGCCGCCACCAAAACCAGGTGGAGCGCCGATCACCAAGCCGCTCAGCAGCGTCACGCCGCCCAAGCCGCCGCCGCTCACCGGCAAGCCCACAATTCCGCTAAAGCCCGCAGCTCCCGCCGGTTCCGCCGCCATGCCGCCGCCGCCATCGGGCATCCGTCCGCCAGCGCCACCGGCACCCGGCCAGTCCGGAATCGCCTCGCAGCCGGTCCGCCCTGCATCGCCGAAGAAAGAGACGGCACGCATCAATCTTCCGAGCGACGCATCGAAAGGTGCGTCCACACTCCCAAAAGCGACCGTCAAAATGCAGCAGACCCAGCCACTTTCGAAGGTCCCCGCTCCGGCTATCAGCCAGGCGATGACAACGATGGGCGTGGACAGCTCACCAGCAAAAGCGGACACTGTTTCGACCGTGCTCAGCGTTCTGGCCTTCCTCGCCAGCGGTGCAGCACTGTTCTTCGCCTACAGCATGTACACGGCTGCGCAGTTGCCGCAGTAGCGTTTCACCAAGTTATTAAACCCCCTCCCGGACATTCATTTTATGGCCAGTCCAAACGTTGTTACGCTTACAGATACAAACTTCCAAACCGAAGTGCTCGATTCATCCATCCCTGTTCTGGTGGACTTTTGGGCACCGTGGTGCGGACCGTGCATCCAGCTCTCGCCATTGATCGACGAGATCGCGAATGAGCGCGTCGGCAAGGCCAAAGTCGGCAAGGTCAACGTCGATGAGGCACAGGCGCTCGCAGCTCAGTTCCGGATCACCGGAATCCCAGCGCTTCTGTTCTTCAAAGGCGGGCAGCCTGTCGGACAGCTCGTGGGTCGCCAGCCAAAGGCGGAGATCCTGAGCAAGCTCGACGCTCTGATCTAGTCGGACGCACCGCAAATCCTTCAACGACCGCCGCTTTCTGGAAACAGAGAGCGGCGGTTTTTTGCATCGAGGGGTTGATTTTTCCGAGGGAATCCACACTTTCCGCAGCGTGAAAATCCCACTGCATCTCCTGGCGGCTACCGCCTTATTTTGTATCCCCTCCGCGCCGGCACAAACACCCGGCGGAGCAGCGGCTCTCGTAAACGAACACTCATCAAGTCTGGTCTTTGTGAGCGATGAAGGAACCGGGGGCGCCGGGAGCGGCTTTGTGTGCGACTTCCGCGGCAAGCCTGCGCTTTTCACGAATATCCACGTCGTGGCCGGGATGAAGGCCCCGCGATTTACCCTGCTCGACAAGACAATCATCCAGATCGCCGGAACTCCGTCGATCGCGGTGGGACACGACATCGCATACTATCCGCTGCCGCCGGACACCGCGCTCCCGAAACTCCGCGCCGCGCCCAAAGTGGAGGACGTTGCCGCGATCGGAGACGAAGTATTCGTCCTCGGCAACAGCGAGGGTGCGCGAGTCATCGCACCGCTTTCCGGCAAAATCGCGGGGCTCGGCCCGGACCTCGTGGAAGTCACTGCGGAGTTTGTGCCCGGCAATAGCGGAAGCCCCATCATCCACGGCAAATCGGGCACGATCCTCGGCATCGCCACGTATCTCAGCGTTCGCGACCAGAAGTGGCTTTCCGGCGAATCCAAAGAAACGAAAGTCCGCCGCTTCGGATACCGTCTCGACAGCGTGAAAAACTGGCAACCTGTGGACTGGGCAGCGTTCGCAAGGGACCGCGCCGAGCTGGAAAAAGTGCAACGGCTCACCGCAGACCTCGCCAAGCTTCTCGATGATATGCGCGACGGTTCAATCACCTTCGCGAAGCATCAAAACCCGATGATCGCGCCGCACGTCAAAACATTCGCAGCAAAGGTCGGCACGTCCACGCGGGTCAACGAAGTGGACCGCGCGGCAGCGGTGAACACGTTTCTGCGATTTATGCGCAGCGTGAGCCAGCAGGACGTCGCAGACGCGGCAAAACGCATCCGCTACGACTATTTCCAGCGCGGTCTCGCCGAAGAAAAACTAATCCGCACACAGTTTGCCGAGATCTTCGACAAGCTCGTGAAAGCCCTGAAATAGCGGTCACTTCGGCAACTGCCGCGGCGGGGACTCCGTGTAAGGGCGCACATGACCGTCGGCGTAGAGATAGTTCTTTTTGCTCCGGTAATCGCTTTGCGGCTGGTGAACGCGCTCCACGTCCATGCACACAACGATCTTCGAAAGCGGACGCGAGAACTGCCCGCGCGGAGTGAGGATCTGGGGGTTGATCATCAGTTCATCGTCGATGTAAGGCCGCCACTCGTAGCTGCTCTCGGTCTTTGCGAAATAGTTGAAGGACTTCACGTCCGAGGGGCACCGCACTGTTGCTTCCGTGATTCCATAAGGCTCCAGCGTCTTACGAAGCCCCTGGATGTTATCGGACTTTGGATAAATCGGATTCCGTGGGTCAGGCTCGACTTCTGGGAAGCGGCCGTCGTTTTGGCCGACAAAGCCGTTCACCGCCACGCCGATTTGGCGAAGATTGTTCATGCAAGTCATCCCGTCGGCACGCTGCCGTGCGTTCTGAAAAGCAGGGAGTCCGAGCGCGGCGAGCAGCGCGATGATGGCGATCACCGCGAGGATTTCGATCAGTGTAAAAGCGGAGTCGCGGCGGATCATTTCTGCGCCTCCCGCTTGCGGTCCACGTATTTCTGGTAGCGCTTCTGGCGTTGTTCCGGAGTGCGGAGTTCATCTCGCGCCAACCGCCGGTCGTCCATGCGATCCATCATTTCGGGGCGGCTGAAAATCTCCTGCATTTTCGCGCGGCGTTCTTCCTGCGGAAGCCCGCGCACATCGGCGAACACTTTCTCCATTTCCTCCACCTCCGCTTTTGCGGCTGCCTGCTGGCTGGCTGGGAGTTTTGCAATTTCGTTCATGCGCCGCTGACGCATGAGGTCGAAATCCGGGCGTCCGCCGCCTCCGCCGCCACCTCGCGGCGGGCCGTCTTCTTCGTCCACCTCGGGCGCTCCCGGCGGGCGGCCTTGCAAAAAGAAAATCTCTTTCACTTTCGCTCCCGCAGCGCTGGCGAGGGCGGGGATGGCCTTGCGGATCTCGCCGGAGGACGGCGCTTTGTTTACGGCGGGGTTGTAAGACTCCGGGCAGGCAAACGCAGCCGAAACATGCACCGCCGCGTTCTGCAAATAGCCTTGCAACGTCTTCTCGGCGGGCGATTCCACGGTCCAGACATCCTTGCGCAGATCGAGCGGCGCTGCATCCACGCCGCCGGATCCGCCGCGGCCCATCAGCGGGACCTCCAGGACTTTCCAGCCCTCGGGCCTCGGGCCGCTGGTCCATGCTGCGATCCCTGCATCGACCGTGGCAGTGTCCCCTGCCAGCAAGTAGGCGAGCCGGCACCGTGAGTCGCTCACCGCACTAAGAACTTCCATCGCCTCGGCGAGCGGCACTTTATCCACGTGCATTGTGGTGGGTGTGCCGGGATCGATGTTGGTCCGGATCGTCACACCGGCTTGTTTCTCGATCGAGCGGATGACTTCAGAGAGCGATCGCCCGTCCGCATGCACCGTGATGAGTCCCCAGCCCGAGATGATCCATTTTGTGATCACAAACAGCGCAAGTAGCAGCGCCCCCAACGGTAAAAGTCTTTCTCGATTCATCATGCCTTTAACACGGCGTTTCCGGATTCGTTGCGCACATTTGACCGTTGCCGCGCTCGCCCCGACTGTGTTTCCTCCGCAGCGCATGAAATCTCTTCCCGTTCTACTGTTCGCCGCTGCGTCCGTCATTTCCGCCTGCGCGGATGACACTCTCGACGCCGGCTTGATGCGGATGCCCGCTGTCTCGGAAAAAAACATCGCGTTCGTCTATGCCGGCGACATCTGGGTCGCGCCAAAGGAAGGCGGAACAGCGCAGCGACTTTCTTCGCCGCGCGGCGAGGAAACGTGGCCACACTTTTCGCCGAACGGCCGGGAGGTCGCATTCAGCGGCAACTACGAGGGCAACGAAGACATTTACGTCATGCCCATTTCCGGCGGCGAACCGCGGCGGGTGACTTATCATGGCGGTGCCGAGCGTATGATCGCTTGGTGGCCGGATGGGAAGTCGCTCCTTTTCGCCTCCCGCCGCGACAGCTTTAGCGAGCGGGTCGGGCAGTTTTTCAAAATCAGCGCGCTGGGCGGAAAGGCCGAGCGGCTCGCGATTCCATACGGCGAACTCGCGGCGATTTCTCCCGATGGCAAGACGGTCGCCTACACGATGACCGACACCGACCGCGCCTCATGGAAGCGCTATCGCGGCGGCATGGCGCCGGACGTGTGGCTCTTCAATTTGGAAACGGGCGCAGCCGAAAATGTGACCGACAACGACGCGTGCGACTCCGCTCCGATGTGGGCGAGCGCGACGAAGCTGTATTTTCTGTCCGACCGCGATGCCGCAAAGCGCGCGAACCTTTGGTGCTACGACACCGCTGCGAAGTCGCTGCGCCAAGTCACCACGTATAAAGAATTCGACGTTCGCTTCCCGAGCATCGGGCCGAAGGAAATCGTCTTTGAGAATGGCGGCGCGCTCGTGCTTCTCGACCTCGCGACGGAGAAAACCCGCGAGGTGAAAGTGGACGTCATCACCGACAAAGCCACGCTCCGCCCGCGACTGGAAAACGTCAGCACCCGCGTGGCAAACGCTGCCATTTCGCCGCAAGGTAAGCGGGTGCTATTCGAGGCGCGCGGCGACATCTTCTCGGCTCCGGCGGAGAACGGCGTCATCCGCAATATCACAGAGACTCAGGGAATCGCCGAGCGCTACCCGGCCTGGTCGCCGGATGGAAAATGGATCGCCTATTTCTCCGACCGCAGCGGCGAGTACGAGCTCACGCTTTTGCCCGCCGACGGCAAGGGCGCGGAAAAGCAAATCACCACCCTCGGCCCCGGCTGGCGCTACCAGCCACAGTGGTCGCCCGATTCCAAGAAACTCGTCTTCATTGATAGCGCGATGAAGATTTGGCTGCACGACATCGACGCGCAGACGACCACGCAAGTCGCTCAGCAAAAGTGGATGTATCATGGCGAGCTCGACCACTTCCATGTGAGCTGGAGCAGCGACAGCCACTGGCTCGCCTACGCTGGAGACTCCGATGCGCAGCAGTGCGTCATCGTTTTGTACGACGTGAAAACGAAGAGGAACAATCCTGTGACGAGCGCCTTTTACGACGACGA
>JAYUSJ010000087.1:0-6808 GCA_043755735.1 Verrucomicrobiaceae bacterium | reverse complement strand
CCGACGTCCTCTCATGGTTGCGGAGCAAGTGAGGGCAGGGGATTCACGATTTTGCGGCAGAGTGCTTGCGCAAACGCCTTCGTGAGCTTTTGCTGCGGGACGTGTTCAAGCAAATATTCACCAAAAAAATTACGCGATGGACCAATAGTAAATACCGGTCTGCTTGGAAAATGGCCAAGAGGGGCGCAACCCCCTTTTCCGCCACAGCCCCACTCCGCCTTGTCACGCCCTCCGTAGACTGCTCGCCCCGCTACAGTATCAGAGAGCCCAGAGGTTTTGAATCGTGAAAACTTGCTTTGTACATTATCAACAGATTGCAATGGGCTCGGATGCGGTGACATGATCTATAAGACTTTTTTCATCTCCCATCGTTTGTTCCGGCTCCCAGTGGTGCGATTGAAGGTGTCGCCACCTGTCTTGGCTGTGCTTGCGCGGATGCGTGTCATGGAATTGGGCGACCTTGACGGGTTTTCGCATACGGAAGTTCGGCGCTACATGCGGGGCGATCCAGCGTGGCGGGAAAAATTGGCTGAACTTACTGCAGCCGTGGAGGCGCTGAGTTCTGATTCCCAGATGCCATTACGAGGAGACGCTAAGCACCCGCCGCCGCAAGCACTGCCGCGGGCATCGCCCGAAGTACCTCCGCGAGCGGCAAAATCCAGCCCGCCTTCGCAGAACAGGGTGCCAAATTTGGAGCCAATCTTCATACCTATGGCTGAGCGTGGTCGGAAGGTCAGTGCGTTTCCGGTATCCATTCGCTTGGGCAATATTCTCAAAGGGGCCGAAATACGGCTTCTCGGAGATCTGCACGGGCGGACTTATGACGAACTTGCAAAATTCCGCAATTGCGGGCGCAAAACGGTGCAAGAGCTTGTGGATTTGGTTCGCGGGATTCAGAGCGGCGACCCCGGAATGCTTGATGTGAAGCCGGTTCAAGAGATTCGTGCGGACACAAATCAGGTTCACGTTTCCGGCTCTTTGCGCGAGTTGAAATTGGCGGAGCTTCCGCTCTCAGTTCGGCTTGAGAACGTGTTCAAGGCCCACGGCTTGAAGACACTTGGCGACCTTGACGGAGTGGATCTACTGGAACTTAAGAAGACGCGCAATTGCGGGCGAAAATCAATTTTGGAACTTCGCGAGCTGGTGCGTCGGGCAGCAAAAGGCGAGTTCACAATGCCCGAACGGTCTCTAGGTTTTGCGGATATCCTGAAAGCAATCGATGGCGGACTTGCGAATCTGTCGACTCGTGATTGGCGGATTTTTGCAGCCCGAGTCGGTGCGGATGGTGCAACGCCCGCCACTCTCGAAGATGTCGGCCAGAGTTTCGGCGTCACTCGGGAACGCGTCCGACAAATCGTGGAAAAGGCCATCGCCAAGCTTCGACGGGCCGGTGGACCGCTGCTCCTGCGGGCGGTGGAGGCACTCGCCCGCGAAGGCGAAAATTGCGTGCTACCCCTTACGCCGGAGTTGCTGCGCGTTCGACTTGGGCCGGTCACTGCGTTCGAGGCGCGCGGGTTGCCTTTCTATCTGCGCGTACTCGAAGAAATCGAACCGCGGCTTTCACCGTGGCCGGAAGGTCAGGACCATCGGGGTAACCGCGATGCTCGTGATGAGCCGTGGCTTGATGACCTCTGCGCATTTCTTCTGTGCTTGCCGACGCGGCCCAGTGCCCGAGAGGCGCTGGCGTTCCTGCGTGGAACGCCCACGTTTCGCGGTTTGGAACCTGCCGCGTTCCTTGCTGCTCTCCGTGGCACTCGTGCCGTCACTGTCGAGTTTCCGCAGCCGGACCGCCCGGAACTTCGACTCGCCAGGATGCGCCTCGCAGATTGTGGTCGTGCCGTGCTGGAGACGAGTGTCAAACCGCTCAATCCGGAAGAGATATTCGAGCAAGCACGGCAACGTTTCGGTACGGAAGCAGTCGCTTGGAACCCGAGGAGGGCCGAGAATGGTTTCGCACTGTTGTCGGATTTTTTTCGGCTTGGCCCACGCAGTTTTGGCCTGAGCCGCCACTTTCATTTGCCAGAAAAGGATTGGCCCAAAGTGTGCGCGCAGTTCGAGCAATTGCTTATTTCCGAGGGTCATCCGGTTTCGACGGTCGAGGCGGAAAGGGATCGTCTCATCGGGAGCCTTGGCGATGCCAATTCCTATGAGCTTGCCGCGATCCTGCGAAAGGACGAACGGTTCATTGACCTTGGCCGCCGCCTCTTCGGGTTGACCGCTTGGGGTATAGAAGAACGGGAGTACGTCAACGACTTGATCCCGAGGGTGCTCGCGGAGGCGGGTCACCCGCTTACCGCCCAAGGAATTATCGAGCGCATCCAACGCCTTCGCTCAGCCTCACCGCAAAACATGGCGTCCACACTTCGGAATCACCCCGAGGTGCGAAAATTAGGCTTCGGATATTGGACGCTGAAAACCTCGAACGACGATTTCCGTGGCATGTTTGCCGGAAACCGCGACGTCGTGGAACGTGCGGTGCGGCGCGCTGAACTCCCGCTCACATTCGCCGGGCTTTGTAGCATTTTCGGCTTCGAATCGGAGCATTCGTATGCGGACACCCTCTGGGCGACGTGCATGGCGGTGCGCCTCATCCGCCGTTCGCCACGGGAACGATCACCCGGCACTGTGTTGCTGCACGAGCGCTGCTCCTTCGAGCGCGTCATGGTGACGGTGGCGAAAGCCTTGGGACGCCCGGCTCCTGCTTACGAGATGCAATGGGAACTTGCCGCGCATTTCGGAGACCTGTTCGCCGGAATGAGTGCGGCCGATCTTGAAGAGCGTCTCAAACGCAGTCCGCGTTTCGTGCGCAATGCAGCAGGCGAATTTGCGCTGGAAGAACAAATCACCCTTGCCGACTTCGATCTCGACGCGCTCCGCAACGCCGTTATGAAACTGCTCGCCGAATCGGGCGAAATTGTCGGCTGCGACGACCTGCTCGATCGCCTCGAAAGTGAGGGGATCGAACTCTACGAACTGTCGCAACGGTTGCGCGTATCGCCACTTCGCTTTGAGATGCAAAAAAGAGCGCGTCATGCTGTGAGTTCGTCGGGCAGCCTGCGCAACGCGACCCGGTCTTCCGCACAACGGCGTTGCGCCTCCGACATACTGAAATCCACGCCCGGCTTTGTTGGTCGCCGAACAGCGGGATTAGCGCTTATGCTTCGATCGTCATGAACGATGTCACCGAGTTTCAAGTTGGTTCCACATACACCAACGACCAGATTCGATTTGCTCTCGGCGTCGAAAACCTCGGCGGCATCCGCCCATCCATCGATGAATGCAAAGCCTTGCGCCATGTCGCTGTGCTGACGGCCATGACGGACTCTCGAAAGGTCATCGCCGAGAATCCATATCATGATCGAATTGAGGGAGATGTTCTGACCTACACAGCCCAAGGCAAAGAAGGCGATCAGACTTTGGCTGGACGAAACAAGAGGTTACTGGAGCAATACCAAACGCCGGTTCCACTATTCGGGTTTACCAACGTCGGTCGGCAAACTTACCGCTTTCTGGGTCTCTTGGAACTGCTCCGGCACTCGCCCGAGGTGCAACTCGATCGTCGGAACGCGATGCGGAAAGTTTGGATGTTCGAGTTTCGGATTCATGTTGAACCAGTGATTGTCCCAATAGCCGAGGCCACGACGATTACGGCGTCGCTCCTGTCGGAGGCGCGCCGACTGAATCCGTTGAGTGAACTCGATCGAGTGATCGAACCCTTGGCTGACGCTGGCGGTTCTTCCATTATTGAAACGCCGGCGGTGCTGGAAACGCGACGGGCGCTGTTTGAAATCGCTCCGTTTCGTTTTGAGCACTTGGTGAAAGAGTTGCTTGAGGGCAACGGGTTCGTGAAGGTTTCGGTCTCCCGGCGATCCGGCGACGGTGGAATTGATGTCGATGCTCATGTCAGTGATGCGAACGATTTCCTTGGAGGCTGCCACGTCCAGACACAGGTAAAACGCTGGCGGCACGCCGTGGGAAGCGTCGAACTCAATCATTTCCGCGGAGCGCTAAGCTCTACGGCTCGCGGCCTGTTCGTAACGACAAGCCACTACACTCGTGCCGCGATTGCCGAATCAAGACACGCGGCGAAGCCCTCTATTACCTTGATCGACGGTGATCGTCTGGTCTCGATCATCCGACGGACGAAGATCGATTTGAGCACATTCGTGTAGTTGCACTCTAATCGCGCGAAGATGGCGCGTCAGTCGATCTGTCGCGGGTGTTTCTGAGTGCCTGCACGACTGACGCCGCCGAAGATCGAACTAAATGAGGGCTTTGAGTCACCTGTCGTCGTGTTGGTGCCGGAGGCTCCCGTCCACGACGGGCAGTCGCTTGCCTTCAAGAATTCCAAGTATCCGTTCGCAGGACGGCTCGTGCTCAAAACATCGAAGGAGCCGTTACGCGCGCAACTCGCCACGCTGAATACGGTGGATTTTCTCGGCGAGGTGGGGGTGATCGCGAGCTATCGCATTCACGAACTTGGTGCCAGCCGCTTCTCCGGGCAGGTTGAGTTCATCTACGGCGAATGCGAGTGCCCCATCCTTGAAGACCCAGATCACGATTGCGTGAGCAACGACCGGCACAAGCTTGTGGACATGGATCGCAGCCAGGCGATTCGCGAGTGGGTTCGCGACCAAGTAGAAGGACTTGCTGAAAAGACGGAGACGAAGGTCCAGCAGGAGCGCAAGCAGCAGGATTTGAAGAACACTTCCGCGCTCAACGAAATCCTCAACCGCTGGAAGGAGCGCTTCATGAGTCAGGTGTGGACGGAAATGTTTGCGGGCAAGGGGCCAGCAGGCACGTCGGGTGGCGAGCCGGGCACGGGTGTGGGCGGAAAGGGCGACGGCAAGGACACCGGTGGCAAAGCTTAAGGCGAAGAAGGGCAGGAAGGAGGCAGCGACAAAGTGCGCAAGCCGCGCTTTCCACAAGTGCTCGTGTCGGGACAGGATTGCGATCCGCTCGATCCGCTCGCTACCACGCCATACAACTGCGACCCACGACATCCTGCCGTGTATCAACGCTTCCAAGATGTACCGGCAGGCATTTACTGGATCAATACTTCGCGCCCGCTCGCGGAAAAAATCATAAACGAATACAACGCGGATTCCCCGCGCTGGCGGGAATATCTCTTCCAGCGCTACGTCGAATTCATTTCCAAGGAAGCGATTTGGCAACTCGGCAAACAGGAAACAAGTCTAACGCCTGACGACGTCATCCGTAAGCTCGATGAGGTGCAGACGCGGGTGCATGACCAAGCGGCGAAGGATCTCATGTCGTTCCTGTTTTCCGAGCAGCTCGGCGGATAACGACCGATGGCCACCCCATTTTCAGTCATCGATCTCTTTGCCGGCGTCGGCGGATTTTCA
Organism: Verrucomicrobiaceae bacterium; assembly: GCA_043755735.1. Taxonomy (GTDB): domain Bacteria; phylum Verrucomicrobiota; class Verrucomicrobiia; order Chthoniobacterales; family Chthoniobacteraceae; genus SXWH01. The sequence goes on along the minus strand of JAYUSJ010000087.1, from coordinate 1,442 downwards.
CAGGGATTCCTGCGTGCGAATCGTGGCGCTAAATCGTTCTGCTTTGATTTGCGGCTGCTCGTGGATTGCGATCCAACGGCAAACGCTACATTCAAGCGGAACTTCCCGGCCATTCCCTATTGGACGGCTGATGTCGGCGAGCTGAGCAGTGCGGACATCCTCGGCCAGCTCAAGATGAAGACTGGCGAACTCGACTTTGTGATCGGCGGGCCACCCTGCCAGGGCTTCTCACCAAACGGTAAACGCTGGCTGGAGGACAACCGGAACCGGCTGCTTTCTCGCTTCATCGAGATCGCCCACGAGCTGCGTCCGAAGTGCGTAATTCTCGAAAACGTTCCGACGGCACTCTCGTCTTTCGAGAAGATTTTCGATTCGGAAGTCCAGGAGGCATTCGATGGATACTGCGTGAAGTCGGCAGTGCTGAATGCATCTGCGTTTGGCGTCCCACAGATCCGCCGCCGGGCGTTCGTTGTGGCTCTTCGCAACGATCTCGGGATAGCAGATTTCACTTTCCCTCAAGGTAAGTTCGACGCCATCGACGTTGGCCACGATGCGCACACAGAGGCAAAGGCCGACCACCGTTTCGTGTCGGTCGAGGATGCTATCGGTGATTTGCCGGCATTGGAGGCAGGCGAAAAGAGCGATGGCGGCCAGTATCCACACGCAGCGCGAACGCCTTGTCAAACGGATCGTCGGAAGGGATCGCTGGCGCTCTTCAACCACACGGCACGGGCACACTCGAAGCGCTTCCTTGAAAAGATTTCGCCAATCAAACCAGGTGAAGGGAACGCGCAACTCCCCGATGGCGAGCGCTTCTCGGACAACTATTTCAGCCAAGCTTACGCGCGCCTGCATCCTCAGGGAATCGGCTTCACCATCACGGCCAATTTTCGCAATCCGGGATCGGGACGTTTCACACACTACCGCGACAACCGCTCAATAAGCATCCGCGAGGCGGCACGGCTCCAGTCATTCGACGATAGTTTTATTTTTCACGGCTTTGAAACCGGTCAAGAGCGGCATGTAGGCAATGCCGTGCCGCCTCTTCTAGCGGAGGCGCTGGCGCGGCATTTCGGGGCGATCGTTGCTTATGGCTGATTCGTCCAGCTTGCTGATCCGGCAAGTTTGCTTACCCACCTTTGCTGTGGGGCCAGAATAGCTCGGCAGCCCCCTACACCCCGACGCCGTTCCCGATCTTATCATCCCCGGTCCTGCGCGCGTGAAAGCCGTCGAAACCAAATTCGATGCAGACGGAGCAGCGGAAGGCAAATAAATGATCGGACTAATCGAGAATTCGCACGGAAATTGACACCATGACTGCATCCGGGAAATCGCTCATGCCGGAAAGCCTCGAAGCCGTGGTGAAGCCGCAGGATGTCGCCGACGTCCTCTCATGGTTGCGGAGCAAGTGAGGGCAGGGGATTCACGATTTTGCGGCAGAG
>JAYUSJ010000086.1:0-6824 GCA_043755735.1 Verrucomicrobiaceae bacterium | reverse complement strand
CCGAATGGCGACTGCTCCGGCGTCTCATACACCACATGCACATCCGGCGTCGGTGCCGTGCCTGCTGCGACTGTGTATTGGATGTCTTTCATGCGTCCCTGCTCGTCATACACCAAAGTCCGCACATTGCCACGCGCATCTGTTGTGCTCACGGGCCGCCCCCAATCATCATACGTATTGAGCTGCACTCGCACGGTGCCGAGTCCGTTGGGGATGCTCTGGTTCCAGTTCAGCCACTTCTCCGTCACCCGCCCGAGGATGTCGTATTTCCAATGCGTCCTATTGCCCCCGGCATCCACCAGCGTATCGATGGACCCGCAGCAAGTCCCCGGCAGATACGCGATCGTCTTCTCATCCGGCCCCGTCACGCTCAACACCCGCCGCGCCGCGTCGTGGACGTACGTCGTCTTCTTCTCCTCCACGTCGTAGCTCTCCGCCACATCCAGCCGGTCCCACACCACGCGCTCGCTCGTCCCGTTCGGGTGCGTCACCTTCGTCACTCGATCCAGCGTCCACAGCGGGCCGTTGAGTTCATCGTAGTCCACTGTCGTGGTTTCGTTTTGCGGATTGGTGACTGTTTTCACCCGCCCGTATTCATCGTAGGTCAGCGCCGTCGTGCCGCTCACATTCGTCACAGTCGCGATGCGCCCAAACGCCGGGCCAGCCCCCTCGTACGTTACCATCGTCTCGCGGCCCGCCGCATCGGTGAGCGTATGCACTTGCCCGCGCCCATTGTAGATCACTTGCGTCATCGTGCCGTCTATCGCCTTGAGCACTGTGGGCCGATGATTCTCATACTGCCCAAGCTCTTGCAGCGTCACCGCGTTCCCCGCCGCGCTGGCCTGCACTCCCGTGAGGTCCGTATCATCCGCGCCCACCTGCGGGTCCGTCCCCGCCGTGCCATACGTGTAGATCGTCTGGCGGCCAAAAAAGTCCGTCACCGTCGTAGGGCGTCCCTTGTCGTTAAAGTTCACCATCGTCGTCTCATAAAGAGCCGTGCCTTCCGGGAGCGTCTGCCAGCCCGCCCGCATCCGCCCCATAGCCGCCACGCCCGAGTGCGTGCCCACCAGATTACTATTCGCCGACCCCGCGTAGAGATACCACACGCGATTCGTCAGCGGGGCCTTGAAGCTCGCCACCAGCGGTGCCGCGCGGCCCGCCCCCGCCCGCTGCGCCCAGCGCGTGATTCGCGCATTGTGCGCCCCCAGCGGCACACCCGCCGCACCCGCTGCCGAGATGGCCGCATGGTTCCACATAAAAGTCGTTTGCACATTCAACGCCGAGGCGTCGAACCCCGATGGAACCCCTTCATTGCCCAGCGATGAAAGGTCCGACACAGAGTACCGCTCCACCCGCTGCCTGCGCCCGGCAGGGTCCAGGATTTCCATGAAGTTCCCGACGCGCACATTCCCGGCAGCATCATGCACCGCCCCGCGCGAAATGGTGGATGCCCCGTACGGCGTATTCATCGTCGAAATCAGCCCGACACTCCCCGCCTCATACCCAAACTCCGAAATGATGCCCGCCGGGTCCGTCAGCCTCCAGAGCTCGCCGGACGCATGATACTCCAGCGTCACCGCACGGTTAAACGGGTCCAAAATCCGAGTGAGCCGCATCGGCTTCAACCCATTGTCATACAAGAACTGCGTCTCCTTTCCCGAAGCATCTGTGAGCTTCGAGAGCCGCACGCCCGCTTGATGAAATTGCCACGTCAACACCACCGTATTGCCGTGAACATCCTGCACCGATTTGAGGAAATACCGGCTGCGATGATTCGACCCTATGCCGCCCACGACGGAGTAAGTTTCTTTCGTTCCATTCGTCAGCGTGTGGACATACGTCACTGCTCCATCCACGACCACGCGATCCAGCGTATCCAGCGAGAGCCCTGGGCGCGTCGTCGCAGCCCCCGCCCCAGCCCCCGCCTTCATCACCGCCTTACCACCACGCCCCATATTCAGCCACGCCCTGCCAGAGCCCCCCTGCCCCTCCTCCACAAATTGCACCCAATTCAACTTCCACCGAGGCCCCATGTTCGAATAGCGCGGATTCCCCAGCGCACTGCGATCCTCCGAGTCGTAATGAAACCGGATACCCGTCAGCGGACCAAAGGGAGAGCGATACGGCAACGGAGCATCCGTAATCCGAAGACTCCCGAGATACGGATTAAAACCCGCGACCGCCATTCCCGAATCCGGGCAGGGACATGTTTCGTCAAAGAACGGGAAATCGGTAGGGACACCCGTCCCATCCGTGGAAGAATAAGAAGTGTCCAGCGGCTCTTGAGGTGGCGGCTCCGTGGTCCCCGGAATATTTTCCGTCCCATCGTTATCTTCGCTTTCGTCATCCGAGTTTTCCACGGGATCGATGATGTGGGTGATGATTTCGATATCATCGTAATAGGTGTGCTGCAAAATGGTGGGCCCCTCGCCCACGGCATCTCCTTCAATCCAGTCGGTTCCGATAAGCCAACTCCCGATTGCATGCGTATAAAGCGGGATGGAAAGGCCGGGAGCCGCAGCGTGATGTTGAACGATATTCGTGACACTGTTTTGCGCAAACGCGGACGCCGCGCTGAACGTCAAAAAAAGAAGAACGTGGAGAATCGAGAGGTGTGTTTTCATAGTTGGAGAATCGTTGAAGTTCAGTTCAGCCACACCGCGCCGATGGGCGAGGTGACGGTCAGGATGGGGGCGGCTTGGTTCGGGTTCGTTCCAGTGACAATCTCATCGTAGTCCCCGATGCCGTCGCCATCGCTGTCCCACGCATTGTCATTCGTCCCGATGATGTACTCATACCAATCAGGCAGCGTATCCGAGTCGCTATCCACCCACGGCGGATTCCAATTCATCAAACTGGGGTTGCCGGACATATCCAGCCCGTTCACATCGGAAAACGCAGGAGCGCCGTTGTCTCCGTAGGGCGCATAGAGCCACCAATCTGCGCCGATATGGACCTCTGCGGAGGCGTCGAAGTAGCCGTAGCTGCTGAATCCTGCTCCAGAGCCGTTCAAAGTCCACAGCCCTTGGATGGTCCCTTTATTGACCGGGAACATTCCACCCGCCGCGGTAACGACGTAAAGCTCCTGATTCCAACGGGAGGAAGGGAGGTTAAAATTGAGCGTGGTGAGCGGTATCTCCATTGTGAAATTCAGGTCCGCACCGCCAGCGCCATACGCAGTCGTGTACCCGGCCTCCGCATCTACCATCGCAATATCGTACCCATTGGTCGTGCTCGAAGGTGCGGTTGCCGGGATGTATTTATGATAGCTCCAGTGTTCCATCGGCGTGCCGATAAACACGCCGCTCCAATACGTGTAATAGGCATCTCCGGCGGCCTCATCGAAGACGCTCGTCACTGCCCACGTAGTCCCGTCGTTGCCCAACAATTGAATTTGACCATTCATCAAGCTCGTTCGTCGTGCGTGGGGAATGCTTACGGAGACTTGGCCGACGGGCGGCACGGGATTGTACGGCGAAAAGCCATCGCGCAAATCCGTCGTCTGCCCGAACGATTGAATCACCTGCGAATTCCCGTCCACGCTCACCAATTCCCACGACTGGGCCCGGTCCACCCACACGCTGCGATTATCGAAGTAATACTGCACCTCGTTTCCGTTTAGATCCCACGTCACCAGCATATGCGGCCCGGTGTTGTCTGACTCCAACATCGTCAGCACCCCGTTCTGCAAGAGCCCGAACGATTCGTTGAAATGGTTTTCGCCGATGACAAATGTCACAATCCCGACATCCGAAACCGGCACACTCAGCCCCGCCCCGGCGCTCGCGACCGCCGTGTGCCCGATCCCCATAAAGAAATGCTCCGTGCTTTCCTCGCTCCCGTCGCGGGTCCACCAGTATTCCTCCAAAATCCCGACCTGGCCGCCGAGCCACAACTCACGATGCCCGTTCACCATCACCGAATACGGAATCATCCCCTGCATATTCCCCGACGAGGTGTGCAAAGTGAAAGTCGCACCCGGCAAGATTTCATACCCCGCCGCCACCTCCCCGAGCGAAAACGTCACCGCCCGCGTCGGCAACGCAACCGACCGGGGCTCCCATGCCGCCGGGTCGCGCAAATCCGTAGCGTTTGCCGCCGACTGCATCTGCGCCGTGAGGTCCACCAGTACCGTATTCTCCGAGGAAAGCGTCGCGATTTCCGTAGCGGAAAACGCATTAAAAAACCCGAAGCTCTCCCACTGCTGCGCACCGTCCGAATCCAACAGCCAAGAGCCGAGCACCGGCAGCGTCGTCACCGGAAATGCCCAATTTTGCGACGGCGCAACGAGCGCAAACGTATGCCCCGCCAACCCCTCGCCCACCGCATACCCAATGGTTCCCCCCTCAAACACGGTTGCCTGCAACGTAGCTGACGCAGTAAGGCTCATCGTCGGATACATCTTCCAGGTCCCTAACGTCTCATCGAACAACCACGGCATGACTTGAGGCGAGTACGTCGGGGTGCCCGTGACGATGAACTTCATCGTCAGCGCATCAAACATCGGCACGCCGACATGAAACAACTGCCCATCCGAGTCGTCCATAAAGGTAAACGAATGCCCCGCCGCCTCAGTCGGAATCTCCAGCGTGATCGTGGGTGGTGGTGAAGACTGCCCCAGCGCGGAAAGGCCGAGAGCGAGTGTGGCGAGAAGGATGTGGAGTTTCATGGTAGTTGAGCGTTGAAAGTTGAGAGCTGAGAGATCGCGGCAGGTTTTTTCGGGTAGCTGAACGGTGGTGAAAACGGATGCAGGCTTGGTGGAGAAATCGTCCCCGACCCTGCCAACGCAAACGCTTTGCGGGCGCTTGGGCCGAGCGAAGTCCGGGACTACTTTTTACGCGGGTGTGGGCGGTGGTGTCGGTGGTGTCGGTGGTGTCGGCGGCTGGGTGCGGTAGGCGGGGTCGTGGATGGTGCGGGCGTTGTTATAGGCGGCCCAGATGTCGGGGCGGGGTTCGATGAAGCGGCGCATCAATTTATCGAGATATAAGTCGAGGTGCTCGTCGGCTGCGGCAAACTCGTTTTCCAGCAGGTCCACGTAGGTGCTTTCCTGCCCGACTTTGGTCGCGGGGAGATTGATGAGGGCGTGGTAGTTGCCAAACCGCAGCGTGAAAGTGGCGATAAGCCCGGCGTCGAGCCCGAGATCGGCGAGGGCGGGCGTGATGGGGCTGGGGATTTGTGTGGCGAGAAATTCGCCGTGAACGCGCAGGTCTTCATCAGCCATGTTGCGGATGTCGCTGACTTCTTGGTTCACGCGGGCGAGGAGTTCGGCGAGCCCGTTTTTGGCGGCGTGGGCGGTGAAAATGCCGTCCACCACGACTGCGGACCGCTCAAACAAAGTGCGGGCAAGGCGCTTTGCAGCGCCGCCGCCCGCCGCCGCATCGGCCCGTGCGGTGTCGAACGCCTCCGCTTGGGCGATGTGGTCTTCGAGAATGCCAAAGCCGCTGGCGATGCCGACGATGGCGCTGATGTCGGCGGTATAGATAGGATTCGTCCGCACGTGGGCCACGGCGCGGTACATGTCGAGTTTAGCTGCGAGGTATTTATTCATGTTGGTTGGTTGGTTGATTGAGATGCGGGATGCGGGATGCGGGGAGATTCTGCGTAAGTGGCTGATAGTGAGGGCTTCCAATCACATCGTGCGGGCTTCCAAGAAGATGGTCCGGGCTTCCAACGACTTTGCCTGACCTTCCCGTTACATTGTCCGAGCTTCCAAGGAGATCGTCTGACCTTCCCGGAACATTGTCCGAGTTTCCAACGAGATAGTCTGACCTTCCCGAAACATTGTCCGAGCTTCCAACCAGATAGTCTGACCTTCCCGAAACATTGTCCGGGCTTCCAACGAGATAGCCTGGCCTTCCCGGAACATTGTCCGAGCTTCCAACTGCTGAGGTTTGGACGAAAAGGAGACTCGCTTTTCTCCGAACTTTCTCCGTCAGCGCCCCGCTGAGGCCGAGTCGCAAGAAAGACGCGAACTCGCCTACCTCGCCCCGCTTGGCCCGCTGCTCTGCTGCTCTGCTGCTCTGCTGCGATCCGTACGCACGAAAACCTTTTTGGAAGTAAAGGCTGGAAGATCGAGCATTAACATTTGAGGTAAAATGGAGTGGTTAAAACTGCTGCGGACAATTCGGGGAATAGCGAGCCGTTTTCGAATGGTCAATAGAATGTTAGGATTTTTTTAGGGCTCACGCTTGAAACACGGTTTCTCCAATCCGAAAATCCTTCACTCCTTGCGGGTGTAGTAAATCGCCCGCTCGCTCTCGCCGTTCGGCGTGAAGCCTTGGCGCTGGTAAAACTGGTTTGCCGGGCTGCCCCGCAGCACGCCGACGAACACGGTCTGGGTGCCGCATTCGGCGAGGAGCTGCCGCATCACCGCCGAGCCGATGCCGCCTGATTGCCATCGCGGGAGCACGTAGAGGTGCTCCAAATGAAACCCATCGAACGCCGGGCGGAGCGTGTAAAAACCGACCGTCTCGCCAGCGACGCAAATGAAGCGGCTGTGTTGCGGGTAGAACGACTCCTCCAGCCTCTCGCGAGCGCGCTCCGGGCTGTCCGGCAACGCTGCGACACGGATGGCGACAAGCGCGTCGAAGTCGTCCGCCGCTACGGCAGAGAGCGTGAACACGCGCGGTTACTGCGCCTTTACGTCGTGGCAGTAAATGAACTCTTGGTCGCGGAGATACAGCTTCCCGTTGGCGATGACGGGGTGGACCCAGATGGCGCCTTTAGGGTTCCGGTTCGCGGCTTGCGGGCTGAGGGTGAAGCGACCTTTTTCGCTCCAGCCTGCTGCGGATGCTTCGACGAGTGCGATCTCGCCGCTCTTCTCA
>JAYUSJ010000085.1:0-23136 GCA_043755735.1 Verrucomicrobiaceae bacterium | reverse complement strand
CCCCTTCGTAGTCAATTTGTTTTTGGAAGATGGTGTTACCTCATTCTCTGCGGTAGCTCCACCGAGAGTTGAGCAACAGCGAGAGAACGACGTTAGCCGTCGTGACGTGTGGATTTTTCGCACTCAACCCTCTGCGCTTTTTCACAAGTGGAATGCGCTTTATCTCATTCCGCTGATGGGGAAGTGGTGTAGCTTCATGGTCACCTCACCGTAACAAAACTCTACACCGTCCAGTCACCTTCATGAAATCATCGCACATCCGTCGTGTTCTCTCGAAGAACATCGCTTCCATTCTCGCGCTCGGCCTCGGCTTTGCGTCGTCGGCTTCCGCCGCCAATACTTGGGATGGCGGCGGCGGTGACAGTCGCTAAAGCACGATCACAAACTGGGACGATGACCTTTTTCCGGGCTACGGGATGCTAACTTTCAGCGACGCGAAGCAGACGATGAATGTCGCGAATGCGAGTATCAAAACGAACCCGTCGCTTTGGTCAGGTACGAGCCCGTGGGCGCTCAACAATGCGAACAGCGCGGTGATTTCACTGTTCGATAATGGCGGCGTGGAGGCGGAGGTGACTTTTGCGGCGGCGGCGGGTGCCGCTTGGGGGGAAATCAATCCGGTAAACGGTTCGATTATCGCGGGTATCACGATGAACTTTGGCGGGAACATGCAAGTCGGCGCTTATGGCATCGGCACGATGACCATTCTCGGAACCAATGCGCTCATCGTCGGCGAACAGGGCACGGGAACGCTCAACGTCCTGACTGCTGGTTTGGTCGATGTGCAGAGTCTTTTCGTCGGACATTCGACGACTGAAAACGGCACGTTGAAGGCAAAAGCGAGCGCGGCGAACTTCTTCCCCGGCTTCACGAATACACAGCTCAACGTGGAATCCGGTGGCGCGATTATCGACACAAACGAATTCGACATCGGGGTGACTCAAAGCCTCACCGGAGGCGCGACGACCGGCGGCGAACTCACGAAGCAGGACAACGGAATCCTCATGCTCAGCGGTGCGGAAAGCTACACTGGCCTTACGTCCGTCAACGGCGGTACGCTCGCCGGCGCATTCACGCTCAACACCGGCGCATCGCTCGCCGGCCGCCGCCGCCGCAGTGAAAGGCGATAGACCATTCCCAAGCCCGCGCGGCAACGCGTGGATATACGATAGCAACTCGTGCATCGGCGCACGCACATACCCCGTGCGTGCGCCGGCTTTCGTGCTACTTTTTTCGGTTCTCTCAATTCCGTTCGCGTCCATTCTCACCATGAAATTCCGTCAAATCCTTATCGCAGCCCTCGCGCTCCTTTCCACCGCGCATGCTGCGGACCCGATCATCAATCTCGACGCCACGGACAAGGCGACGGGATCGCTCGCGACTTGGCCCCAAACGGCACCGGTTACTTCGACCGGTAACTTCACAACAGCCGGTGGAATAACGCCAAGTGTATCGAGCGTCGCGCTGCCCGGCGGCGGGACGGTAAAAGCTGTGCTATTGACAGGATCGTTTAGCAACTACGTCGGCCCCGTCGCGCCCGCGGCGGTGACAGGCAGTAACGCGCCGCGAACCGTGGAGGCGTGGGTGCGCAATGCAGCAGTCGCCACGGAGGAAACGATCATTTCGTGGGGCCGCCGCGACAGCACGGCTTCGAATACTTTTAATAGCTCGTTCAACTACGGCAGCAGCCCGACTTTCGGCGCAGTGAATCACACTGGCACCGGCACCGGCACTAATTCGGGAGTGGGCTGGGGCATAGTGCCGACGGCGGATATCTGGCACTATCTTGTTTACACGAACGACGGCACGACGGACCGCCTATATGTCGATGGCGTGGAGACGAGCAGCAAAGCGGTGGCGCTTACGACTGCGTCGAGGAACGCGGCGAACACGGCGGATATATTTTTCCGTCTCGGCGCGCAGAGTGAGGCAGCAGGAGGCGTGACGAGCACGGCTGCCTACTGCGGCTCGATGTATTACGGACGCGTCCGTGTGCGCGGCGAACTTTTTACACCTGCTCAAATCCAGGCCACCTACGTCAGCGAAGGTCCAACGTTCGGGCGCAATGAGCCGAACATTGCATCGTTCACTGCGAGCGCGACCGCTACGCTGCCGGGGCAGCAAGTCACGCTCTCGTGGAACTTGGTGAATGCGACATCGGCCACAATCAATCAGGGCGTGGGTAGCGTGAGCGCGATTTCGGGTACGACCATCGTTGCTCCGACGGTTGCGACGACTTACACGCTCACGGCTACGAATGCAGCGATGGTTACAGCCACGGCATCCGTTACCATCTCCCCGCTGGCACCGATCCAGTTGCGCAATCGGTGGAGTTTTTCGAATGCAGCCGCCGCAGCCGCGAACGGTGCGCAGGTGAATGATCTCGTCGGGACGGCGCACGCGTTCATTCGCGGAACGGGCGCGACATTTACCGGAACGCAAGCGTCGCTGCCGGGTGGTGCGTCGGGAAGCGCGCCATATATCGATCTGCCAAACGGGATGATCTCGACGTTGAACGAGGCGACCCTCGAAGGCTGGATGACGCTGAATGGTTCGCAAAATTGGTCGCGTATTTTGGATTTCGGGACGACGACGGTGGGCGAATTAACGGCACCGGGCGGGACGGGGAACGGAGCGGAGGTGCTTTTGCTTTCCGCGCAAGTGGGAGGAACGACTAATCAGCGTCGAATCGCGATGATGGATGCCGGGGTGGAGCAGGGTGTGAATTTTGCGGACACGGTGACTTACGGGCAGCAGTTTCATTTTGCGCTGGTGTTCAAGGTGGCGGGCGCAGGCGGGACTGTGAGCTATTATAAGAACGGTGTGCTCGTCGGGGAACTTGCGACGAGTTACAGGCTGCAAAACATCACCGACGTGAACAACTGGCTCGGTCGTTCGAACTGGACCGGAGACGCGAATACTAATGGCAGCTACAGCGAATTCCGTATTTGGAATGGAGCACTTCCAGTCTCCGCGATCGCCGACGCCACCGCATCCGGCCCGGACTTGCTGCCGCAGCCGCCGCGTGTCGATGCGTTTGCTGCGGTGCCCAGTCAGGTGATTTATCGCGGCGAGACGGCGCGACTGAGTTGGGTGCTCGCGGACCCGGCGAGCCTTGGGATTACGGCCTCGATTGACCAAGGAGTCGGAGCGGTCGCAACACCGACGGGCTTTGCCGATGTCACCCCGACGACGACGACGACATACACGCTCAGCGTCACCAATTCCGCAGGCACGCGGAACGCAACCACGACCGTAACCGTCCTTCCCAGCGAGCCCATCGCGAACACGACCACGGCGCAGGTGAACTACGAAACTGCGACGTCAATCACGATGATCGCAACGGATCCGAATACGCCAACGGGCTCGCTGACTTTCAATGTCCTCGCGCAGCCTGTGCACGGAACGCTGAGTGGCGGCTCCAGCGCGACCCGCACTTACACCCCGGCGGCGGGCTACTCCGGGCCGGACTCATTTACGTTCCGAGCAAATGACGGGACCACAAACTCGAATATCGCTTCGGTGAACATCACGGTGCTCCCGCCGCCGACTGCGCCGACGGACTTGATTCCGAATGACGCGAACATCCGCACGACTGCGGGTAACGGCAGCTTTATCGCGAATTTGCGGCCGGTGGACCCGAATCCGGGGAATACTTTTACCCTGGCTTTCGTTGCCGGGGCAGGCGACACGCACAACGGATTTTTCACACTGGTCGGTAATCAGCTTGTCTCGTCGCACGACTTCAGCGGCGACCTTGGGCAGACGATTTCCATCCGGGTGCTCGTGACGGACAATACGGGTCTCATGTTTGTAAAAGTGCTCACATTCCCTGTGCTTGCGCCGGATTTGCACGTGAAGATTAACGAAATCCACTACAACCCCGCCCGCAATACGCTGCTCACCGAATTCATCGAACTCTACAACCCCACTGCCGGGACTGTGGATATGAGCGGATGGCGCTTCGATAGTGGTGTGCAATACGTGCTCCCAAACGGCACGACCATCGCCCCCGGCGCATACCTCGTCGTTGCGGGAAATCCGGGAACCATCGCCGCGCTTTACGGCGTCACCGCGCTGGGACCGTGGACTGGCGGGCTCGATAGCATGGGCGAGGAGATCATCCTGCGCGACACGCTCGGCAATAAAGTGGATGGCGTGGATTTCGGAATCACCTCGCCGTGGCCCGCAATGCCAAATGGCGAAGGCCCCACGCTCGAACTCGTGCACCCTGCGCTCGACAACGACCTCGGCGGCAACTGGCGTGCGAGCACAGCAGCGCCGACCGTGGTGAACTACCTCGCTGCTGGCAGCAGCGGATGGAGCTATCGCAAAGGCACGAGCGAAGCTTCGTCGCCGATGAGCGCGTGGCACGCAGAGACATTCACGCAAGACGGCACATGGTTCACCGGCGCAGCGCCCATCGGCGTCTTTTTCCAAAACAGCGGAACCCCGCTTGCGACGAACCCGGAAACCGGCGTGACGCTTGCCACACAACTCACGGACATGGCGACGTTCTCAGGGACATTCACTGCCAATTACAACTCCGTGTATTTCCGCAAGACGTTTAACGTGGCGGGCGCGATTCAGAAGCACTTGCTGCTCCGCGTGCAGCACAACGACGCGGCGATTGTCTGGATCAACGGAGTGGAAATCACCCGCTTTGGATTCCCTCCAAATTCCGTGGGCGACGCCGCATTTAACAGCACGGCGATCTACGAGCGCGGCAACGATCCGTGGAGCGAAATCGTCATCGCAAACGCCGACTCGCTGCTCCACGCTGGCACGAACACCATCGCCATCCACGGCATCGCGAAGGCTCCGCAGACGCGCTCCACGCAGGAAGACTTCGGGACTTACAACATCTTCGATTTCTCGGTGGACGCGGTGTTGAGCAACGTGCCTGAAACACTCGGCACACCTGGCGCGCAAAACTCGGTCTTCTCCGCGACGAAAGGCCCTGTCATCCGCGGCATCGACCATTCACCAAATGCGCCGCTGTCCACTCAGCCCATTACCATCTCCGCGAAAGTGAGCGACCCCCAGGGCGTCGGCGCGGTCACTCTCAGTTATCAGATTGTCGCGCCGGGCAATTTCATCCCGGCCACGCTGCCGCTTACCAATGCGCAAATCGTCGCAAACTCTCAGCAGGCACTGCCCGTGAATCCCGCGTTTGAGCTGCCTGCAAACTGGACGACGATCACGATGGTTGATGACGGATCGGTGACCGGCGACAAAGTCGGCGACGGCGAATACACAGCCATCATCCCGGCGCAACCGCACCGCACACTGGTACGCTACCGTATCAATGCGAACGACCTCACGGCGCTGAGCACGCGGGTTCCATCGACGGATGATCCGCGGAAGAATTTCGCCCTTTTTGTATATGATGGCGTGCCGGCTTACGTTTCCGGAGCCGCGTCATTTTCGCCTGCCGTGCTCAACACTCTGCCTGCGTATCACTGGCTCACACGGGCTGCGGATTTCTCAAACCTGCTCGCCTACAATGCCGCTGAGCAATTTGCCAACACCCCGGCGCTTGCGGACCTCAACGCGCGCCGTTTTGAAAACTTCGAAGGCGCACTTGTCGTCGGCGACGAAGTCATCGACCACACGCTCATCCGTCTGCGCGGCGGCAACTCCCGCTACAACGGCGCGGGCAAAAGGCATTTCCGCTTTGTCTTTCCGAAAGGCACTCCGCTGCATGCGGCGGATGAAGCCGGGCGCGAATATAAGCGCCCTTGGGAGGATATGCTTTTCAACAAACTTTTCGGCAACAAAGGCTACTACGATTTCGGTCTGCCATACGAGATCGGCGGCAAAATGTGGTCGCTCAGCGGCGTGCCAATTCCGGAAAGCCACTGGGTCCATTTCCGCGTCGTCCGCGACGCAAACCAATCGCACTCCACGCTCGGCGATTTCTGGGGACTCTATCAGGCGCTGGAACTGCCGGACGGTCCGAACTTTCTCAAAGCGCGCAAGCTCGAACGCGGCAACTTTTACAAAATGAGCGATTGGATGCAGAACGGCGAAATGGACACCCGCAGTCAGGCCCCGCTCGGACCGGACTTCGCAGAAGACTTCGACAACATCCGCTACAACATCCATCAGACGACTTCGGACTCCTACATGGAGCAGTATATTAATATGCCGCTCTATTATAAATTCGACGCGGTGAAGGAAGCCATACGCCACTACGATGTCTTCGTCGAACCGACCGGACGGCATCGTGTGAAAAACCTCATCTGGTACTTCCAGCCGCAAGCAGGCAACCCGCTTGGCAAGCTCTGGCACATGCCCTACGACTGGGATGCTTCGTTCGGCCCGAGTTGGAACGCGGGTTGGGATTTGATCCACAACGCCATCTTTGACCACTACGACATCGTCGATTCACCGACGTGGATTTTGCCAAAACAAACGCCGCGCACCGCGATGACCATCGCCGCACGGAACGCCATCCGCGAACTTCGGGACCTCCTCTTGTATCGCGATACCGCGACGAACCGCGGCCCTGTCGATGACATCATGGACGACGCTGCGGCGAAGCTTGCCCAGTTTTACCCCGCCGACCTCGCCCGCTGGCCCGCACCCGGCGCGCAGGCAAACTATCCCGGCGGCGTCCCAAGCAAGATTGCCGACATGAAAGCGTTCCTTTTCACCGGCTGGACTGACGCCGCAGGAAACGGCGATCCCGCCGTCGGCGCAGGCGGACGCGCGGCTTACCTCGACAGCATCAGTGATGCAATCGATGCGGGGCAATTGCCCGCGAAGCCGACCATCACCAACAGCAGCGCAGGCGGAAATCCAGTGGATGGAATCTCGTTTACGAGCAGTGCATTTTCCGACCCGCAAGGCTCCGGAACGTTCGGCGCAATCCAATGGCGCATCGCCGAAATCACCGACCCCGCCGCGCCCGCCTACGACCCCGCTGCAGAGCGCATTTATGAAATGACGGAAGTGTGGGGCAGCGGAGAAATGCTCGCGTTCAATGCCGGCATCGCCGTCCCGGCGAACGTCCTTGAAGTAGGTCACACTTACCGCGCGCGCGTTCGGCACAAGGATAGCACCGGACGATTCAGCCACTGGAGCGATCCCGTGACGCTCACGACCACGGTTTCGAACTACACCCAAGTGCTTCGCGACAACCTCATCGTCACCGAGATCATGTATCACCCCGACGTGCCAACTGGCGGATACGTGGAGGAAGACTTCGAGTTTATCGAGCTCACCAACATCTCCACGGCGCTCACGCTCGACATCAGCAATGTGAACATCAATCGCGGAATCGAGTTCAGCTTTCTCGGAAGCGCGATCACCAGCCTCGCGCCCGGTGCCCGCGTGCTTGTCGTCCGGAACATTGCCGCCTTTCAATCCCGCTACGGCATGGGAAAACCAATCGCCGGTGCGTGGGGTTCCGGTTTCCAACTCAGCAACGGTGGCGAGACACTCGGGCTCGATTTCGGAGCCAGCGACCTGATCTATAACATCCCCTACGACGACACCGCTCCGTGGCCGATTGGCGCAGATGTTCCCGGCTACTCGCTCGTGCTCATCAACCCTCCAACCCACGGCCCCCTGAGCGTCGGGACAAGCTGGAGAGCCAGCGCCCGCTACAACGGCACCGCCGGAGAAAGCAGCAGCGTCTTCAGCGATTGGGCCACGCTCAACGCAGTCAGCGGGACGCTCGCAGACACCGACGGCGATGGAATCGTGAATCAACTCGAATACGCATTTGGCGGAAATCCGAATGCCAGTACACAGTCGCCGCTGCCGACCCGCTCTATGCAAAACATCACCGTGCTCGGAGTGCCTGCGGATTATTTCACGCTCACCTTTCGCCGTTTCCCGAACGCCGAAGACCTCACGTATTCCGTCGAGTTCACGAGCGATCTCAGCGCGACGTGGACCGCCAACGGCGCGCTCACCAATAGCGTCTCGATGGGCGACGGTTCCGTGCTCGAAACGTGGCGCACCGCCAATCCGGTGAACAGCGGACCGAAGCAGTTTGGCCGCGTGAAAGTCACGAAGCCGTAGGAAGCGTTCTCCCTGCTTGTCGGGATTGCGCGGTATGGCTACACGGGGCGCCGCATGATCTCCGGAGCCAAACTCGCACTCGTCCTTTTCACAGTCACAGCAGCCGCCTCAGACTGGCCGCAATGGCGTGGCCCTACTTTGGATGGCAGGAGCGCGGAGACGACGTTTCCGACGAAGTGGAGCCGCACGGAGAATGTCTTGTGGCGCACCGAATTGCCCGGCGAAGGGCACGCATCTGTGGTCGTGCAAAAAGGCCGCGTATTCACCGTCGCGGCGATTGCGGAGAGGAACGAGCGCGTGCTCATTTGCATGGATCGCACGTCCGGAAAAATTCTGTGGCAGCAAGTCGTCCTGACGTCGCCATTCGAGCGGCTGCACAAGGAAAACAGCCACGCGAGCAGCACTCCGGCGTGCGATGGCGAGCGGGTGTTCTGTGCTTTTCTCGATGGCAGTACATCCGTCGTGGCGGCGTATGATTTTGATGGGAAAAAGCTGTGGGAAAAACGTCCTGGGGGCTTCAGCAGCGTTCATGGCTTTTGCAGCACGCCGATCGTTTACAAAGACAAGGTCATCGTGAATTGCGACCAGGATGGCGACGGATACATCGTTGCCCTCGCCCGCGACGACGGGCGCGAACTGTGGCGTATCGAGCGCCCGAACAAGACTCGGAGTTACTGCGCGCCGCTCATCCGCGAAACCGCGGGGCGAACGCAGATGGTGCTCTCGGGCTCGAAGTGCTTCACGAGCTACAACCCCGATACCGGCAAGCTCCTGTGGAGTTACAACGGCCCGACGGAGCAGTTTGTCGCGTCGCCCGTTTACAGCGAAAAGACCGCGCACTTTTATCTCACGGCTGGTTTCCCGACGTATCACACGCTAGCGCTCCCTGCTTCGGCAAACGGGCAGGTGCAGGAGACCCAGCTCGCGTGGCATCACAAGCAGAAGAAAGGCTCGGCGTATGTGCCGTCGCCGATCATTGAGGGCGACTGGCTCTTGCTGAACGACGACCTCGGCTTCGCCCATGCATTCGACGCGAAGACCGGCGACATCGTGTGGGAGGAGCGCTTCGGCCGCACCCACGCATCGCTCGTGAGCGCCGGCGGACTCGTCTATTTCCTGAACGACGACGGTGTATGCCGCGTAGTGAAACCCGCCGACAAATTTGCCGTGGTGGCGAAGAGCGAACTCGGCGAGCCCACCTACGCATCGCCCGCCCTCAGCGAAGGTAAAATCTTTCTCCGCAGCAGCAAAGCAGTCTATTGCATCGGCCAATAGTGCCTTTCCCGCCCGTCATTCGTCATTCGAGATTACCGCGTCATTCATCATCGGCGATTCCCTCCTGCCAATAACTCCGCATTTGCCAATCTGCGGCTGGGCGGCTACCTCGTGCGCCCTCATTCATCATATCTATGTCCGTTCTAATCGCTGGCTCCATCGCACTCGACACCGTCAAAACACCATTTGAAGAACACGCCGATCTGCTCGGCGGCTCCGCTTCCTATTGTGCTGTGGCCGCATCGTTCTTTTCGCCGGTGAATCTCGTCGGAGTGGTCGGCAAGGACTTCCCTACGGAGCACATCGACTTTTTCAAGAAGCGCAACATCGACCTCGCGGGACTGCAAATCGCAGACGGTCTGACGTTCCGGTGGTCCGGCGAATACATGCTGGATATGAATGTGCGAGAGACCCGGAGCATTGCGTTAAACGTGTTCGAGCACTTCAATCCCGCGCTTGCGGACGGATACGCCGAGACGCCCTTCGTTCTCCTCGGCAACATCGGGCCGGATCTGCAAAACCATGTGCTCGATCAAGTGAAGAATCCGAAGCTCATCATCGCCGACACGATGGATCTTTGGATCAACATCGCGGCTGATGAACTCGCACGTCTCCTCAAGCGCGTGGACATGCTCATTCTGAATGACGGGGAAGCGCGACTGCTCACAAAGCAATCATCGCTGATCAAAGCCGGCGCACTCATTCAGGCGATGGGACCTCGCTACGTGGCCATCAAGAAAGGCGAACACGGCTGCCTCCTTTTCGGCGCGAACGGCGAATTCTTTTCGTGCAGCGCGTATCCGCTCGAAGAGGTCCTCGACCCGACCGGCGCAGGCGACACATTCGCGGGCGGACTCGCCGGCTACCTCGCTGCAACCGTGCGTGACCAAGTCACTTTCGCCGACCTCCGCAAGGCTGTCGTGCGCGGCTCGGTCCTCGCTTCGTTTAACGTCGAGCAATTCAGCCTGGAGCGCATGCGTTCCCTATCGCAGGCCGACATCGACGGGCGGTACGACAGCTTCCGCGAGCAGAGCCATTTCGAAGTCATCGAATAGTGAGCCCCTTCGTCGTCCGCTGCATCCAAGCCAACGCACCTCATGCATTGGACGCCGATCCGGCGCAGCCGCACTGGCATTCGTGCGACGTGATGGAGATGTTCGATGCGGCTCAGGGAACCGTCCCAACCCAACGGACAGCGGTCCGTACGCTGTGGACCCCGGCGGAGTGGCGCGTGCTCTTTTCGTGCGAAGATACGGACCCTTGGGCTACGCTCACCCAGCGTGACGCGCAGCTCTACACGGAGGAAACCGTGGAGGTTTTTTTCGACCCTGTCGGCGACTTGGAGAGCTACTACGAGATCGAACTCAATCCTTTGGGCACAGAGCTGGACATCGTATTCCGCCGCAGCCGCAGCGGCTACAAAGGCGATTGGTCGTGGAACTGCGCGGGTCTGCGCAGTCTCGCCCGTATCGTTCTGGGCGGATGGAATGCAGAACTCGCAATCCCGTTCGCCAGCGTCGCCGGGGTGCCGGCAAACGGAACCCGCTGGCGCGCAAACTTCTGCCGAATCGACCGTCCCTCCCGCGACGGTTCCCTGCCCCGCGAGCTCAGCGCGTGGTCGCCGCCGATGAGGGAAAGTTTTCACACGCCCGAGCGGTTTGGCGTGGTGGAATTTGTTGCGTAGCCTGCCGCTTAGTCCTGCTCGATTCGCACCAACGCCCGCGTGGCGTGACGCGCTCCCGGAGCAAGCGTGATGGCGTTTTCCGCGGCGTTCACCGTCTCGATACAGATCATGCGGGGCCATTCCGCTCCAAGGTCGGTGAGCGACATTCCTTTTCCCTGCCAGGGGTTCCAAACGACCGTGGAGTCAGAGCCCGATTTCTCCACGATAATGCGGCGGCTAAGTGACGGATCATCCAAGACGCAAGCCGCAGTGGTGTTGAGATAAAGCCGATCAGTTTCCTGCTCGATACGAATCGGGTGAGGGCCTTGGGGCTTCCGTTTTCCGCCGTCCACTTTGTCGAGATACTCCGTGCCGGCGAGACCGGAGACAGTGACTTCCAGCGCATCGGCGACCGTCAAATATGTGTGAAGGGCATCCTCGTAGGTGAACGGCTCGGAGGATGTATTCTCCGTCTCCAGCGTCATCTCCAGCGACGCTCCGAAGACGATTCGGAAACGCAGGACGAAATCGTGCGGCCACAAGGCGCGCGTCGCATCGTTGGAAGCGACCCGCAAGACGACGTGCACCGCACCACCCGGCGCGAGCGTGAGCGATTCGATGTCCCATTCCATCGTCCGCACGAACCCGTGCGCGGGGAGTTCAGGCTGGCCAGCTTTCGGCCCGAACCATGGAAATATGATCGGCACACCTCCGCGGATTGGTTTGCTCGAAGTGAAGTGGCTCTTCCTGCTGAGGAAGAGCACCGGCGGAGTGCCGGCGGGCTGAAACATCGTGATGTGTGCGCCGTGCAGATAGACCCCGGCAGTGACCAGTGGAGTAGCGATGTCGAGACGCACAAGCCCTCCCTCGGTGTCGGAAAAAGTGGCGGCATCAGGAATCTCCCATGCTCGAAGATCGGCGGCGGTTTTCATGGGCCGATGCTACGAATGCCGGCACGAGAGCCAAGCATGGAATCACACACGCCCCGCCGCGAGTCGCTCACGGAAGAAGGCCCCTCCATGAGCACCCGCCGGAAGACCGCGCACCGCGCCCAGCCAATTCGCGCGGACGACATCCGTGAAAGCACCGAAGCCGAAGCGTCTGAGATGACGGAACGAATTCCCGGGAACATGCCGGATGAGCCTCCGGCCATGCGATGTACGGGCGGATAAAAAAGCGGCGTTTTGCAGCATTGCCGCGTGCTTCATCCGCTCGGGGAAATCGTCCACCACCAACCCGCCACCCGGCGGCAGATGTGCCACGCGCGCCTTGGGCACATAGAGCCCGGATGCCACATTGGTGCAGCGCAGGGAAAAATCGAGATCCTCTCCGCGCACCCAAAAATCGCCGCGATGCAGCCCCGCTTTTTCCAATGTTGCGCGCGATACGAGGAGCGCGACGCCGGTCGCCCACGAGAACGGCTCGGGGGCCGCGCCACATATCCGCAGGAAGTCGCCGGGGGTCGCAGCACGGCGCAGAATATAAAACTTCGCACGGTCCAAAAGGCCGGGAAACCAGTTCAGTCGCCCGCACGCGTCCGCGGCTTGCGGACACGCGCAACCCGCATCCGTCATTGCAGCGAGCAGCAAACCGAGCGTGTCGGGCTCGACCACCACATCGTCGTCGAGCACCCACACATGCGTCAGGTCGGGGAACGCCGAAAGCGCGGCTTTCTCCGCGATTGCGAGCCCTCCGCCGCAGCCTGGGTTGCCCGGCGCTGCAACGTAATGCGCACCGTTTTGCTCAACGACAGCGCGTGTCTCGGGATCGTCGGCGTTGTCCGCCACCACGACTCCGTGCAGTGCGACGTGACTTTTTGCCAGCGAGTCCAGCAGACGCTGCAACTCCGCAGGGCGACGATACGTGGCGGTGACGGTAACGACTTTCACGGTTTCCCCAACTCAGTTACGCCGCGCTGGTGCAGCGATTGAATGTGCTCCCGAATCTCGGGCCATGCGGCTTCCGGCAGCAGTTTCGTCATGCAATACGGCTCGCGAAACTTGCAGTAGTCAAAGCACGGACGCCACGGACAGATGTCGCGGATGACGAGGTGATGCAGGTCTCCCCACGGGCGAAACCAGTCCGGGTCGGTCGGTCCAAAAACCACAATCGCCGGCCTGCCGCAACTCGCTGCGAGATGCCCCGGCCCCGAGTCATTGCACAGGAGCAAATCCACGCGCCCCAATACATCGACGAGCTCATTCACCGTCAGTGAAGGTACGACACTATCCGCCAGCGGCGCGAGGCCCATGCCGTACCCGTCGGGGTCGGCGATGAGCGCGAGGTGAAAATCGAACGTCGCCCGCATCCGCCGGACGACCTCTGCGAAGTAGGCCTCCGGCCAGCGCCGAACCGCGATGCGCGCGCCGGGATGCAGCACCACGACGGGCTTGGTAATTCCCGCAAACAACGCATCCACGCGCGCCGAGCGATACGCGGCATGCTCCAGCTTCGGTCCGGCTTCAGCCATGTCCGGAAAACCCAGCGCCGCACCAAGGTCCCGCCAATCCTCGACACGATGCTGCTTCGCGCGCGAACGAACGACGGGGTGCGACAAAAAGCGGTGACTCCCTTTCAGCGGAAATCCAAACCTCCGCCGCGCATTCACCAGCCACATCAGCAAATGGTCGCGCGGGTCATTACGCACGGAAACCGCCGCATCAAACCGCTCGCGCCGCAACCGGCTCATCAGCCCGACCAACTCCGGCCAGCGCCACGCCCAAAGACGATACTTCCCTCGGTAGGCGCTCCACGGTGCATCGTAAGAAATGAACCGGATCTCCGGAAACGATGCCTCCAGCAAAGGCCGGGCATGCGGCTTTCCAACCAAGGTCACATCATACTGCTCGACTGCGGACCGCAGCAGTGGAGTCGAAAACGTCAGGTCGCCCAGCCCCCAAAGCTCCAGCACGAGGAGCTTCGGGCGTTTCACGGTTGTCGGCGACGGTTCGGACATGCGGTGCGAGTTGTCGGGAAAAGCGGCGTTCGTGTCGAGCGCGCCGGTGGAGCGATTGCGAGGCGGTGGTGCCGTTTCACTCCTGCGACTCCACCGCCTTCGGAGCATACGCCCGATCCTCCGCCTCTACGTTCTTCGCCGCCTGCTCCATTTCCTTCCGGTTCTTGAAAACGTAAGGCGGCTTCGCCCATTTCTTCGATGGTGGCGGCACCGGCGTCGGCGGAGGCAGCGGATGTTTTCCACGCCAATCCTGATAAAGCGCACCGGCAAGGAGCGCGGCCATGATGAAGAGCACGAGCTTGATCTCGTCGCGGGTCATTTCCTGGCAGGAGTCCGCTCGAACCGGAACTTATTCCGCACGTTCGTCTGAAAATAGCGCCCCTTCGATTCCGCTTTCATCAGCTCCGCGTGAACCGCATCCGGCACCTCCAGATAGCGATACACTCCGCCGTGGCGAAACTCCACTTCCAGGGTCTTCGTCTTGGAATCAAAGCCCACGCTTTTCAAGTTGGACGATTCCACCGGAACCCGGCTGATCGGGTCCGCGAACGCGGGTACAACAAGGAACAATCCCGCAGCGAGGAAGCTGCGGCGCGTGATTTTGAATTGGGACGATTGAAGGGACATCGAAGCCTTAAGATAGGGGCGTCCACCGACGATGTCAGCCCCTTTTATCGAGCCGTAAAATCGGACGCAAAATAGTCACGCTACTTCGTCCGGACCTTTTCCTTCTTCTCCTCGCAGTCGTCTTCGAGGCGCTTGAGTTCGCGAGCGAGTTGCTGCTGTAGTTGCTCGTAGGCTTCGCCGTCGCCCTTGGCCCGGGCTTTTTCGAGCTCTCCTTTTAGGAAGAGCTCCTTTTCCGCCCGTTTGGCTTTGTAGAGCACATCGAGTTCGGAGATCTTTTCTTTTTGGGCGGCGGTCAGTTTACTGGTCGGGGCCTGCTTTTGCAGCCGCTCCATCGCTAGTTCGTAGGCACTCTTCATAGCGGCAAAGTATCAGGCTTTCACGACGGGCCAAGCGCCGAAATGCCGCAGTGATTCCACGATGCCTTCGCTGGCATTCCCACGCGCGATGTAACCGCCCGCTGTGCGGACGAGCTTTTTCACTTCGTCACACGCGTTACCGGGGCATGCCGTGTGTTTGGCGTGGAGTCCGTCGAGCATCGGGAGATCGTTAAAATGGTCGCCCGCAGCGAAGATGACTTCGGGACCGAGCGCCAGATGGCGACCGAGTTCTGAGAGAGCGGTTCCTTTGCTGTAAGAATGATGGCAGAAGCGCACATAGACCGTGTTGCGCTGATAATTGAACGTGGGCAATTGCGCGCGGATTCCGTCGAGAAATCCGCAGAGCTTGTCCATGTCGGGCTGCGTCTTCGTGACGGACCCGATGAAATGGCCGCGGTCGTAGATGGCCTGCACGCCTTCGAAGCGCTCCTGATACCGCAGTACCTCGGCGAAAAGCGGCGCGGCCATGGTAAAAAGTTCGTCGGTATCCCGCGCCGCATTTTTGTTCCAGTCGCCGAGCGGGTCCCATCCGCCATTGCGCGTGCGGCGATAAATATCACGCTCTTCCACCAGCATGAAATCCGGCTCGATTGGAAATCGAAACTCCTTCAGTCCCTCCTCGGCATGCCACAGCGTGCGACCCGTATTGATGGCCCACTGCACGCCGGACGCGCGCAATTCGCGAAGCGCGGTGAAGAGCGTCGGGGTTACGCCGGGTCGAGAATTGTGACAAACGAGTGTCCCGTCGAAATCGGTGCTGAGCAGTTTTATCATGCGTCCATGATTCGTGAACGGAGAACCGCCACTTGGCCCAGCCAAAAGACTTCGAGGCGTGTCATTTTTTCGTAGCGCCAGTGAGCCCCGTCGTTTTCGACAAGCGGGCGAAGCATCTACTTTCCGCCCTGGCCGGAGAGCTTCTTCGCGAGCGCCCAGATTTCTGCGTCCTTGGCCTCGATGAGCGGGACGAACTTTTCGAGTTCCTCCGGGAACCAACGCTTGCTCGGGTCGAGGTGGTCGCGACTGCTCGGCTGGTTGGTGCGGTCCCCCGCGAGGAACGCCCAGTTTTGCGGGCGGTAGTAGTAATACCAGAGGCGGTTTTTGGCGGCGATGAGATGCCGGAGGGGGGCAGTGAGATGCTTGTCGTCTTCGTGCCATCTGTTATTGCCTACAAGATACGACGGCAGTCTATCTTCGTTACATAAGTAAGATCGGAAATTCTCCGCCATGTCACATTGGGCTCGGCGACTCAGATGAGTTCCATCACCCGGCCCATGACCAAAAGAAAAGTTTGTTGTTATCAGCCCAGTCGCGCCGAATTTCTTCACGACTTGCTCGATACCCGGACCGTAGTTGCGGTTATCTTTTCTCACAGGCAATGCGGCTCGTTGCCCATTGTAGTAAAACGTCGAGCCATCGTTCACCGGGTAAATAATCCCGAACCGACGCTTTCCCCCTCCGCTCAACCGCTCAATCAACTTCTCATAAGCTGCTGTAAACTCGGGAAGTTTCTCCTCCCCCGCGAGACTCTCCATCTGTCCAAACTGACAAATCACCACCGTCGCGCCGATCTTGTCGAGCTGGTCTTCGAGCTTTGGGTAATTGAGGTCGCGGCGTTGCTCAAAGACGGTGTCGCCTTCCCGCGCAAGACTCCTGAACTTCAAGTGATGGTCCGGCAGCGCGAGCTGGATGAGCGTTTCCAAGTAGCCGAGCTCAGCAGCGACCACCATGTCCTCCCCGCCGACCAGCGCGACGACATCGTTGGGCTTGAAAAACGGTTCGGCGGCACGGAGGTCCGGGATGAGTGAGACGAAGATGGCGATGAGGAAAACGAAGTGACGCATGGCAAGTTGGGAAGGCCCGAAAGCAACGGCGTTCTTAGACCATTTCCACATCCGATGGCAAATCAGCAAGCCGCCTCGCGCGCCCATCCACGCCAACGCAGCTTGATTGATCCCGGCGGTGAGGCGGGGCGTGATTGAGCATCCACTGCCGTTGGCCTCCACGGTTTGCGCGACTAGCGCATGGCTGCGTTCGCCACCCGCCGCGAACCGCGTCCTCTTCCGGACTGGAGCGAGCGCATTCGCCTACACCAGCAACTCCTTCACCACCCGCGCGGGCTCGACTCCGGTGAGGCGG
This sequence comes from Verrucomicrobiaceae bacterium, assembly GCA_043755735.1. Lineage (GTDB taxonomy): Bacteria > Verrucomicrobiota > Verrucomicrobiia > Chthoniobacterales > Chthoniobacteraceae > SXWH01. The sequence goes on along the minus strand of JAYUSJ010000085.1, from coordinate 6,068 downwards.
AGGTCGAGGCCTTGGACGGGGAAGCTGAAGCGCGTGTGGTCGATGCCGAGGCAGTGCAGGATCGTGGCGTTGAGCTCGTTTAGATGAACGGGCGTTTCGACGACGTTGTATGAAAAATCGTCGGTCTCGCCAAAGCTGATGCCGGGCTTGATTCCGCCGCCGGCCATCCACATTTCGGATGTGCGTGGGCTGATTGTTTTGCTATTCGGGTCTGGCGAAGAATCGCGCTAAAAACATGCCTTTCAACCTCCGCTATTGTCACAATTTTTCTGACCCTGATGCCTGGCGAAAGTGAGCGGCGCGGTCGATTGTAGTCCCTCGCATCACTCGGGCCCGATATTCGGCGTGCGGATGCCAATGTTCGGCGCGCGCCTGGCGATGCCCTCGGGAAGTTTGAAATCGGAGGATTGCACGAAGCTTGGGTTCACTCGGCGGGTGGCGAGGCGATCGCGCATCGTCTCATTCGTCGCTAAGGAATCCGTGTCGCTGCCTGGGAAAAGCAGGCGCATTCGATCCAGCGCCGGGGTGCTGGGGATTGCGGTTGAGCGCACATCCGGATCGCGGGAGAAATTGATGAGGTCGGCGGGGAGCTGCCACGCATTTTCCTCGCCGTGCCACGCGAGCAAGCGCAGCACATCACCCTCGGCGAACCCGGGCGCACGTACGGGTGCGTCCATCACGTCGAAAAAGCAGCGTTTGCCGCTGGCGGTGATGCGCGTCGTCGCGCCGTCAAGTATCACCAAGCTAGCGACACTCACGATGGAATTGCGGAGCGTGATGCCGACGCCGGTTTTCGTCCCGCGGCCTGCGCGGACGAGAGAGTTGATACCGATGCCGCAGTCGGAGATCCCGAGCGTGGCGGTGCCTGTGTCACCGGTGAATTCCACGAGGCTGCTGCGGCGCGCGGTGATGATGGAGTGGCTTGCTTCGACTCTGACCGGCGTGCGTGCGCGAATGATTGGTGAGCCGATAGAGTCGAGGTTCTGCGCGCGGGCGCGGCTCGAGGGCGTGGTGACGCGGCATCGGTCGAGCGAGATGGTGGCACCCGGTTCCGCGAGGACCAGCGGGGCGGGGTCGTAGAAACCGTTGGCGTGAATGAGGTTTAGGTTCTCGATACGGAGCTGCGCGGCGGTGGAGAAAAGCGAGGCATCCCGCGAGGTGGGCGTGAGCACTACGGCGCGCTGCCTGCCGCCGCGGATGGTGGCGGAGTTGCCGCCGAAATCGTGTGGCTTAAACATGAAGATGCCGCCCTTCTCGATGGTCAGCGTGTCGCCGTCCTTCATCGCGGCGAGCGCGGCGGCGATGGCGGCGAAGCGCGCGGGAGCTTTACCGGTCACAATAAAGGGCGTCGCCGCGTCCTGCTCGGCGGTAGCCCGCTGGCGCAGCGCCTCGGTGGCGGCGCGGGATTCGCGCCATTGCGTGAAACCGAGCGCGGATGCCGTAGCTACACACAGTATGGCGGCGGCGCGGAGGGCGAGGCGCTGCCACTTCCGCCGGGACCAGCGCGCCGAACGTGTGCGGAGGGCGGTGGCGATTTCGGCTGCGGATTGCGGGCGGCGCGCGGGTGTTTTTTCCAGCATCGCGCCGAGCATCGCGCGCAGCCACTCGGGGAGGTTTTTTGCAGGTGGCGGCGTGTCGTGCGTCACTGCGCGGAGAACGGCGGGCGTGTCGTCGCCGGGGAATGGCAGCCGCGCGGTCGCCGCGAAATAGAGCGTCGCGCCGAGGCTGAAGATGTCGCTGCGTGCCTCCGCCGGCGTGCCTTGCGCCTGCTCGGGCGAGAGGAAGTGGGGCGTGCCAGCGAGCGTACCGCTGCGTGTCAGCGACGGATCATCCGCGATGCGTGCGAGTCCGAAATCAGCAATCCGTACTTCGCTGCGATCTGCGGAGAGCAGGAGGTTCGCGGGCTTGATGTCGCGGTGCGTGATGCCCGCCGCGTGGGCCGCGGCGAGTCCGTCGGCGACGGCGGTGCCGATGCGGATGAGTTCATCCAGCGGCAGCGGCCCTTCGCGACGGATGATGGCGTCGAGGTTTTCGCCGTCGTTCAGCGCGAGCACGAGCACGTCTCGGCCCTCGATGGTCTCGAAGGCGTGAATGGGCAGGATGTTTGGATGATCCAGCGCCGCCGCCGCACGCGCCTCGCGCTGGAACCGTTCGCGCGCCTCCGTGCTCGCGCCGAGCGCGGGCGAGAGCATCTTGAGCGCGACCTCGCGACACAATCGCGAATCGAACGCGCGGTAAACCGTACCCATCCCGCCGCGCCCGATTGGTTCGAGTTTCGTGTAGCTACCGAGCGTCGTGAGCGTCTCCACGGGCGCTGGCGCGGGGGCATCGGGCGCATGCGAAGCCATCCGCTCGACGAACGCGGAGACACTCGGCGGCAGCGGCGGCGCCGTGCGTGCGAGAGGTTTTAAATACGCCGCAAACTCCGAGTGTCCCGCCGCGCTCTCCAGCTCCGCTCGCAGCGAGTCATCGCTCTCCGCGCGACGTGCGAGTTCATCCAGTGCCGCCGCGTCGGGCGACTCGGAGGCGAGCAGCTTTTTCAAGTCATCCGCGCTCATCGCTGTTCCCAGCTTTCATCCGTCTCCGCGATGACTGCGCGGATGCGCGCGGTGATGCGGCTGCGGGCGACATATACGTTCCCTGCGCTCATCCCGACGGACTGCGCGACGTGCGCCACGTCCTCATCGAGCACCGCTGTCCGCCAGAACGCCTCCCACGTCGCCGCCGCGACTTCACAGCGCACCTTTTCCGCCGCCCATGAGAAAAGTCGCGCACGGTATTCCTGCTCCCACTTTTCCGCCTCGGCGGAATCATCGGCGAGCTCCTCCGCCACGCGCCACGCGCCGGACGATCCATCCGCAAGCCGCTGCTTCGCGGAGCGCGCGAAAAACTTCGCGAGCTGTGTGCGTGCGACCGTCCGCAGCCAGCCGCGGAACTGCCCGCGCTCCGGGTCGTATTCAAAGCGCGGCATGTTCTGCGCGACGATACGGAGCACCTCCTGAGTGATGTCCTCCGCGTCCGCCGTCTGCACGCCGCTGCGGGTGAAGTACGAATGCACCAGCGGCGCATACAGCCCGACGAATTCGCGCCACGAAGCGGCATCGTGCAAATCGCGCACGCGCAGCAGGAGCGAAGGACTGGTGACCAGAGTCTGCATCCGGCGGCCACAAGGCAAGGGTTCCGAGTTGATTGCAATAAATATTCGTTCCTCGTGAAAGATTCCGCCCGGCGGGTGGATACTGGGTGGCATGAAACACATCCTGCACACATCCGCCGCCTCCATCATCACCGCCGCCACGCTGCTGCTCGCGGGCGCCCACGAAGCCAGCGCGCAAGTCTGGCAGGGCGTGCTCACCTTCCGCGATGCCTGCCCGGTGCCGGCGGGCGGCACCATCCACTCCGTTGCGCAGACTTTCACCGCGCCGCTGGTAAATCCCGAGCTGCGGCAAATCTGGGCGCTCTTGGAAGCGCAGGATGGCGGCGGGCTGGATAATGCGAATTTCTTCGTCGTTCCGTGGGACGACGCGAACTCACGCGCCGCTGGCCCGGCGATCTTCACCAAGAACGCCGTGGCCATCCCGCCGGGGCCAGCCCGCCGCACAATCACATGCCCGTGCCCACCCATCGCACTCACGCCGGGCGGCCGCTACGCGATTGTGATGAGCTACTCGCGCGGAGGCGCTGCGATTGGCGGCGGCAGTGTCGGGTGCGATGCGACGGACATATTCCCCGGTGGCAGCGCCTTCGCGCTCGGGAATGTGCCGCCAAGTGGGTGGGCGACCTTCCCTTGGAACGTCGTCGGCACGGCGAACACGGACATCGCTCTCCAGCCCGCGTTCACGCAGCCGGGGCCGCAGAAAACGGTGCTGCTCGTGGGCGCTAAGGACGGCAGCGGCACTCCGGTGCCCGGCTCGCCGGGGACGACGTTTGCGAGCTTCGGAATTCCGTCGCAGAACAGCGCGGGCATCCACGCCTTTATCGCGAATGTGCGCGGCCCGGACGGCAGGATGGCGCAGGCGCTCTGCAATAACGAAGTCATTGAAGGAGTCATCCAGCCCGTCCCGAGTATCCGCGCGCGCAAGGGCGACGCCGTCCCCGGCAGGCCGGGTGTTTTCTTCGCGGGGTTCAAAGACCCGCTGCTCACCGAGGATGGTCGCATCGTGGTGCTCGCGACGCTCATCGGCACCGGCATCACGGCGGACAACAACATGGGCATCTATACTTGCGGCATGGTCGGCAGCGGGCTTGTTGGCATCGCGAACGAGGGCGATGAGCCGCCCGGCGTTCCCGGCGCGCGCATCAAGTCGTTCCGTTCGCTCGCCGCGAGCAACGGAGGCATCGCGTGGCTTTACCAAATGGTGAGCGGCCCGAGCGGCACCGCCGGGCCCGGTGGCGTGACGACGGCGAACGACCTCGCGCTCGCGGTGTCGAACAGCGCCTTCACCGTCCTCGGCACACCACTCATCCGCGAAGGCACCAACTTCGCATGGGACCTCGATAACGACGGCATCACCGACGACAGCGGCATCGTGAAAAGCTTCAGCGCGCTTTCAGCGCTCGCGGGCGCTGCGGGACACGGCCACGGAGTCGGCGAAGTGCATGATGACGGGGAAATCTACTCAGCGGTCACGTTTCAGGCTAGATTCACCGACGGGCGCGTCGGGAATTTCTCCGCCGGGCAGGATACGCGCATAGATTCTCTCGTAGTCACCGGCGGCACCGTCGCCATCAATGATGGCGGCGACACCGGCACTCACGAAGTCACCTCCCTCGGCATCCCCGGCCAGAGCAGCGTCGGCGCGAGCGCGTTCGTCGCGCGGTTCAAGATCGGCATCGGCGGCGTCACGAGCGCGAATGACGTGGGCGTGCTCATGGCTGGCGCCATCGGCGAAGGCGCCAGTGACGTCAACGCCCTGCTCGTCCATGAAGGCACCCAGCCACTTGGCGGCGGCGGCGCGACGTTTTCCAGTTTCCTGTCGCCCGTCCTCCGCCATCTCGGCGACACCGGCACGCACGAGGTCGGCCATTGGATCGGCTTCATGGCGAAGCTCAAAGGCCTCGGCATCACCAGCGCGAACGACCTCTGCGTTTCCCGCATGGTCGGCAATCAATTCGCAGCCGTCGCCCGCGAAGGCGGCGAGGCGCCTGGCGTGCCCGGCAGCCAGTTCGGCTCGTTCAAAAGCATCGCCTTTATGGACTACACGGATGACTCCTGCATGAACGCTCTCATCGTCCACGGCAACATGCGCGTCGGCGCCAGCGGCGCCCCCGGCCCCGGCGGCGTCACGCTCGCCGTCGACGAAGGGCTGTGGCTCTTCGACCACAACGGCGACGGACACATCGTCATCCGCGAAGGCGAGCAGATGACCGTGGGAGGCGTCACTAGGACGGTGAAAAGGTTCATCGTCATCTCAGCCGTGCCCTTTTCGCCGTCGCAGACCCGCAGCCACAACGCCGCCGGGCGGGTCGTCCTCCGCTCGATCTTTACGGACGGGACATGCGCGGTGATCGAATACCAAGACGGCACCGATTCCTTTTAACTCGGGTTTGAGGCGATTCTTCACGAACGCGGGCAGCCGCGGGCGGAAACGCGGAAACGGAAAAAGGGATCATTGCGCCAAAAAATACAGACAGAGAGGAAATGCTTTGATCCCAGTGTGTCTTTGATTATTGAGGCGACACGGGCGACGGGCGACGGCCTCGCGGCTCACACCAGCAGCTCCTTCACCACCCGCGCGGGCTCGACTCCGGTGAGGCGGAGGTCGAGGCCTTGCACGGGGAAGCTGAAGCGCGTGTGGTCGATTCCTAGGCAGTGCAGGATCGTGGCGTTGAGCTCGTTTAGATGAACGGGCGTTTCGACGACGTTGTATGAAAAATCGTCCGTCTCGCCAAAGCTGATGCCGGGCTTGATTCCGCCGCCGGCCATCCACATGCAGAAATTGCGCGGGTGATGGTCGCGTCCGTAGTTTGTCGCGGTGAGCGTGCCTTGCGAATAGGCGGTGCGGCCGAATTCTCCGCCCCACACGACGAGTGTGTCGTTGAGCAAACCGCGTTGTTTGAGGTCGGCG
>JAYUSJ010000084.1:0-6828 GCA_043755735.1 Verrucomicrobiaceae bacterium | reverse complement strand
CGACGGCGCGCTGCTGCTCCGGCGTCTGGAAGCAATACGGGCACGACTTGCCGGGCACGTAGCGCGAGTCGGCTTGCTCCTCGGCACTGAGCGGCGATTGGCAGGCGAAACAGCGCGTGGAGTCCGTCTCGCTGAGACTCGGGTCCACGCCGACGCGCTGGTCGAAGACGAAGCACTCACCGTCGTAGTGCGCGCCGCCGCATTCCTCGAAGTATTTGAGGATGCCGCCGTCGAGCTGGTAGATATTTTTGAAGCCCTCGCGCTCCATAAACGGCCCCGCTTTTTCGCATCGGATTCCGCCCGTGCAGAACATCACGATAGGCACTTCCTTCAGCTCGGCGGGCAATTTCGCCACCGCCTCGGGGAACTCGCGGAACGTGTCCACGCCGATGGGCAGTGCGTTGCGGAAGGTGCCGAGCCGCACTTCATAGTCGTTGCGCGTGTCGAGGAGCGTGACGGCGCGGCCCTCGTCGAGCCACTGCTTCAGCTCCTTCGCCGCGAGCTTCGGCGAAGTGCGCTTGCCCGGCTCGATGCCCTCCACGCCGAAAGCGATGATCTCTTTCTTCAGCCGCACGAGCATCCGGTTAAAAGGCTGATGCTCCGTCTCGCTGACTTTCGGCTCCAGCGCCTCCAAGCCCGGAATGCTGCGCAACTCAGAAAGCAGCGCATCCACATCCGTCGCCAGCCCCGCGACGAACAAATTGATCCCCTCCGGGCTGAGCAAGATCGTCCCACGCAAGCCGCGCACTTTACACACCTCCTGAAGTCGCGCGCGCAACGGCTTCAGCTCCGTGAGCGTAGCAAATTTGTAGGCAGCGATGTTTTGGATATTCGGCATTCGCCGGGAGTCTTGGCAAAAGGGGCGAGGAAAATCACCGATAAAATATCCACGACAGTCAATAGTTTCCTTCCCCATGACGATGTTCAGATGTTTGAGCCATGGATGATTTTTCATTGGTGACCATCGCTGCGAAAAGGGGGCCCAATTCTGGATCTGCCGCGTTTTCGTGCGCGAGAGTTTCGAGCGTCCTAAGTAGGGATTTCCACTCTTCGTCTGGTTCATGGTTGGTACTTCCACGGCACCCTCCGACGTGAGTGAGACTGCGGAACATGTCTTCGTGACAGGTCTTGCCAAATGCTCGGGCTCGGACGAGAAGTTTGCGGGCAAGAGCTGGGAACTGGATCGCGGGGCTCGTCCAATTGAGCCCGCTTGATAACCGCAGGATTATGTTGAGAGCCTCTATCGTTTCAGCCCGTTCTACGGCTGTTTCAAACCAGACCGAGGGGTTTTCGCTTCCGTGCAGAATTGCTTGGTGAAGGAGATGATGTTCGTCAGGGTCTAGTTCCTCGCCTTTGAGAGCACGTGTTCCAGCGTCCGATATGATCTCTGCCACTGTGGTATCTTCCATGACTTTATAAAACGGGATGCTGTCGAGTTCGTACGAAGGTCTAACTATTCCCTTATCGTTCACCTTCCGCGCTTCGTTGCGTTTCCAGAGTGTCAGGAAAACGGTAGCCGGGAAAGCTTCGGCGAGCTTTTGGAATGCACGCCTGATGGTGTCTCCGGGAATCGATTCGACATCATCGAATCGCGAAAGGAATCGAGCTACCGACTTCGCGTCGGGTTTCAGTTTAGCATATTCAACGAGGTCCGCAGCACGAGCCGCAATGATGGACGCGAGCCCACTCTGATTGGGAGTGAATGGGATTGCCGTCAGTAGGTTCCAGTCACGTAGGCTTACGCTTTTATCGTTCCACCAAGCGAACGCTGCCAATCGCTCCGCAACGAGTGGTGTCGCAGCAGGGGCAAGCGACTCGAGGAGTTTCCAAGCTGCTTCGGGGAGGTCGCATTCATTGCGCCACCAGGTCACGCATGCGACCCCGGAAGCTCGAAGAACTTCGCTGTCGGACTCGATGGCCGTACGGATGAGTTCCATCCTTTGTTCAACGTCATGTTTAGTGAAGCTCATCGCGATCGCGTCGAAATCGGGAGCTAGAGGGTGCTGTGGATGCTCAAAGAGAAGCTTGGCTGCGGCAAGTGCATCTGCGGGATGTTGCGCGGCGACTCTCATTAGAAGCCTGCGAAAGTTTGGATGGAATCCTGCAAAATTTCGCCAGCGCAGCGCGAGGTCTCCGAGGTACTCCAGCCATTCGCAGGACGGAAATAATTCGTGCGTTTCGTCAGCGACGCCGTTGATGAAGACAGTCCACCTTGCTTGGGATGCTTGATACCAGTCAGCCTGTTTAGTATCCCTTTGAAATTCGTCGTAGTCGTGACCGAAGGCGACTCGCGCAATTCTGAAATCGAGGGTGTCAGGCAGCAATCCAACTACCTTCCGACAGGCGTCTCGGAATCCCTCACTGCCTTTTCCGAATCGGACGTGACGCATTAACAACCGCCGAATTTGAAAGTGGATAAGGGGCTCATGGTAGTCGCTGGCTATGGTTTCAATGATCGCAAGACACTTCCGACGCTCGACGTCCCATCCCGCAATGTAACCGGCAGTTAGTTTACCGTTGTAACCAAGTCGCGCCGTTTCGCAGCCCGCGCTCAATGTCGCGAGGATTTGGCTCGCTAAATGGGCGTCGCGTCGGGACAACACTTTCTCGCAGATCGTTCGCACACGTTCGCGAATGGGGCCAGTTCGCTCGAAGGACAAAGGGTGCGACTCCACGTGAATTGCGTTAGTTGAGCTCCATCTATGCTCGATGCTTGTTGCAAAACACGGGTGAAGGAACCGCTCAAACAGGACCGCTGGTGAGTTTCGGGACTTTACCCAGTCGTCTCCCGAAACGAGACACTCAAACCACTCAAGCCCGGCATGATGCACATCAACGCTCTTCCAAATCCGGTATGTCATAACCGCGTTAATCACCGAGAACGGATGACTTCGATTGTTGTGGTCGTCGCTTGTTACGTCGTCTTTGCCGAGTTCCCACAGCAAGTCGAAGCACCGCGCTACAAACTTCGAGTGGTGCTCCGCGACTGGTCCAAGCATTTGTGTAAGCCATTCGAGTGAGCGCTCATGGTTGGTCCATGTGTCGTCCGACAACCCGGGAATCTCGAGATCCCTCGCTGGAGCTTTCTTGAGCGAGAGCGCCAACTCCGCGAGTTGCAGCGTCCTGTCTGGTTGCAAGTGTGCGATGTTCATCCAGTCGTGAAGCTGCTCGCGGCGGTCCCAAAAAGTGCTGTTCTCAAAACGAATGCGGAACCATTGCCAGAGAGGCTCCACGATGGACGCTGCACCCGGCATTTGATTTACCGCCCGCCACTCTGCCTCGGCGAGGTGCTGCATCAGCCTTGGGAACTGCTCCGCAGAAAAGATCTCCAGCACGCGCTCTGCGAAACTCCGACTCATCCCGTGCTTATCGTAGCAGGCGTCGTATGCGAGATGGTCAGAGAGCAAGTCGGGAGTCACTCGTGTACCCGCGCCGGTTGTGAGCAAAAGCCCCGCGTCGTCGAGCGCATCGCGCAAACGACTCACGCGGTCTGGAGCAGTGAGACCGAGAAAAAGCGCTGCCTTTTGGTAGAAGGCAGTATCGAGTTTCACCGGCCCCAGCAGAGCGAGCAGCCGCAGAAAGTCGTCCGTCGCGGACGCGCCGAAGTCCGTTCGCACATCGCGTGCATCGTCGAGGAGGCTCTCAAAAACACGGCGCCGCACATCTTCGGCATCTCGTAAGTCAGCCTCCACGAGCGTCCCAGAATTAATGAGTTCTGCCCCAATGACGGCAATAAGTGGGCAGTCGCGAGATGCCGTCCGTAAGTAGTCCCGCAGGTGTGAAAACTGCGGACTCAATGCTGCGCTGATGAGCGCCATGGTCTGCTCTCCAGTGAGCGGCTTCATCGGCTCGCCGGTGATGATTTCTGTCGTGTCGAACCCCGCGCCGAGCAGTTCCTGCATGACCTGCCCGAGCGGGCCAGGTCGGAGGGAAAGGACAAGTTTGATCCCGGAACGATGCGGCAGTTCCGGGAAGAGGACGCGGCGCACATCTTCGAGTCGGTGGGCGTCGTCAAATGCCAGCAACAAGGGGCAAGGCGCGACTTGCAGCGTGGGTCCAAAGTCCGCCGCCTTATCGAAAATGAATCGCAACGTCTGGTCTGTGTGCTTTTCGAAAAAGAGGCGGCTCCACTCCAAACGCAGTCGGCTCTTGCCGAGTCCGCCGCGGCCGATGCGCAGAAAAACGCGTGCCTTTTTGTCGTCGGCGAAATCATCTAGCTGCCGGATCAGTTGTTCGCGTCCGATGAGCGCGTGCCGGTGATGGAATCGGACCCCTTCTTGGAGTTGTTGCTGATACTTTGCCTCGGAACCGATCAGCGGTCCATTCCCGGAGGTGCCGAAGAACAGTTCAGCCCAACCGGGGCCAAAGTGTGTGAACAGAATCGGCGAGCCCGCGAACGCACCAAGTTCCCGAAAACGACGATTGATTTCCCGCGCATCCCACAGCGACCAACCGGGATTCTCGGCTATCACCCGATGGCAATCTTCGGATACATCACACGTAACGAGAAGGAAGCGGCGGGGGGCTTCGCGTTTGTATGCCGCGATTGCTTTCTCGGTTTGCTCCGGCGTCCATTGTTTCACGTGTTTGCACTGAAAATCCCATGTTTCGCCGCCCTCCATCTCGGCGGTAAGGTCTATACCGAATTGCACATCGCCGGGACGTCCAAACGGGCGTGCTCTGATGATTTTTCCTCTAACCTCTTTCCCGCCGTCTGCGACCGCTATCGACGGTTTTGCATTAAGGAAATCGCAGAAAAACGCCTCGAAAGTCTGCCAAGAAAACGCCGAATCCTTAAACGGAAGCTCTTGTTTTACAGAGGAAATCGGCGGCCTGTGATTCATCGCTTGCAAAAGTATGCATGAATGCCACCTTTTGCAAATCATGAGTTCAGAATTCATTGCCAGGAAGGAGTATTATGACGCGATTGAGCAGTCCATCCGACGGTTTCCTGTAACGGCGCTTCTTGGCCCGCGGCAGTGTGGAAAAACCACGCTCGCCCGCCTTTTCGCACCCAAGCCGGAGAATCGCTACGATATTGAAAACCCGCTCGATTTAATACGAATCGCGCCCGATCCGATTGGCAGGCTTTCTTCGTTGGAAGGTGTCGTGGTGCTCGATGAAATCCAGCTTTGGCCGGAACTATTTAACTACCTTCGCGTGATAGTAGATGACCCCGGCTGCCGAGTCCGGTTCCTCATCACCGGGAGCGCTTCGCCTGATTTGATTCGCCGAACCGCAGACTCCCTCGCGGGCCGGGTGCGGATGATCGAATTGGGCGGCTTCCATATCGGCGAGACAGGGCCCCTCAGATGGGAGCAACTCTGGCTCCGGGGCGGATTCCCATTGTCGTTTCTTCCGGAAGAAGACGCGGACGCACGGGAGTGGTGGGAGAATTTTCTCAAGACTTACCTGTTCCGGGATATCCAGCGCCTAGCCGGCAGTACGCTGCCGGCACCGCGCCTCGCACAATTGCTTACGCTGTTCGCCCACTATCACGGGCAGATTTGGAATCGCGATGAAGTCGCGCGTTCGCTGGGCGTGGATACAAAGACTGTGCAGCGTTACCTTGATGTTTTCGCGGAAGCATACCTCGTCAGGGTGCTCACCCCCTACGAAGCAAACGTCGGCAAACGCATCAGGAAGGCACCGCGTATTTTTTTCCGGGATACCGGGCTCTTGCACACGCTGCTTCGCGTCCACACTCGCGACTCGCTTCGGACGAATGAACGGAGTGGAGCTTCATGGGAGGGTTTCGTCATGGAAAACATCGTCCGCCTGCTCGATTGCGGCGACGCATGCTACTTCTGGCGAACTTCCGGGGGAGACGAGATGGATCTCGTCGTGCCGCTTGGCACCAAGCTGTTTGGCTTTGAAATCAAGATGTCTGACAAGCCTTTCGTAACATCCAGCATGGTGAACGCTGCACGCGATCTGAAACTCGATAGAGTCTTCGTTATTCACCGTGGGAGCGAGAGTCGTATGCTGGCAGAGAATATTGAAGCCGTGCCTGTGACGCAGCTTCTGGAGCTTTGTGCGCGGCTACGAGGCCAATAGGCGGAGCGTAGCGAGGATGGGCAGCCAAAACCACCCTAGGAGTTTGTCGGACTTAGCCAATTCTCGCGAAAAACGAGCGTTTTTGACCCATCCCCGGACCCTCCCGGAAAATAAAAACGCAATGGCGGGGCGTATAAGAATTACGCACACGTAAGTCCGACAGGCTGCTAGGATATGTAAAGAGCGGCGGCGTGCTTCGCTGCTTGAATCCATCGGTCAAACCGCCACGATCTCAGACATGAAGTCCAGTCTCGGAACCTACGCGCTTGTATTGTCGCAGTGCCTCGTCGCTTGCGCTGCTGCCGCGCAGGTGGACTTCGTGCGCGAGGTGCGGCCGATTTTTGAAAAGCACTGCACAGAGTGCCACGGAGAGAAGAAACAGAAATCCGGACTGCGGCTCGACGTAAAGGAGGCGGCGCTGAAGGGGGGCGACAACGAGGGACCGAACATCCTGCCGGGAAAGGCGAAGGAGAGTTCGCTGATTCATCTCGTCACTTCGAGCGAAGATGACGAGGTGATGCCGCCGAAGGGCGAGCGCCTTTCCGCCGCGCAGGTCGCCACGCTGACGGCGTGGATCAATGAGGGCGCGGCGTGGCCCGATGGCGTGGATGCGGTTAAGCTAAAGGACAAGCGCGACCACTGGAGCTTCAAGCCGCTGGCCGTGGCTTCCGGCGAACACTCCATAGATACTTTCATCGCCGCGAAGCTGAAGGAAAACGGCCTCACAATATCGCCCCCAGCGGATCGTGCGAGCTGGCTGCGGCGGGTGAC
>JAYUSJ010000083.1:0-23174 GCA_043755735.1 Verrucomicrobiaceae bacterium | reverse complement strand
GAATGCCCGAGCTCACGGCGGAGGAAAAGAAAGCGCTGGAGCAATGAGCGTGTTGACAAGCAGGGACCGCCAAACCGCTGCGTCGAGGGCGACGCAGATGTCCCGACGTGTCGGGACGAGGGCGCGGGTGCTACCCCGCGACAGTCTTTTTCGCGCCGACGCTTCACCCTTCTCTTGAACACTTTGCAATGTGTTACTCAGGAGTGTTCAGTAGTCAGTAAACGGGCGTGGACTGACCACTGAATACTGACCACTGACCACTTCGTCTGTTCCACTTTTAATCACACCCGTCGCCCCGAGCGTCCGCGGATGAGCCTTGGTTCATTTCGAAACGAGGGTGATGGATGGCACCGTGAGTGCTTTCCCATGGATGCCTGGGAGACCGTCCCAGCCCAACATGATCCACAAAGATGTGACCTGCGAAACAGAGGATATCGCTGTCGCCGAGCCGGCTTGCACGCCGCTTCAGCGCGCGATGGTCCGGCGCGGGCGCATCTCGCCGGGAGACGGCGTCAATGTGCAGCAGGTGATTGTGACTTTGCGCGAGGGTGTCCGTCCGGAGCTGCTCCGCTCGGCATGGAACGTGGCAATTCAGAATCATGACGCGCTCCGGATGGGGATCGACTCTGCGGATGGTGCGCCTGTTTTTTCTGCGGAAGCTGCGATCGCATGGAGCCTCGGGGACTGCCGGTTTGAGAAGGAACAACTGGAGGCATTCCTGTCGTCGGATCGGATTGCCGGCTTCGAGTTTTCCGGCGCGCCGCTGATGAGGGTTGCGCTGTTCGAGATGCAGGGGCCGGAGTGGTGCATGGTGTGGACGTTTCATCATGCGATGCTCGATGGGCGGTCGGCAGTGCTGGTGCTGCAGGATGTTTTTGCCGCGTATGATGCGCTGCTGGAGGGGCGTGCGTGCGAGGCTTCCGCCGGGCCATCGTTTGAATCGTATCTTCGATCCCGGACTGGCGACGGCTCGAAGTCGGAAGAGGAGTTCTGGCGGGCGGAGCTGGCCGGAGTGGACCGCGGAACCATGTTCGATCCCCCGTTGCGGGATGGAGCATCGATCCGGCAATGCGCAGGGCAAATTTCCCGGAGGGCGACGACGCAGCTTCGGGAGTTCTCTGCGCGGTATGATTGTTCATTCGCCAGCCTTGTTCATGCGGCGTGGGCTTTGGTGCTGGGGCGGCAGGCGGGCATCGATGATGTGGTGTTTGGCGAAGTGCGTTCGTGCAGGCCTGCTGATGCGCGGGATCTTGTCGGGATGTGTGTGAACACGGTGCCGCTTCGCATCCGCGTGGAGCCGGCCCAGTCTTTGGCGGGCTGGATTTGCGGGATTGCCGAACATCGGCGCTCGCTCCGATCCTATGAGTCTGCGGATCTGGAAGACATCCAGCGGTGGGCGGGGGCGGAGTCCCTGATTCCCACGGTCATCATGTATGACCATCGGCCGTTTGATGCTGCGGTCCGGCAGGCGATGGAGAATCCGGAGCGATGCGATTTTGAGATGAGGGAGGACACGGGGGTGCCGCTCACATTGCGGGTGTTCGGAGGCGAAGAGTTGACCTTTGATTTTCTGGCTCATCCGTCGCTTCCCTCTTCGGTGCTCGCGCTGGCGGTGCAGCGATTCTCAGCCGCGCTGGAAAATATTGCCGCCGCCGCGCCGGGTGCTTTGGTGTCGGATATTTCGGTCGCCGATGAAAATGAGCGGCTGCAGATTGCGGAATGGAGCAGGGGAGCGAGGATGGTGGAAAGCGATACCACGCTGGATGGTCTGTTTGCGGTGCAACTTGCCGAGGCTCCCAACGCGATCGCGGTGCGCTGGAGCACGGGGACGCTGACGTATGCGCAGCTCCATCGACGGGCGATGTTTGTTGCGGAGCGACTGCCGGCGGGAAAGCTGATTGCGGTGGTGATGGAAAAGGGCTGGGAACAAATCGTCGCAGTCCTTGCCATTCACTATGCCGGCTCCGCGTACGTGCCCGTCGATGAGTCGCTGCCGGACATTCGCCGGAATGCGATGCTCGGGAAATCAGGCGCGAAGATCGCATTGGTCCAACATGGGAATCGCGGAGCGAATTGGCCCCGTGGTGTGGAGTGCATCGTAGTGGGCGGCGGTGAAAACGACGGACCTTCGCCGATGCTGAGCCGGCCCGATGGTCTCGCGTATGTCATCTTCACCAGCGGATCGACGGGCGAACCGAAGGGCGTGATGATCGATCATCGCGGCGCGGTGAATACCTGTCTGGACGTGAATCGCCGCCGTCGCATGACGCACAAAGACCGTGTTCTTGCGCTCTCCGCGTTGAGTTTTGATCTGAGCGTCTGGGATGTATGGGGCGCGTTCGCTGCGGGAGCTTCGATTGTCATCCCGGATGCAGATTCCGCCAGAGAACCAGCGCATTGGGCGGACCTTGTCCGGACGGAGGGCGTGACCATTTGGAATTCCGTCCCCGCGTTGCTGGAGCTCTATGCGGGCTATTTGGAACTGCATCCCGATCGCGCGGGGACGACGTTGCGCGCTGCGTTGCTGAGCGGAGATTGGATCCCGCTTGCGTTGCCGTCCCGTTTCCGTGCGGTTGTGCCGGATGCAGAAGTGATCGCGATGGGCGGCGCAACGGAGGGCTCGATATGGTCGATCGATTTCCGCGTCGGGCAAGTGGACCCGCATTGGCGGAGCATCCCTTACGGCAGGCCCATGGCGAATCAGGATGTTTTTGTTTTGGATGCACGGATGCAGCCTTGTGAGACGCTTGTGGCCGGGCAGATTTACATCGGCGGCCGTGGCGTTGCCCGCGGCTACTGGGCGAGCCCGGAGGAGACGGCGGCGCGCTTCATCATTCACCCTGCAAGTGGCGAACGAATCTATCGCACTGGCGACTTGGGGCGCTGGCTGCCGGATGGACAGATGGAGTTTTTGGGGCGGGAGGATTTTCAAGTGAAAGTGCACGGATTCCGGATTGAGCTGGAGGAGATCGAGGCCTCACTTCGCCTGCATCCCGAAGTGGGTGCTGCGGCTGTCCTGGCGGTCGGACATCGCGAGGGTGGCAAGCGGCTCGCGGCATATGTGGTGCCTCGCAACGGTCACATCCCGGGCAGCGCGGACTTGCGGGTTTTCCTGCGGGAGCGGTTGCCGTTATACATGGTGCCGGCGACTATTTCGGTGCTCGATGCGTTTCCGCTGAGTGCGAATGGAAAGGTGGACCGCAAGGCATTGCCTCCGCCCTCCGAGGCTGAAGGGCCGGGGTGCGAGCTGGACGAGCTTGCTGCACTCGTTGCCGGGGTATTTCGCTGCGGAAAAGTGGATGAGGACCTCAATTTTCTGCACCACGGCGTGTCGTCGATCGAGATGATCGGTCTGGCGTCGGCATTGGAGCGGCGGTTTGGGATTCGTCCCAAGCTCGCCCGTCTTTACAAGGAGCCGACCATCGCCGCGCTGCGCCGGATGCTGAAAGAATCCGGCTTGGTGACTCCGGAAGTTTCGAGGATTTCGCTCGGTGATCCAGTCCTGTCGGCGAATGCAGGTCGGGAGCTCGACAGGCTCAATGTGAGCGCATCCGCGATTCCTCCGTCGTTGCGCAGGGGCTGGCAATCGGATCGCGGGGCGCTGGAAAGGACGGCCTATAATGTTCACCTCGATTGGGCCCAGTTGGGCGCGATGGTTGCGGGCGGTGCGCAAAATGCCACCATCACCCGCCCAAGTGCGAATGAATCGACCGGGGCGCGCGGCATCCCGCTGGTGAGTCCTGATCGTCCCGGAGGTGATGAACTGCCACCGCCCGATCCGCGTCCATCGTCGGAAGAGCGCGGGTCGAACTGGATGCGACTGAATGCGGATGGAAAAAAGCAGCCGTTCATTTATCTGCACGGAAACTATTTCGGCGGCGACTACTGCCGCGACCTTGCCGATCTGCTGGGGCCCGATCAGCCGGTCATTGCGGTTCATCCCCACGGAGCCACTGGCGGAATACTGCCCGGCTCGATTCGCGAGATGGCCGCCGACAGGATCGCAGAATTGAAGCGGGCAGGCTTCAAAGGGCCGTGGATTCTCGGAGGTTACTGCAACGGAGCGTTTGTCGCGCTGGAGATGGCGCGGCAACTGGAGGCGGCGGGAGAGGATGCGCCGAAGGTGGTCTTATTGATGGCCAATGGCTCGCGACTCCGTTTTCGCATGGTGGAACGGTGGATACGGGCACTCAGTTTTAATGCGAGCGAGGAGACGCTGGGAAAGCGTTTTGTGCGGATGAGGAATCGACTTCTGGCATGGGAGTGGAAGCTGAAACGCATCGGGAAAATCCTTGCGGGCGGGCGGAAATCGGAACTGAAGGTGCGGAAGAAAGATCAACCCGCGGTAGGTCATGCCTGCTTTCTTTCAGGTTTCTATCTGCGAGCCATCGATGGATACGTGGCGGGAGCGTTCGGGGGGCAGTTGCTGTGCCTCTGGCCGGCGCAAGAGGACAATGCATGGCACTGCGAGGACGCAGCGCGGGGATGGCGGGATGTTTCGAAATCCGCATCCGGGTTTATCGTTCCGGGCGACCATTTTAGCATTTTCTCGGACGCCGAGACGCAGCGGGCCGTTGTTGAAAAAATCCGCGGGTTTTTGGGATAGAAGCGCGCTTTTCGTTGAACATCGGGGAATTCCCATCATGTTCCCCCGCTCTTTTACATGCTCTCTCGCTTTGCCTGCATTCTCTTTACCGGGTTCACGTCCTCAATGGTCGTGCATGCTGCGCCGCTGTACTGGGACGGAGCGGTGAGCGCGGGCGACCCGGGTGGCGGGACGGGGACTTGGACGACGCTAAGCACCACGTTGAATTGGGACACCGCTCTGACGGGCGGAACCGGCGTGCGATGGACGACGAACGATGCGATTTTTGGCGGGGTGGGCGGCGTGGTTACTTTGGGAACGGCGATCACGGCGACATCGCTGACTTTTAACACGGCCGGCTACACGGTCGATTTCGGAACCAGGGCATTTGTGGTGGATAGCGGTGTGTTTTCGTCGCTCGCGGGCAATGTGTTCACGTTGACGGGATCGACTGGAAGCGTGGTTTTCAGCGGGAATGGGAATCTGACTTCCGCGCAATCGGTGACGCTGATCAGGAGCACATTGGAAGCGCGTTTTACCGAAGGCAACAGCCCGCTTGGTTCTGCGGAACTCGTGCTTGCGGCAGGAATTCTCAATCTCCGGCGGGATGGCTCGAACAACTCGTTGCTGGAGGAATACGCGCTACGTAACCGCATCCGACTGACCGGCAGCGTGACCATTGATGCCGATCGCATCAGCGGGCTCGGCGGTACAGGGAAACTGCTGCAACTCGCCGGAATTACGATGGGAGCGCAGACACTCACTACGACGTCGGGAAATGGATACTCCCTCGGCTTTGACATGGTGTCGCTGAATGGTGACGCACGATTGGTGACAAACGCAGACACTTTCCTCAGTGGGATCTCCGAGGTGGGAGCGCCCCGGAGGATCACGAAGGCCGGGGTCGAGTCGCTCATCCTCCGCAATGTATCCACATGGACCGGCGGCCTCTTTATCGAGAATGGCCCCGTCGAAGTGCGAGGCTCGGGCGCGCTGGGAGCGGGCGCTGTGCAACTGGGCACAGGACTGGGGAGTGTGTCGCTGGCTTTTTTAGGAACGTCTTCATTTGTGAATAGTGTCAGCGTCGGCGGGACTGCGGGTACCCGCTCCCTGTCTTTCGGTGGCGGCACCGTGACGCTCTTCGGCGATCTTGCCTTGAACGACATCGGAACAACGCTCGATGTCGCGAGCGGAAGTCGGGCGATGATATCCGGCCAGTTGACCGGCTCGAAAGTTTTGACGAAGACGGGCGGCGGAAATCTGATTCTCTCAAATTTTCAAAACGACTTCGGGACGGCTCTTGCGAGCGCTCTTGTTGTGACCGGTGGACGTGTGACCGTGGAAGAAGATGGCGATCTGGGGAAAATCGGAAATGGCGTGCGCCTGAGTGGAGGCGGACTGACAATCACGGGGCCTTTCGATACCGAACGGGATTTGTACCTCCTTGGCTCTTCGAATTTTGTCGAGGTGCAAGAGGATTTGGAGCTGGGTTTTACGGTGAGCCCGATTTCGGGGACGGGTGGCTTCACGAAGCTCGGCAAGGGAATCTTGCGGATGGATTTGGCACCTAGCGCCGGCGGGTCCTTCACTCTGGGCGGTGGCGAACTTCGCTCGCTCGCACCTTTCGGGAATGTATTCGGCACCGCGGCGCTGCGTTTGAATAACGGATTGCTCTCGGCCAGCCCGCTGAGTGAAACCTTGAACAGCGCATCTTTGGCGGCACCAGGCGGAGTCATTCTTGGTGGGGCCGTTCGCGTAAATCTGGATTACAGTCAGCTCACCCTCGGT
The DNA here is from genome assembly GCA_043755735.1 of Verrucomicrobiaceae bacterium. Lineage (GTDB taxonomy): Bacteria > Verrucomicrobiota > Verrucomicrobiia > Chthoniobacterales > Chthoniobacteraceae > SXWH01. Next base: position 16,801 of record JAYUSJ010000083.1, on the reverse strand, counting down.
GAGATTAATCCGAACCTCCTTTTATCGTTCACGACCGGGGCGATTTCGCGGATCGATCATGGAACGATGGTCATCAATCCATTTGCCGGACTCGACATGTTCGGTGCGCCATTTGGAGACGGCGAGCGGTGGCGGATCACCGGTGCGACAACTGCCATTCCGTTTTATCCACCGTATGTGGTCGCGGTTGATTCCGATTCCGATGAGACGCCGCATTTTCTCCAGTATTCTCCGTCGTTGGGGTTCATCAGCGCTGCACCCAATTACGAGGATGCGTTCAACCCGGCGCAGTCGAGCGAGGTGATCGATATCGATTCGGAAGAGTTGATGGTGAACGAGGCCGTTCTCGCGGCCCGCATTAAAGGTACGTTGGAAATCGCACCGGGCATCACCCTCACAGTCGGCGGATTGAGCGCAATGGCCGGTTTTATTTTTCACGATATGGGAGAGGTTCGTGGCGGAAGCATTTCTCTCGGGAGCAGTGAGGCGCTCATCTACGTGGGGCTAAACGCGAACGCGGTGATCCAGTCGGATATCGTCACGTCTGGAATAGCGGGCGGTTTCACTAAATTCGGTCCGGGTAATCTGGAGATCATCTTGCAAAACGGGAGTGGCAATCTCGGTGAGATTTCCATTCAGGAAGGCGCCTTGGTGGTCAACAGCCTCGCAGCGCTCGGCAACGGAGGCGGTCCCCTGCGGTTGGGGGGCGGCGAGTTTGGGTTTACGGGCGCGATTCCGTCCACCTTGTCGATGCCTGTCGTGCTGGGGACGTCCGGCGGTTCAGTGTTTCGTGTGAGCGCCACAACTCTCACGCTCGGAGGAATCATCAGCGGAGGTGTGCCGTTTTCGGAGATCAACGGCGTGACTTTCACCGGCGGCGGAGTCGTCAGGCTCGCTAACCTAGGCAACACTTTCGTGGGCGACATCCTTGTCGATGGTGCCGAGCTCGTAATCGCCGGGCCAGGCGTGGCGGACCCGACACTTCTCGGTTCCGGGCCCAAGGAAATCCGGGTCACGAATTCCGGAATCTTTACCGTGGAAGGAAGTCTCGACGCGCCAGCCGGCACGAAGCGCTGGTTCATCGATGCGGACGGGGAGTTGAATGTGATCGGGGGAACCTTGAGTTTTAACGATCCAAATCAGCTCGCCGGGTTTGGCTCGATGCGAATCGACGGAGGTGGCGTGGTGGAGATCGGGGAAGGGCAGGGGGATTTCTACGCAAATATATTCGTGCAATCCGGGAAGTTGGCCGTGTCGGGGAGCCTCTCCGGCAGCGTGACCGTGGACGCCTCCGCGACGCTGGCAGGAACGGGCTTCGTAGGGGCGGTCGATGTTCGCGCCGGCGGGCTCTTATCGGCTGGTGACGCGTCTCCCGGCCGGCTTGATGCCGAGGGTCTGGAGCTTGCTGCCGGTGCGAGCACGCGCTTCGATCTCGATAGCGGAGTCGCGCGGACAGGCTACGACCAAGTGGGCGTCCGTGGACTGGTAAAGCTTGCGGGCGGGAATCTGGCGCTGGACTTGGGATACGCGCCGGTTCGCGGCACCGACATTTTCTATCTCATTCTGAATGACGGTGTGGATGCTGTGACGGGCAACTATTCGTTTTTGAACGGCGTGCCAACGCCTCTTGGTCAGGATGCGACATTCACCGTCGGGAGTGAGCTTTTCCAAATCAGCTACACTGCGGAATCGGGTATGGGCTTTGCGGGAAGCGGGAACGATGTGGCGATTCGCAGTATTCCCGAGCCGGGGTCTGCGGCGCTGCTGCTCCTCGGGCTATCGGTCTGTTTCAAACGGCGCGGGACGAAACGGACGCAGTAGCGGGCTCGGATTTTTCATCGGGGTGCGAGGGAGTCGCCCGATAGAAACATGCGCAATCCCTTGCCACATCGCACGGGAATTGCGAAAGGTTGCCGGCACATGATCCAGCATATCCACGACATCCACGAAGCCTGCCGCGCAGCGGGTCGCCCCGCGATCTCGTTTGAATTCTTTCCGCCGCGCACGGATGAGGGCGACCGGACGTTGCTGGAGAAAACGATTCCGGCATTGATGGCACTTAAGCCGGACTACTGTTCCGTGACCTACGGTGCGGGTGGAACTACGCGGGACAAGACCATCCAAATCGTGGATCGAATCCAGAAGGACTACGACCTCACGACCATGATGCACCTCACCTGCGTGGCATCCACACGCCAGGAACTGTCCGACGTGGTGGCCGACGCAAAAGCGCGCGGAGTAAAAAATATTCTCGCTCTTCGCGGCGACCCGCCGGCGGGCACGGGGGAATGGACGGCGACCGAAGGTGGCTTCACATACTCGTCGGAACTCGTCACGTTCTTGCGGGAGCAGGGATGCTTCAATATCGGGACTGCGGGATTTCCCGAAGGACACATCGCGCAGACAGGCGGGAAGCATGTGGACTGGGAGTTTCTCGCGCAGAAGGTTCGCAATGGCGCGGACTTTATCGTCACTCAGCTCTTTTTTGATAACGAGGATTTCTACGAGTTCTGCGAGCACCTCACAAAGAAGCTTGGAGTCCATGTGCCCATCATTCCGGGAGTGCTTCCGGTGCTGTCGGCAAAGCAGACCAAGAAGTTCGTGGAGCTGTGCGGCGCGAAACTCCCATCCGCTTTCGTGGAGAAACTGGATTCACTGAGTGACGATGAATCGGTGGTGGAATACGGCATCGAATATGCCACGAAGCAGTGCGAGGCGCTCATTAAGTTCGGAGTTCCAGGCATTCACTTTTACACGCTCAATAAAGTGCGCTCCACGGAAGCGATCGTCCGCAATCTCGGACTGGCGTAGAGTGCCATGACGACCGACGAGATACGGCCGAAGCAGCTTCGAGCGCTGTTGTTGCTGCTGTTTCTCGTCCCGCTGATTCCCACGGCAATGATGGCGCGCTTCATGGTCGATGCGCTTCGCGGTGAACGCAGCATGGCAGCGGAGCGGCTGGAGCAGCGCTATGCGGCAAGTCTCGGTTCGGCTCTGGCTTCGGCGGAAGGTGCCAGTGCCGGGGAGATCCTCGCGCGGATACGCGACTACACGGATGCGAATGTTACCCAGCGGATTGTCGGCGAGAAGGGCGCGCACATTGACGGGGAGCGAAACCCTTGGGGCCCGCCGCTCGCACAGTCGGTTGTTCCGGGGCATCCGGGCTGGATGGCGATTATTCACATGAAGGACGACACGCTCCTCGAACAAAGCGTGGAGGACCAGCGTCGTCTCTTTGCGTGGACGCTGGGTCTCACAGCAACCGCCGTCATCTGCATCGCAGGGCTCGCGGTGCTGGCATTGCGGCGGCAACTGGCGCTTCAGGAATTAAAGAACACCAGCGTCGCAACCGTGGCCCACGAATTGCGCACGCCGCTGGCAAGTATGAGGATGCTCGTCGATACGCTGCGCGAGGGGCGCTATCGGGGTGAGGAGAAATTGCACGAGTACCTCGATTTGATTGCTGCGGAAAATGAGCGGCTGGGCCGGCTCTCCGAGAGCTTCCTGACTTTCTCGCGGCTCGAAAAGGGCGGGCAGACGATGCACTTTGAAAGTGTCCCCGCAGCCGACATCGCCCGCGCGGCTGTCCGGCAGATGCAGGGTCGCCTTTCTGCGCCCGGCTGTGTTTTTACCGGGGATATTTCTGAAGCACTTCCGGGCGTTCGCGTTGATCGTGATGCAATCGTTTCGGCACTTTGCAACATTCTCGACAACGCGCTCAAATACACGGGCGAAGAGAAACGCATCGCGCTGCGCGTCATGGCGAAGAACGGCGGAGTCTCGTTCTTCATTGAAGACAACGGAGTTGGCATCCCTGAAGATCAGCGGCGCGCCATTTTTCGTCCGTTTTATCAGGCCGATCAGCGACTCTCGCGAACGCGGGAGGGTTGCGGGCTGGGGCTCTCCATCGTTCAGCAAATTGTGGATGCACATCACGGCAATGTGTCGCACGAAAGCGTGCCGGGCGAGGGCTCGACGTTTGAACTCTGGCTGCCCGGTATTTCACCATGAACCACACCGTTCTCATCATCGAAGACGACCCGACCATGTTGCGCGGTCTGAAGGACAACTTTGAGTTTGAAGGTTATCGCGTCCACACTGCCACGGATGGCGAGCTCGGACTCCAGCGTGCACTGGCACTCCGCCCCGATTTGATCGTGCTCGACCTCATGCTTCCGAAAGTCAACGGCTACGAAATCTGCCGGTTTCTCCGGGATGAAAAAGTGGATGTGCCCATCCTTATGCTCACCGCGAAGAGCCAGGAGAGCGACATCGTTCTCGGACTAAAATTGGGTGCGGACGATTACGTGAAAAAGCCGTTCTCGATCAAAGAAGTCCTCGCCCGCTCCGAGGCTCTCTTGCGACGGCGTTCGCCGAAAGCGGGGCAGGTTTTCGAGTTCGGCGACTGCCGTCTCGATATCGACGGACGGACGTTCACTCGCAGAGGCCAGCTTGTGGAACTCTCGCCGAAAGAGTTCGAGTTGCTCCATTTTCTTTGCAGCCACGCGGATCAGGCGTGCAGTCGCGATCTCATCATGACGAACGTCTGGGGCTACGATTCTGCGGTCACTCCCCGTTCGATCGACCGGTTCGTCGTCGCCCTTCGCAACAAGATCGAGCCCGAGCCGGCGCACCCAAGATTCATCACCACCGTGCGGGAGTTTGGCTACCGCTTCGTCTTAAAATAGCCGTGATACGATCTTGCAAAGACAACCAAACGGACGAGGGGTTGACTACGAAGCTTGCGAGGGACGCGAAGGGGGAGCGCTTCATCCCCGTGAATGGTGAGTTGTTGCAAGCGATTCGACCCACGCCATCACGCTTGCGACTAATCACTTCTCACCAGTCACAAATCACAGCCGATAAACACGCTGGCTTACCATCGCGTGACGACTGGCAGAGCACTATCCGCCAGTGCCGTCGCCCATGTTCAGCTTCACGTATTCCATCGTGAAGTCGGTGCTATAGACAACGTATTCGCCGCTGCCCTGATGAAGGTCCACGCAGATGGTGAAGCGCTTCTGTTTCACAACCTCACGTAGTTTTTCAAATGGCGTCTTGCTCTGCATTCCCTGCTTCACGGCGATCACGCCGTCGTAGAAAATGTCCACCTGCTCTTCGCGCATCTTTGCGCCGCAATAACCGAGTGCGTCCATGATCCGGCCCCAGTTTGGGTCCTCACCGAACCACGCGCATTTCACCAGCGTGCTGTTTGCGATGGCTTCGGCGGATCGTTTCGCATCAGCGAGAGACGCGGCACCATGCACTCGAACTTCGACGAACTTCGAAACCCCTTCGCCATCCTTTACGATGAGCCAGGAGAGTTCGAGCATCACATGGTCGAGCGCAGCCTGGAAGGCTTTGAAATCCTTGGTTCCATACTTCAGGGTTTTATTCCCGGCGGCTCCGTTCGCCAGCGCGAGGACCGTGTCGTTTGTGCTCATGTCGCCATCGATCGTGATGCGGTTGAACGATTGCTCGACGGCGACGCTGACTGCTTTTTGCAGCGTGGTCTTATCCACGACGGCATCCGTCGTGATGAATGCAAGCATGGTCGCCATATTCGGGTCGATCATTCCCGCGCCCTTGGCAATTCCGCCGATGCGCACGGTCTTTCCACCGACGGTCAACTCCACCGCGACTTCTTTCGGAAACGTGTCGCTCGTCATGATTGCGCGCGCTGCTGCGTTGCTCCCGTCGGGGCCAAGGCAGCTCTGCATCGTCAAAATCGTCGCCTCCATTTTCTCGATGGGAAGCTGGACGCCAATGCGGCCCGTCGAGCACACGAGCACCTGCCTCTCCTTCAGCCCGAGTGCCGTGGCGGCAGCCTGGCACATCCGCTTTGCATTCTGGATTCCCGGCACTCCCGTGCAGGCGTTCGCATTTCCGCAATTCGCGATGATGGCCCGGACATCCGGTGATGCGACGTGCGTGCGTGAAACGCGGACGGGCGCGGCCTTTACCTTGTTGGTCGTAAAGGTCGCCGCCGCCACGGTTTTGTGCTGCGAGAAGATGAGGGCGATATCCGGATTATCTTTATTCACGGCCTTCACTCCGCAGTAGGCGCTTCCGGCGAGGAAACCGTTTGGGGCGGTCACGCCGCCGGGGATGTCATTAAAAGTCATGGGTGCAGTTTTCAAAGTGGCGCTTGTATGGATGCCGTTTTGCGCGAGGTCAAAAGCTTTTCCTTTCCTTCCCGGATGCGCGGTTTACCGGAGTTCGAGCCAGCCAAACCGCTCGGGGGTATGAAAGGTTCCGCGCAGTGCCGGACTGAACGCAAGACCGGCCTTTCCCGCGGCGTCCATCCGGAAGAGATTGATGCGCCAGCGGGTGCCGGATTTTGGCGCGGTTGCGGCGAGGGATTTCATCGGGATGCGCGCTTCGCAGCGCCAGACGTGTGCGCCCTCATCGACCGTGATGGCGCTCTCCATTCCGCTGCTCCACGCGAAATCGGATGCCGGGAGATCGAGCTTAAGATCCAGACTCTCGCCATTTGGTGCCCATTCATACTCGGTGTAGCGCGTGATTTTTTCTTCGGTGCCGATGAACGCTTCCACGACATCGCGTTCCCAAAGTCCGATCCGCTCTTCTTTTTGCGGCGGGTCGAAGACGGTGAGTTTTGTGAACGGACATTCGTAGGCGAGGTAAAGAAACCCATCGCTCCAAAGCGCGCGCACAGTCGTGGAAAGATTCGGGCGCGCGGCGGCGGTGTTGCTTTGGTATTCCAGCCGGACGGCGGTGGCCGTGGCCCACTCCGGTTCGTCGAGTTTTCCATCCGGCACAAAATCGCGTGCGGTTTTTGCCGCTTGCATGACGGGCAGCGGCAGTGAGCGGGCTAGGAGCTTGCGTGCGTTGTCGAAGTAGATTTTCCGTTGCACCTCTGCCGGGAGCGCGATGGAGGAAATCGTCCAGTCGCCTTGAATAGGCGTCATGTGCGCCCAGTCGCGGTCGTCGGTTTCGAAGTAGCGCCAGCACTTCTGGTAAAACGTGTGGGCATCGTCGTCGGTGGGGTTGTCCGCGTCTCCGGCGGAGCCGAGGATGAGTTTGTTATAGACCATGAAGTCGGTCGCGAAGAAAATCCGGTCTGCATATTTAGTGAACATTGCGCGGGCTTTCTCCGGCGCATGACGCCCGAGTTCGGGGATGCGCGCGGCGAGATCGGCTTGCATATTGGGGCGTTCAGCGAGGCGCGCTGCGACCCAGTCGAGATCCTCCGAATTATTCGCAAAGTGAACGCACACAAATGTGGTCTTCGGATGCCGCGCGATCACCCGGTCGAGCGCGGCGAGCAGTTCTTCGCGCGGTGGATATTTTGCGGCGTCGCCAAACCACCAGCTTTTGTGATCCTTCAGCTCGGTCCATCGCTCGTTTTTTTCATCATACGGCAACCAGAACGCTCTCGGGTCGGCGACGTGAATGCTTACGGGCATGCCGAGTTCGCCGCACTTTTTCCACATCGCGTCGAGTTTGGGATCGTCGATTTTGATGAGCTGTTTCTTCCCGTCACGAAGGAATAGTCCGAGGCGTTTGTATTCCTTGAGTCCTGCGGCGCCGAGCCTGCGGCCTTCCTCGATCTGCTTCGCCGCGCGCGCGGAGAAATCATCGGCATCCCATCCGGCGAAATCGAGATTCATGTAATGGACGAACCGCCCCGGATGCCTCCCGTCCGCGACTGCCTTCACACGCTCAAACTGGGACGGTTCGCCTTCTTTGTGCGTGACCGTCCCGCCGCTGAGATTCACGCCGATGCCGACTCCCGCGCGGTCGAGGATTGCAGCAGCCCGCGCCATGCCGCCAGCCGAGCCATCGAGGTGGACGTGCATGTCGATGATGCGCTTTTCCGTACGCCACGTCTCAGCGGGTCCGGCGGCGAACATCTTCAATGGAAGGAGAAGGAGCAGAAGAAATGCTTTCATTCCTGCGGGTATCACGCGAAGTGCTGCGATTGGAAAGCAGCGAATGTTTTACACTTCCACGAGTCTGAAGTCGCCGTTGGTTCCCAACTCGATGTTGTCTTTGGCGAGTTTATCCAGGACGATTTTTACGCCGTTGATTTTTGCTTTTCCGATGAGCTGCGCGGTGATGCCGAAAAAGTCACCGGCGTTCGCCGACCCGTCAGCAAGTCTCGTGGTGCTGCCGATGATGAGGCTGGCGATGCGGGAGATGATGTTGGGCGTGAGGTCGGTGCCGGTGCCGGCCGCTCCCGCAAAGATCGGTACGTCATTTCTTCCAAATCCGTCGTCTGCGAAATCCGCGACGCCGACTGCCAGGCTGGAAGCTGTCCATGATCCTTTTACGGTGAAAGTGCCGATGCTTGCATCGGAATTCGTCGGAGCGAAGTCCCTGTTATATCCGACCAGAATCTCGGCGTTCAGGACGTCGCCCTTCACGGTAAATACGTTGATCGCGATGGCGGATGCGGGCTTGCTGTTTGGCACGGTGGCGAGCGCCGCGACGACACTCGGTGTGTTGGGATCGTCACTGGTGATGGCTCCGGTGACTTTCACGACTTTGAGCGAACCTGCGGCGACAATCGCACCTTTGTTCACGCTGCCGCCAATGCTCGCGCTGCCGATATTGCCGGATGAATTGATCGCGGCGTTGTTGAGGGATTGCTTGATATTGATCGAGCCGATGCTCCCGGCGTTGAGGCCCGAGCTGGCGAGCGTGGCACCACCGGCGACCGGCGCGACGACCCCGTGGCCGAGCGCGGCGAGTCCTTGAAGTTGCGAGAGGCTGAGTGCGCCCGAGCCGAGGAAATCGCCGCCGATGGTGAGCTTTCCGAGCGTGCCCAAAATGTTGATCGTCGCAAGGTTGAGGTTGCCGAGGATGGAGAACTTCGGGAGCCCTCCGGAGATGTCGCTGGCGAGCGGGTTGAAAGTTCCGGGAAGTTGCATGTCTTTCCCGAGCACGCCGAGGCTTCCGACCGTCAGTGATTTCAGCGCGGGCTTGAGCGGGTTGCCGTTGCCGACATCGATCTGACCGAGGTCGCCGGTGACTTTGACCTTTCCCAAGCTGAGGCCAAGTCCGGTAATTGCCCCGACGTGAACGACGCCATTTTGACCGGGCAGTTTCTTTACTGCGAAAGTGATGTTGGCACCTTCCTGGAACGTGTTTCCAACGTTCAAATCCACCAGAAACAGCCCGCCTCCCGGTCCGAAAGTGAGCATATCCTGGGTGATCTTTCCTTTGCTCACCGTCACGCTTACCAATTCGCCATCCGTGTCGATAAAGGTCGCGGTCTTTCCTCCGGATTTGATGACGGGCAGCGGATGCAGTGGGCCGTTGCCGAATACGACGTAAGTATTGCCGGCACCGGGGAACTGGCCGCTGCCGAGCGGCGCACCGATGATGATATCGTCGTTGCCATCACCGTTCACATCGCCCGCGCCACTGACGCTTGCTCCCGCTCCGCCGCCCGGTACGGTGCCGACGAATTTGTAGCCCGTCGTGCCGTTCACGGCGGACAGCGGCAGGGTGGGGGGAAATCCCGCAGGCCGCCCAAATACGAGGTAAGCGGCGCCGCCCCCGCCGGAGCGCTCTGCGCCGATGATGATGTCGCCGTAGCCGTCATCATTGAAATCGCCCGCGCTGCCTGCGCTTTTGCCCGTGAAGCTTCCATCCGCTTCGCCTTGGAGCGCGAAGCCATTGGTGCCATTGAGCGTCGAGAGCATGAACACGGAAGGAAAAGGCGTCCGCTTGCCGAAGATTACATAGCCAAATCCCGGGCCGGACTCATCCGGGTTGGTCTGTGGTGCGCCGATAATGATGTCGCCGAGGCCGTCGCCGTTGATATCGCCCGCGCTGCTGACGCTGGTGCCCAGATAGGCTGCTGAATTCTGCCCGAAAACCTTGAAGCCTTTCTTGCCGTCGAGCGAGGATGCGTTCAGCGCTGCTGGAAATGCAGAGCGTTTTCCGAAAATGACGTAAGCTCCGCCTACGACTGCATCGTTATCGACGGCCTGGCGTGCGCCGATGACGATGTCGTCGATCCCGTCGCCGTTGATATCGCCGGCGGTGCCGACGCTGCCCCCGAATTTGTCGCTGCCGAATTCGCCGTTGATTTTGAAACCGTCGTTTCCGTTCAGTGCAGAGATGTTCACGATTGACGGAAAAGGGGTGCTCTTTCGCCCGAAGACGACGTAAGCCATCCCGCTCATGGCTCCGTCATCATTCAATCCACCGTCGATGCCGATCAGAATGTCCGAGACGCCGTCGCCATTGATGTCGCCTGCGGCATTGGATACGTGCGACGACTGCTCATTGCTCGACAGGCCGGTCATCTTGAAACCGTTTGCCCCATTCAGCGAGGATACGCTGACGGTGGATGGAAAGACACTGGTACTCCCGAAGACGACATACGTCGCACCGTCACCGGAGCTTTCCTTCGAACTCACGAGGATATCATCGATTCCGTCGCCATTCACATCGCCCGCTCTGCTCACAGAAAGTCCGAGTTCCTGAGTGCTGGAGACACCCTCGATCTTAAATCCGGTGCTGCCGTTGAGTGTGGCGAGGATCAAAGGGCTGGGAATTCCTCCATCGGTCCCGAAGACCACGTAGGCCGCGCCTGCATCCGGGGTTCCGGATTGATCGACTCCCTCCGCGCCGACAATGAAGTCGCCGAAGCCATCGTTGTTCAAATCCCCGGCGCTGCTGACACTTCGCCCAAGGTGGTCGCCATTGTTCTGGCCAAAAAGAATGACTCCGTCCGCCCCGGTGAGTGCACCAAGGTCGATCACTCCCGGAGGCGCGGGCGGGACCGCAGTGATGGCGACATCGTTCCCATCTCCGCCAAAATAAGTGAGCAGGAAATTCGCGCCATTGATCGTAAGGGACGCGCCTTCCGGCAGTCCGTCAAAGGTTCCGGTTAGGGGATCAGTCCCATCATTCGATACGAGGATAAGCGGCGAAACAGGGAGGCTCGTCAGCGAGGACGTTACGTTGAGTTCCCCTCCCGTCAGATCGACCGAGCCAAACACTTGGACATCCCCAAATATTGGATTTGAGCCGCTTCCGCCGATCTCGAATGTGAGTCCCGCAGGGGACTGGAAGCCCGTCGTATTGCCGCGGAAAATGCTGCCCGCCAACCCTGGTTTGAACTGGGACTGAATGTTGGTTGTCTCCGCAGTAACGTCGATGCCGCTGCCGATAACCGCTTCGCCGATGTTTACAGTGTCGATGCCCGTGTCGGCATCAATAAGCAAGTTGCCGGTAAAACCCGGATGGATCGAGTCGATGGTGATCGTGTCGTCCCCGTCGCCGGAATTGAGAAAAAGTGTTGCCGACGGGCTTGCGAACTTGATGGCAAGACTGTTGGGCGAACTCAGCGTATTCAGCGGCCCCGGTCCGCTTGTGACGGTGATCACGTCCGCTGCGGTGTCGAAGCCGAAAATGCGGAACGGCGAATCAAGCGACTCGGTGAGGTCTTCGATGGCGTCGTAAAGGACCGGTGCACCATCGGCGATAAACCCGCCGCTGTCGAACGTGATGGGCGCATGGGTGATGGTCGAAGCTGTGCCGCCGTTTGCCACGAGGGTATCCGCGCCGATACCGCCATCAAAATCGAAGCCGGTGGAAGGAATCGGATTTCCGCCGGAGTAATCAATCAGGAGCGAATCATCGCCGGAGCCCGCGTCCACTTGGAAGAGGCTGGTGATGCTGCTGAAAGCGAACTCGACCGTGTGAACGTCGATCTGGGTGCCGCCACCGATTGCGGTCAGATTCTGCGATGGGTCGGTGATGCGAATGTTTGCGCCATTGAGAGAGATGGTCAGATCCGTATCCGAGGCTGCACCTGCCGAATCAACGATCATCAAAGAGCCGGTGGAGAAGATGGCATCCAGTCCGGAAGCCGGAGCGATCCGGGATTCCAGCGGCTCGATGGAGATGCGATGGCTTTTTCCGGAGCGAACGGATGGTGCGCGGCCTGCTCGAGTGGTGCGAAGATTCATGAAAGAAATGACTGCAACAGTGTGCGTAGGCACGACGATTAGTAAAGGAGGGGCTCAGAAATAGTTACACGGGGGAGCGCAGCGAGTGAAACGCACCTGAGATGGAGACGGGTTGCGCACCAATGTGAAAAGACTGCCGCGTGGTAGCGCCTGCGCCCTCGCAGGCTGGTTTTGGCGCCCTCGCCAAAACATCACTTGGCGAAGGAGGATGCAGACGACCGGGCGATGTCACTGGAACGATCCGCACCGCTGCATCCGGGGCGACGCAGACGACCCGACTTGTCGGGACGAGGGCGCAGGCGCTTCTCTTCATCCCATCTCGTTCGTTCCCACATTTAATCCCACTTTGTGACATGCTCTTTTTAGCACCGCAGAGAAGGGATGGGTGCAGATGTTCTTCGTCGAAACTTCGTTCTCTGCGCTCATCCCGCCTCCGTGGTGGAAGCCAGCTAACGAAGTAGAGTTAATCACACCCGTTGCCGGGCACGCTACGGACAGCGGGCGGATTCTTCGGCAACTGGAAACAAGAATGAGGCGCTCTCAAAATAAGCATGCGTTTTTTCGATTCGATGGACATTGTCCACGGGTCAACTCACGGACAATGCGGCACTGCATCAGCGGGTTTGACCTTCGCCATTTTAATGAACCGCTATCTTGCCATCTATCGCCTGACTTTTCGCAACTCGCTCATCCGCGAGATGAATTTCAAAGCGAACTTTCTGCTCTGGATGCTCGTGGAGGCATGCTGGTTTCTGGGGCAGATGGCGTTCATCGAAGTGATGTACGGGCACGTCACGGAGATCGCCGGATGGACGAAGTGGCAGCTCGTTTGCCTCGTGGGCACGCACCAGATTATATCCCAGATTTTCCAGGGGTTCTTTTACATCAACCTCGCGAATCTTCCCGAGCTGATCCGCACGGGACGGCTCGATATTTTACTCGCGCTGCCGGTCGATTCACAGTTTGCCGTGAGCACGCGGCAGGTGAGCTTTGACTCCTTCATCAATACCATCGTTGGAATCGGAATCGTCGTCCTGTCGCTGGCGAAACTCGGAGTGGTGCCGGATGTGTGGAATGTCGTCCTGTTTGCCTTCGCGGTGATGCTCGGCGTCGCCGTTCACTACGCGGTAATGTTTGCGCTGGCGGCCGTCAGCTTTTGGATGATCCGCGGTCAGGCGCTTATCCACGGATACTTCAACCTCTTCCACATCGGCCGCTATCCCGACGCGGTGTTTCGCGGCGTCTTCAAGTTCATTTTTACCTGGGTCATGCCGATTATCCTCGTCTCGAATGTGCCCGCAAAACTCATGGCGCGCCCGTTTGAAAGTCCCTGGGCGGGCCTCGCGACGCTCATTGCGGCAACGCTCATCGTCCTCGCCGCCACTCGGGTTTGGTGGCTGTTCGCACTGCGCAGATATGGGAGTGCGAGTTCGTAGGGCTCGGCATCGCGGGTGGGGAATGGCGGAAGGGGTGGGATTTGAACCCACGGAACCTTTTACAGTTCGTTCGATTTCGAGTCGAGTGCGTTTCTCTGTAGTGTGTGTACTGTTGACACATTGTTGACAATATCTTACAATTTCCGGCATGGCAGCTCAGTCGGGAAATATATCCAAAACCACGCGGAAGAAACCGCTCTACAAACGCCACGTCATTCACGGGAAAGTGATGTTTGTCGTTTCGTTTTTTGAGAAAGGAAAACGGAAGCGCAAGCACTTCCGCAGCGCAAGTGAAGCGGAGGCATTTTCGGAACAGGTGAATACACTGAAAGCGAATCAAGGCGCGGCAGCGTTTAACCTGCCTGACCGCGTTCGAGTGGAGGCACTAGAATGTGCGAATCGACTTTCTGCCGTCGGCGCGACACTCGAAATAGCGACCAACTTTTACCTTCAATACGCTATGCCCGCCGGAGGGAAACGGAGCGTCGAAGAAGCGATGAATCTTTATCTCGATGAGAAGCTGCGCAACGGTGCCGACGATAATTACATCAAGAGCCAGCGCACGGCCCTGCGCGTGTTCTGGCGCGATTTCCCAGAACGCACGGTGAACAGCATCCTCCGCCCAGACGTCGAAGCGTGGCTCGCGAGCAAGGACTGGAAGCCGCTGAATCGTCGGAACTACATTCGGGACGTCTCGATGTTTTTCGAGTACGCAGTCGGTAAAGACCTTTGCCCATTCAACCCGCTCGCGAAAATTCAGCGTCCGGTTGTTCGTCAGAAAACGCCGGACATTTTCAGCGTCGAGGAATCCCAAAACCTATTGCGGACCGCAGATGGACACCCCGAACTCGGACTCCTTCCTGCGGTCGCGCTTGGATTGTTCGCCGGGCTTCGGATATGTGAACTCAAGCGCCTCGATTGGAGCGCCGTCAAAATGGACGACAACCACATCGTGCTCGGACCGGACGTGGTGAAACGTATCACCATGCCGCGAAACGTGGACATTCTTCCGAACCTCGCCGGATGGCTTCAGCCCTACATCAAGCCCGCAGGACCTGTCGTTCCCGCCGGATTCCGCAAACGCCGCGACGACCTTTGCAAGCTCATGAAACTGGACGACTGGCCGGACAACGGCCTCCGTCACAGCTTCGCGAGCTATCACCTCGTGAAATTCGATAGCGCCCAACTCACGCAGTTGCAAATGGGACAACAAACCCCGTCGGTGCTGTTCAAGCACTACCGGCAAGTTGTCTCGCGGAAAGAAGCAGCCCAGTATTGGAAGATAACGCGTCCTTCAACGAAATCGGTTGTTCCTGAAGAGGCCGATTAACTAGAATCGCGTCGTCTCCAGCCGGGCGAGAAAGTCGTGGAGACGGCTGGTGCGGTCGTGCTTCGGGAGTAATTCCTGGACTTCCACGCGCAGCACCTCGGCGAGATACATGAGCGCACGGTCGTCCACAAAGACGAGCCGGGCTTCGATTTTTGAGACGCCGCTACGGTCTGTTTCCATTCCGGCGATTTGCAGTTTCGCTGCGAATACTGATTGCGACCAACCGCGGGCGTAGCGGAGACGGCGCACTTGCGGGCCGACGTTGTTTTTGAAGGTCCGACCGGTTTTCATTTCGCCTTCGGTGCGGTGGATTCCTTCGCGGTCTCGAAGCTCACTCGCGGCGCGGCCTCGTTTTCGCAAAGCTTTGTGAGTTCCTCGGCATTCGCTTCTGGGAGGAGTGTTTTCGCCTCGGTGCGGAAGTCTTCCACGAGTTGGTAGATTTTCACGGGCGTGAAGAGTTTGCGAAACGCTTCGCCTGCGACTGCTTTGCATTGCTCGATGAGTTCGCCTTTGCCCTCGACTTCGGACACGAGAGTCGCCGTGGGAAAGCTGACGCGAGCTACGCAACCGTTGCTGCCCGCTGCGGTCCAGCGTTTGCCACCGCTGTCGGTCTGGACGTGGTCCTTCGGATGGAGCTTTGCCTCTTGGACAAGTGTCGCTTTGAGGACCTTGAGTTGCTCTGTCTTGTCAGCGATCTCGCGATGGAGCGCGACGGTTTTGGTGACGAGTTTTTGGAGTTTGCTTTTGTTCATTGGATGCATGCGTTTTTGGTTTCGCACGCTCGCCCTGGCGGAATGCCCGGTGCGGCGTGACGTGGAGGGCTTTACACCCGAGTTTTTTCCGCCCGTTTCGATGCAGTGGCGTTTGTTCTTCCATGTTCTCAAACTGCTTCCGCACGTTCTTCGATGACCTGCGGAAAAAGTTGACGATGTTCGGTTCTGCGTGGGGCTCCAGATTCGGGGATTGCGCAGCAAAACGCAGTTTTCTGCCAATTTACTCTGGAAAAAGTGTCCATTGGCACCCAGTTGCGGGTTTTATGCTGGCGCAGCTACCTTCAATTCTCACTCGAAATGAAAACACGCATCGCACCGACCTCAGCCGCTACTTTTTGCCACGAAGACGAAACCTTCAATGACACCACGACATTTGCCGCGTTGTTGTTCTTCGCCGAGAAATTCCCCGACCGGCAGTTCAACGCGACCGAGCTGTCCCTCATCTCCGGCATCGGACGAACGGCAATGTCACAAATCAAAAATGCGAGCGACACGCCGTTTTCGTTCGGGAAATGCACAATGCGCCGACTGGACGAATGGTTGCAATCCCACCCCGGCTGCAAGCAAAACTGAGCCCGCAACTTGCTTTTCACCTCATTATGTCCAAAGGCATTCGCAAAAACATCACCATTCCCGGTTTGCTCGCGCCGTCGCTTCGTCAGCGTGCGGAGGAATTCGGATTTCGCACGCTATCTCCGTACGTCTTCGACCTTGTGAGCTACGACCTCCAAAGCTGCGCACTTCACACGATCACTATCGCAATCTCCGCCGACTCGCAGTCCGCGCAAGACGCAGTGGATGCCGAACTCGCCCGCCGCTACCGTCCCGGTCAGCCCCGCGAAGGGCTGCTCGTTCAGATCATCGAGCAGTTGAGCGAACTGCGCACCAATGCACGAAAATTGACGCCAGCACCCGCACTCACAGCGAAACCAGAGCGAGTGACGTTTCCTTCGCGAATATGGGCGGACGTTGATGAGCGATGGCAGGAACTCGGATACCCGTCACTCTCCGCATACGTCACCGGACTCGCACGATACGACCTTCTTATCGGCGGTCCCCACCGGTCCATCCTGAGGACAGTGAACCGCGCCAAGCAAGACGCCCACGCCCGGAAAACCATCGTGAGATATCGTCGAGGCGAGTCGCGAAAACTTTTAATCGACCACCTCATCGAACGGAAAGAAGGACGCGCCCTCTCGAAAACGGAGTTGGAGCAAACAAAGGCGAAGATCGCCCAACATCTCCAAGGTCTATTCTCCGGGGCATAAGGCCGCTGCGATTCGCAGAACAGCGTAGCGACAGCGCAAA
>JAYUSJ010000082.1:0-23241 GCA_043755735.1 Verrucomicrobiaceae bacterium | reverse complement strand
TCGTCAGCGCATGGAACCCCGGCGAAGTCTCCGGGATGGCGCTTCCGCCTTGTCACGCGCTGTTCCAGTTTTTCGTGCTCGATGGACGCCTGAGCTGCAGCTCTACCAGCGCAGCGCCGACCTGTTCCTCGGCGTCCCGTTCAATATCGCCAGCTACGCGCTCCTCACGCTGATGATTGCACAAGTCTGCGGACTGAAGCCCGGTGAATTCGTCCACACGTTCGGCGACCTCCACCTTTACTCAAACCACATCGAGCAGGCGAATCTCCAGCTCACCCGCGAGCCGCGTCCGCTTCCCGTGATGAAGCTGAACCCCGCCGTGACCGACCTCTTCGCATTCCGATTCGGAGATTTCACGCTCGAAGGCTACGACCCGCATCCAGCGATCAAAGCACCAATCGCGGTGTAGTGAACGCCCCGCCGACGGATCGGCGGGGCGCCTTGGAGCGATTACAGTGTATCGAGGAACTCGAGCATCTGCCTGCGCTGCGCAATGGTAAGCGCCACGTATTTATCGCGCGATCCACGACCCTGACCGTCGTGCATTTTGATCGCGGCGTCCACCGTCGCAGCCCGTCCGTCGTGCAAATAAGGCCCGCTCACACGGAGCCCCCACAGCGGCGGCGTGCGGAACTCGCGCCCGGTCACTGGACCTTGCGTGATGCCGTCGCCGAGCGAGCCCATGTCGTGAATGAGCAGGTCCGAGAAGAGGTGCACATCCTTCTCGCTCAATGCGGCGACCGCGTTCACGCCCGTCCGCATCACGGGAGTGTGACAGTCGGCGCAACCCGCGTTGTTGAAATGATTCCGTCCCTCCAACGCGGCCCCGTTCAGCGGACGCCGAGGTGGTGCCCCGAGATACTTCACGAAATCGGCGGCGAGCTGGAAATCCGCCTTACCCGTTTCGGGATCAGCGGTGTCTTCCGGGTCCGCGACCGTATCCAGCCGCGCCAACACATCGGCCTTTCCATTCGGCGCATTCTCGACAGGGAAGAGCACATTCGTGACTCCCATTTCGTTCATATATGCATCACCACAAAACGCCTCCAACGACGAATGCTGCCCCTTCCATCCAAAGCGGCCCACGCGCTTCGCTCCGCTCGTCGGATCGTCAATCATCGCAATGTGGCCGCGAACATTCGGAGGAAGCGGACGATTCGCACCAGCAATGATCGACTCCTCTGGAATTGCCTCAATCAGCCCGAGCCCGAAGAGCGCGCTCGTCTGTCGCCGGGCGCGCACATTGGCCTCGCGAGGCACGACCTCCCGCGTACCGACCGCGATCGAGAATCGCTGGAGCAGTGAACCCCCCAGATTCGCAAGCGGATCGAAAACGCCCGCCGTAGTCCGCCCAAAGCGCACCACATTGATCGTCCCCGCGCCGCCTGTGCCTCCTTGCGAGTGGCAGGAAACGCACGAGACATTGTTGAAAATCGGACCGAGCCCGCCTTCGACATCTTCGACGTTCATGAACTCATCGCGGCCTGCCGAGAACTCTGCGAGTTGTTCCGCATTCAGCCCCGGAAGTGGCGCGCCCGCTTGCGGCGGCGGGCCCGGCCGCGGCTCTTGCGGAGGCAACTGCCCCGGCGGCATGAGCCGGTGTGGCGGTGGTAGGCGGCGCGAGGGCATTTGCGGCCCCTGCGCGATGGAGGTGTTCGCCGCGAGGATGACCAAGGCGGCAGTGAGGATGCTGTTTGTGAGGATTGTTTTCATTGTGTGTGTTTTGTTTTTTCGACTCGCGCCGGCCCGAGCCATCGCTTGTCCACACAACAAAGCATTCGATTGTTAAGCAGCCGTAAGTGCCGCCCCAGTGAATTGTAATGGGCGCGTAAAAGTTGCGCGCCCTTCCGACTCAATCCTTAAACGTGATCCGCTCCGCGTAAGGGCTCCACTCTTTCTCCGTGAGCTTCAGCTTCAGCGCGCGAAGCATGAATCCGCCTGCGGCCTTCCCGTTATCGTTATACATCCAGTCGCAGATTTCCTCCGGCGGAAATGAGACGATGCCCTCGCGAGTCGTGCCGCTGCCGGGCCGCGCGGTGTTGTCGTCGAGTTTGCCGTGCAGCAATTTACCGTCGTAAGTGACGTTATTGACGATGAGGATTTGACGCGCATCCGGTTTGTCCGTCGGGAACTGACGGCGCACCATGAACTGCGCCTGACCGCTGCTCGGCGATTTCAGCACGTCGAGAAACTGGGGCAGTGTCTCACGGGCTTTTGCGATCGCGGCAGTGATGTCCGCGTCCGCAGTATTGCCGTGCATCAAAGCGATGAGCGCTTCACGCCGCGCTTCCTTCTCCTTGTTTTTGCAGCCGGAAAGAAAGCAAAGCGCGAGCGACAGAACCGCAGCGATAGACCGTGTGGATGCTCTCAAAGTGCGAATCGTTTTAAGCGAGCAGACGGTCCGGATTCAACGCCTGGAGTGCTTTCGGGACGAAGATACCGTCTTTGCGGATCACCTTGCCGTCGAAAAGAATCTCGCCGCCGCCGTAGTCGGCGCGCTGGATGCAGACCATGTCCCAGTGGACCTGCGAGCGGTTGCCGTTGTCGGTTTCCTCGTAGCACTGACCCGGAGTGAAATGGAAGGAACCCGCAATTTTCTCGTCGAACAAAATATCGCGCATCGGGTGGAGCACATGCGGATTAAATCCAATCGCGAACTCGCCGATGTAGCTCGCGCCCGCGTCGCTGGTGAGGATGTCGTTGAGCTTTTTCTGGTCGCCCGAGCATGTCGCCTTGGAGACTTTGCCGTCCTTGAATTCGAGGCGGATGTTATCGAACGCGCTGCCTTGGTAAATCGTAGGCGCATTGTATTGCACGACGCCTTGCACGCTGTTTTTCACGGGAGCCGTGAAGCACTCGCCGTCGGGGATATTGTGTTTTCCGCCGCAAGGGATTGCTTTGATTCCTTTGATGCTGAAGTGCAGGTCGGTGCCGGGGCCCTTGATGTGGACCTTGTCGGTCTTCATCATCAACTCACTGAGCGCCGCCATGCCGGGGACCAGCTTGGAATAGTCGAGCGTGCAAACGCGGAAATAAAAGTCCTCGAAAGCCTCCGTGCTCATTCCCGCGAGCTGCGCCATGCTTGGGCTGGGCCAGCGAAGGACGCACCACTTCGTCTTCTTTACGCGCCAGTCGAGCACCGCCTTCATTTTCTTGGAAATGAGGCGCATCTTGTCGGCAGGAACATCGGCCATTTCGGTGACGTTCGCGCCGCCGCGAAACGCCACGTACGAGTCCATCTTCTTCATTTGCGCAAGCTGCGTGGCGGAGATGAGATCGAGCCCTTCCTCTTGCGCGCCGAGTGCCATCTCACGCGTGACGCGTCCGTGGTGAACAGCGGCAACGGGCACCGCACCCACGGCGCGGACCGCACGGATGAGGGCCACGGTCATTTCATCCGGCACGTCGAACATGTCGAGAAGGACAGTCTCGCCCTTTTTGAGTTGGACGGAAAAGTTGACGAGATTTTTTGCGAGTAGCGCGTAGCGTGGATCGTTCATCGGGCGCACACTAGCGCCTGCTCTGCGGGTGCCAAGCGTGCGGATTCAAAATATGATCCGCTCCGGCGAATTGCCGGTCGCGTTCCGTGTCGGGGAGGTGAAATTCGGGGAAAAACGAATTCTCGCACTGGCGCTTCTCGAAGTTTGTGTCATTCGTCCCGCATATTTCTATGCGGCACATCCTTTTAGCCCTCCTGTTTTTCACAGCGCGGGTCTTCGGGGACCCGCCTGTAGGGTATTACAATGCAGCCTCCGGGCTCTCGGGGCTGCCGCTGAAATCGGCCCTGAACGGCATCATCAAGAACGGACACACGGTAATTCCTTATGCGGAGATTCTTGATCCACTGCGAACACTGTGGGAATCACCGACCGACTCGACAAAGATTCGACTCATCTACGCGGGCACTCCGGTGGCAAAAACGAGTTTTTTATGGAACCGCGAGCACACGTGGCCCCGCTCGCTCGGAGTGAATCCGGGCGGCAACAGCGTCGGAGGTCCGGACGACAGCGACCTTCACCATATCGCGCCGTGCGATTCGGACGTTAATTCCAGCCGGAGCAACAAGTACTACGACATCAGCAATCCCGCCGACGGCGGATATGGAGTGCCGGCGGAAGCACCACTTTGCACGGAGGATTCGAACTCGTGGGAGCCGCCCACCAGTGAACGCGGAGATATCGCTCGCGGGCTTTTTTACATGGCCGTGCGATACGATGGGACGGAAGCGAACACCGTGGATCTGGAGCTTGTCAACGGGACTCCCGGCAGCTCGCAAATGGCGAAGCTGAATACTCTTCTCGCGTGGCACGAAGCGGACCCGCCGGACGCTGTCGAAATGGCGCGGAACGATCTGATTTACTCGGCCTACCAGCACAACCGAAACCCCTTTATCGATCGTCCGGAATGGGTCGCGTCGATTTTTGGGACTTCGGGGGCGCAATCCGTCCAAGTTTACCCCGGCGTAGCGAACGCGTTCGAGTCGCCGCTCACTGCGGGGACGTTTGTCGTGTCGCTGAGCAGCCCCGCGCCAACCGGGGGGCTCGCGATTTCGTTTTCGGCCACCGGCACCGCAGTTCCCGCGGACTACACGTTGGGCGGCACGAGCGCAGCGGGTGTAGTGACGATTCCGGCCAGCGCGACGAGCGGGACACTCACGCTCACTCCGTCAGTCGATGGAGCCGCGGAGAGCACGGAAACGGCCATCGTCACAATCGCGCCGAGCGCAAACTATGCCGTCGTCGGCCAGCCTGCGACGGTGACAATCTCTGACATCAATGCGCCGCCAGCATCATCAGGTGTCATTGTAGCCTGGAATTTCGACACCACTCCTTTTAGCAGCACAATTCTGTCGAGTTCGGGCAGCGGGACGATTTCGACCACGGGTTGGGGCGGTAGCGTGTCGAACTTCGGCGGCGTCTCGGGCCAATCGTTGGCACTCGTCGGCACAAACAGCAGCACCAGCAACAACACATTCATTGAGGTATCGCTTTCCGCCGCAGGCTGGACGAATCTGGGAATCTCTTACCAGACGCGCTGGTCGTCGGCATCGGCGTTCAACACGCATACGTGGAAATGGAGCACGGACGGCGTAAACTTCGCGACCATCCCGGGAAACTACGGCCCAACAAACGGACCGACAGGGAACGCGGAATTTGTCCCGAGAACCGTTGACCTTTCCGGCATTGCGGCTTTGCGAAACGCGCCAAATCTAAAACTGCGACTTTTTCTCAGTGGAGCGACAGTCAATGGCACGAACAACAGAATCGACGACCTTTCAATTACCGGCCTGAAATACAGCAGCGCATGGCTCGCGCAGTTCCCGATTGGCGGAGCAAAATCAGCAGACCCCGACGGCGATGGATACAGCAATTTCTCCGAGTGGGCGTTCGATATGAATCCCTCGTCCGGTTCCCTTTCCCCAGTGAGCGCAACTGGCAGCATTCTCGCGGCTGATCCCACAGATGGGGGCGCCATGAAGCTGTTCCCGACCATCACATTTACGCGACGGACGGATTCCGCGCCACTCGTCTATACCGCCGAGCAGTCACCGGATCTTTCGGATTGGGACAATGGAACCGTGCTCATCAGCACCGCGCCGGTCGTCGGCGCGCAAAAAGAGACGGTGGTATATCGCTCCTCAATCTCGCTCAGCGGCAATCGGTCTGCCCAGAAGGTTTTCCTCCGAGTAACGGTGAGCGAACCGTAGAATACCGGAAACTCGTTATTGACGCGAAGAGCGAGTTCCTGTTTTTTCCGCCCATCCAAATGAGACAGGCCGGCTTCCATCAACGGCCCTCTTACATGAAATCCGCGCGTAGCTCGAACACAGGCAGCGCGAATAAGGGGCGATCGTCCACAGATTTCATTCGCGTCTTAACCAGCCACAAAAGAGCCTTCAGCGCGAAAACTTTTCAAATCGGACACTTCACCGTCACCCACCGATGCTTTTGTCCGTATCGCAACGCAACAAACCGCAATATCGTAAAATGAGAACACTCCGAAATCGTATCAACGCAAACCGCATCCTCATCGGCAGCATCGCCGCCTTCAGCATCACTGCACAGCCAGCCGTGCAGGCCGCAACGATTACGTGGAACATGGGAACCGCCACGCCCACTTCGATCAATAACGCCGAAGTCACCGGCGGGACGATCAGCCAATACAATAATAATGGAACGACTCCGCTTTTGACGACGACCAGCGCGTCGACCGGCTATGCGGGAGTAAGCGGCACAAACAACGCTGGTGCAGCTACACGAGTTGGCCTGCTAAATTCCGCTCCATCCGGGTCTGCTGCGTTTGAGTTTACTCTCACTCCGGCTGCCGGACTCACCCTGACATTTAGCGACCTCCTTTTCGGCGTACGTTCGACCGGCACAGGCCCGCAAGCGTGGACCCTTCGCAGCAGTTTCGATAGCTACGCGTCGGACATTGCACTCGGGACCTACGCTGCAAACTCGACTTGGTCGCTTCAAAACGCGGTCGATTTCTCGTTTGCCGTAACAGCCTCCACGACGTTCCGCCTATTCGGATACAATGGCGCGGGAGCACCAAGCGCCAACACCGCCAATTGGCGGATCGATGATCTTCAATTTGTTTACACTCCGTCAGGTGGAATCAGCTACACATGGACAGGCGACGGCAGCGGCGGGACCTGGCAGGATACCGGGAGCGGGCACTTTGGCTCTGCTTACACCAACACACTCACGACTCCGGCAACCTTCACTGGAATCGGCGAAATCGTCACGCTGTCCGGTCCTGTCCAAAGCGCGGGACTGACGATCAGCTCCAATAGCTTCTCATTCAGGGATTCAACCCTCGAACTTGGAACCGCAGGAGTAACTGTGACGGATGCCGGCCATACGGCAACAATTGGATCACTCATAGCTGGAAGCTCGGGACTCAACAAAGCCGGTGCAGGCAAGTTGGTATTGAGCGGGACCAATACGTTTACCGGCACAACGAACATCAGCGCAGGAACTCTCTCGATCAGCGCGGATACAAACCTCGGCGCAACGACAAACGGGGTCCAATTGGGCGGAGGAAAGTTGGAGGCGACTGCCTCGATTTCCCTCGACGCCGGACGCAGCCTGACCGGCAGCGGAAGCATTGCCTTAGGAACCTCGACGCTCACTGTGCCGGGCACCGTGACGCTTTCATCGCTCACGCTCGAAGGAACCGGAACGCTCGCGCTCACCGGAACGGCACCGGCGATTTCGACACTTACGATGACCGGTGCATCCACGGTTTCCTCGACGAATACCGTGACAAACACCGGAATCACCACCACGAACACCTCCGGCACTGCGACCATCAGCGCGCCGCTTGATTTCGGCGCATCCAGCCGCAACATCACCGTGGCGGATGGCGCGGCGAATGTGGACCTATTGCTCTCCGGCGCACTCGCGATGACTGGCACCGGTCGCCTTATTAAATTGGGCGACGGAACGCTGGAGTTGACCGGCGCTAACTCCATCGTCGGCCTCCAGCTTGGCACCGCGGGAACTACTGCGGCAAACGGCGGGCGGGTCATCATCCACGACACGGATGATATTGGCACGCTCCTTGGAGCAAGTGTCTTCCGTTTCAACGCAGGCACTCTCGAAGTCCAAGGTGGTCCGCTCACACTCGCGCTCGGCGCATCCATCGGCGCGGGCCAGCTCGGAAATGGCGCAACGTTTACCGGCAGCCCGATCACCTTCCAGGCAGCGAGCAGTCTTTTTAAAGGAACCGGCTCCACGTATCAGCATAAGATCACCGCGGATACCGACGTGATTTTTGAGGGTGGATTGAACGGATCGGTCGGAACCGGCACGAGCACAGGTCTCACCATTGCAGGCGCGGGGACGGTCTCATTGCCAAACGCAGTCAATAGTATCGCCGAAAATATCACCGTCGATGGTGGCACTCTCGCAGTCTCCGGCGCACTCACCGGCAGCATGACTTTGCAGAACAACGGCACGCTGAAACCCGGCACCATCGCCGACCCGACCGGCACGCTCAATACCGGCGCGCTCAATGTCGGAAACACGGGAATTCTCCGGCTGGATATCGGCGGAATCGCTTCGGGAGACTCCGACCAACTGAGCGTCACCGGCAGTGTCACCCTCGCGGGAACGCTGAATGCGGGCCTCTTCGGCGGTTACGTTCCCGGTGGCGCGGATGCGCTGACCATCATCCTCAACGACGACGTTGACTTGGTCAGCGGCACATTCACCGGCCTGCCCGAGGGCGCGCCAGTCGGGGCAACTGGTCTTTATATCACCTACGCAGGCGGCGATGGAAATGATGTCGCCCTCACCGCAGTGCCGGAACCCGGGAGCGCAGTCATGCTGCTCGGCGGGCTCGCATTGCTTGGAGTGCGCCGTCGGAAACAATAGTCCTAATTTTTAACTCTGTCCCGTCTGCTCAAACAGGGACATTCATCGTTTAATTACCAAATGAAATCCTACCGCAAAAATCATCTCAATCGTCGTATTTTAGTAGGAGGAGTTACGTCGCTGGTCGTTGGCTTACAGCCACTCGGTTTGGCCGAGACAATTTACTGGGATATGGGGACGGCCACCCCGACCACGATGAACAGTGCCGACGTCGAAGGTGGAACCATCGTCCAATTCAACAATAACGGAACTACAGTATTACTCTCGACGACCAGTCCATCGACCGGGACGGGAACGTACGCCGGAGCTTCCGGCACCAACAATGCAGGAGCGGCTACCCGAATTGGGGCACTCAACACAGCGATTGGTGGCTCTGCAGCGTTCGAATTCATGCTGACACCGTTCGGCGGCTCGACGCTGACTTTTTCGGATCTGATATTCGGAAGCCGCTCGACCGGCACCGGCCCACAGGCTTGGGCACTGCGAAGTAGCGTAGACGACTTTGCTTCCGACATCGCACTGGGAACATTGGGAAACAACTCCTCGTGGTCCCTTCAAAACGCATTGGATTTCAGCTTCGCGATAACCGCCGCGACCACTTTCCGCATTTTTGGTTACAACGGGGCGGGAAACCCCAGTGCAAATACGGCCAACTGGCGCATCGACGACTTGCAGTTCATTTACACTAAAGGCGGAGTGGTGACTGGTCGCAACTTGCTCTGGTCGCCAATCACGGGCGCTTGGGATTTGACCGCGCAGAATTGGACAGAGGTCGGAATACCGGGAACGCCTGTCGCCTTCCAATCTAGCGACCGCGTTACTTTTGACGACACTGGCCTTGCCGCTGGAGCAACGGTGACAATAGACGCAGGGGGAGTAACAATCGGAACGGTAAAAGTCACCAACACAACGGGAACATACACATTCGTGGGCGGATCACTCAGCGGTTCCGGTTCTCTCACAAAAACGGGCGCTGGAAAGCTCGTTCTCGCCTCTGCCAATGCATACACCGGTACCACCGTTGTGACGGAAGGAACCGTATCTATCAGCGACGACGCGCAACTGGGTGCTTCCGCCGCACCCTTGAGCCTTGGCACCGCCGGCACTTTGGAAACCACCGGAAGCCTGACTCTTAATGCCACGCGAACCGTTTCTGGAACCGGAACGGTCAATATCGCTCCATCCACAACGCTCGACATCGCGGGGCCGGCAAATACGGGCGCTCTAACGCTCTCCAATACCGGTTCGCTTCGGTTTTCGGGCGCAGCTTCGGCCCAGGTGGGCGGATTCAATGTCCAGCGCGGAATTGGAATCACGAGCGTCCAGCCACTGCTTATAACCGGACCATTTTCCACAACCAACCCGGATGGAACTGTGACCCTCACTGGACCACTTGCACTTGGTACGGCGACTCGCATTTTCACAATCGCGGATGGGACTGCGATTGTGGATGCTTCCATCGACGGTGCGATCTCTTCTGGCTCAACGAGCGGTCGCCTTCACAAGCTAGGGGACGGAACACTTGCGCTGATCGGCGATAACTCAGGGATGACCGGCGGCGTGCAATTGGGGACTGCGGGATCGACGCCGCTCAACGGCGGCACGCTCATCGTCAATAGCAGCACCAGCCTTGGTCCCGGCGGCGTCGGCACGGCGGGGCAATTCCGGTTCAATGCGGGAACGCTCACGGCATCCGCTCCGATTCAGTTTCCGGCCACGCTTTCGGCGTCCGTCGGCAACAGCACCCCGCTTGCCACCATCTTTGCAGGATCGGATGTCGAGTTCCTCGGTTTCGTGTCATTTTTCTACACCGGAACGGTGCCCCGCCCCGCCCACATTATCGTCGCAAATTCCAACGTTCGATTTAGCAAGCTCTACAACCCTACGACGCCGGCCTCGAGTTTGACATCTGGACTCAACATCAAGGGAACCGGAAGTCTTACACTGGTGGATGGTGGTGAATTCACGGGCGACGTTTCGATCGATGGAGGAAAACTCTACATCACCGGCAACCTCGCCGGTGCATTCCCGGTCGATAATCGTCCCACCATCACAGTCGCGAATGGCGGTGTCCTTGGCGGAAGTTTGAGCGGTGCCCAGTCGCTCGGCATTGTCAACGCCGTCGGTTCGCCGGGCACTCCTTCATTCGTCAGCCCCGGAACGCCGCTCGATCCAACCGGCATCCTTACGGCTACAGCGTTGGCGATTCTGACGGATGGCATTCTCGCGATGGACATCGGCGGAACGCTTCCCGAAGACTTCGATCAGCTTTTCATCAACGGCTCCGTGACGCTCGGCGGCGGGCTCAACCTTTCCATCACGAGCGGCTTTGTGCCGGTTTTTGGAAACGCCTTTACGTTGATATCGAACGATGACGTCGAACCGGTGAGCGACATCTTTTTCGCCAAACCGGAGGACTCAACCTTCATGGCAGGCGGCTATGAGTTCCGAATCAATTACGCCGCAGGCGATGGGAACGATGTGGTCGTCACCGCAGTCCCCGAGCCGGGGAGTATCGCGCTGCTTCTCGGCGGGCTTGGATTCCTCGGCCTCAGCCGCCGGCGCAAAATCTAGCCTGAACCAACGGTAGTGGCGCAGGCGACCCGCCTGCATGAGTCCACCCGGCGACCCGCCGGGAACCCGACTGCGGGCGAGTCGCCCGCGCAGACTCATGCAGGCGGGTCGCCTGCGCCACTACGCGATCGTCAGTCTCCCGCGAGCGTGGCCACGACCCGGTAGTATTTTGCCGCTGCGGAAGCGCCGCCTGCGTCCGTCGCAGTTGCTGTGTTGGTCGTGACATTTACGATGACGGCTATCGCGGGGGTGCTGAACCACTGCGCGAGGTCCGGGCTCCACTCGACTTTGTAGGTGATGCCCGCCTGTGAACCCCACGTCAGCACGACATCGCCGGCTTGCCGCGCCGCAGCGAGACCGCGCACGCATTGACTGAGCACGGGCGTGAGCGTGAGGTCCATCCACACGAGACGATGGTCGGTGACTTGGTTCGTCTGCGTGTAACTCGCAGTGAGGAAAAGCAGGCCGTAAAGCGGGTCGGTGCTCGCGGGCCAAAAGACACCGCTGTCCGTGACAGAAAAACCGGCCTTGCCCGGCAAGACGTGATCGACACGAAGATTGCCCGTGCCCGCCGAGAAGTAGCTTGTGTCATTTGCATGCGCGCCGATGTCGTTCGCATTTGCACCACCGAGCAGCGCACCTTGCTCCGCGCCGCCTGCGCTGGCCGGGTTTGGAGTCGAGTTTACCAGCGGATGATTGCGGAGTTGATTGATCGCAGCGTCGTAGCTGTCGCCATCGAACGGGTCGGCATTCAGGTCGCCAAGAATCACAAAACGCTGCTCGCCATTCGCCGATGGCAGCCCGCCGAAAACGCCCGCGTCGTCGTAGAGAAATGGTGCGTTGCCGAGGTATTCCTTCCACAGCCGAATCTCGTCATGATTGCGCCGTCCGTTGCGGTCCTCGGTGCTGTCGAATGCAGGCGGCGTGGGATGCGAAGCGAGTAAATGAAACACCTGCCCAGGCTTCACCTCAATGGGAATATCGACGTGGTTCTTCGACGAGAGGCGAAAGACGTTTTGCTCGCTCGCCGAGTAGTAGCCCGGCGGCATCACGTGCCCCGGCATGTCTTTCCACAAAAACGTGCGGAACGAACGAATCGCCGACGTCTGAATCGGGAAACGCGAATACACCGCGAAGCTGTATTGCCCTGGGAACCAGCCAAAGCCGAAGCAATCGTTCCCATACAAATCCTTCTCGGCCCTCGTTGCAGTATCCGAGTAACTCGTCACCACAGTGCCATTGTTGTCGAAGTCCGAATTCGCCGACACGCCTGTATTGGAGATGGCAGCGTAGCGATACGGATAGTTGAGCGGTGCCAGCCCGTTCTGCGAAACTGCGAGGTAGTTTCCATGGAAGCGATTCAGCGCCAGAACACGGAAGGCATTGCTCGTCGGGTCCACATCGAACTCATTGATCAGCACCACATCCGGCCGCACCCGCTGCAAAATCTCCGCGACTTTTTTCGCCTGCACGTTCGTCGTCGTAGCGAGATCCGCGGGGAGTTGATCCACCGTCTCGCGATTCAGCGAAGCATTGAAAGTCGCCACGCGAATTTGCAGCGAAGCCGCGTGCAACTGCGTGGAAACAGCGAGGATGACAATGAACCGAAACACATCGACATCATGCCACGACAAGGTTCCCGCGCAAGCGACGGTTCCGCGGCGAACTGGAAAACTACTGCGCTTCGAGCACCGGTGGCTGCGCTGGTGCCGGCGGCGGTGCGATTGGCTTGGCCGGGACCAATGGAATCGCCGGAATCGAAATCGGCGCACGCTTCGTTGCAGACGAGAGCTTGGGCTCCACCCGCTTGAGCAGACCAAAGATCTCGCTGTCCGTGGAAAGCACGAGGCTCGTGCTTGGACCGAGGATTTTCTTGTACGTCTCCAGCGTCTTCAGGAATCCGTAGAACTCCGCAGCTTCGTCGCTCTTATTGAAAGCTTCCGCGTAAATCCGCGTCGCCTCGGCGTCGGCGTCGCCCTGAAGTTGCAGCACTTGCTTGTATGCGAGCGACTCTACTTCGCGCAGGTCGCGCTCCTTTTTTCCCGCAATGGTCGCAGCCTCGCCTTCGCCTTCACTGCGGAAGCGTTGTGCGATTTGCTGGCGCTCGCTCATCATACGCTGGTAAATGCGCACGAGCACGGACTCGTTGTAGTTCACTCGCTTGATCCGGAAATCGAAGACTTGGATTCCGAGCGGCAGGAGTTTCGGTGCCGATGCTGCGAGCACGTCCTTTTCGATTTCCATACGTCCGCGCTGAATCTTCACGGGAACCGAGGCCATGACCGTGCCGGGGTTCTGCGGGTCCGCCTTCAGCACTCGAGTCTTGTCGCTGCGGATGACTTCGATGAGTTCATGCCGCGCCACCGACGCGCGAATCTCGCTCCCGATGATGTCATCGAGCCGCGAATGTGCGCTCCGTTCGTCGCGCAGACTGACGAAGAATTTCGCCGGGTCGATGATCCGCCAGCGGGCAAATGCGTCCACCTGGACATAAGTCTTGTCCTTGGTGGGCATCTCGACGAGCGGGCCGTCCCACTCGAGGACCCGACGGTCCAGTTTGTTGACCATTTCCACGAAAGGCAGCTTGAAATAGAGCCCTGCGGTTATTTTTGGCTCGCCCACAGGCCGCCCGAAGCGGGTGACGATCGCCGTCTCGGTTTCGCGCACCGTGTAGAAACTCGTCATCGCCGTCAGCAGCGTGACACCCAGAATAAATACGATGAGAAATCCACGTGGTTTCATTTCGCCACCCCCGTTCCGGTGCCCTGAAGGAGCGGCAGAATCTGCGTCACCTTTTCATCGACGATGGTCGTCTGTCGTAGCGAAGGCAGGACGTCCGCCATGGTCTCCAGCAGTAATCGTTTTCGCGTCACATCCGGGGCCTTTCGATACTGCTCGTAAACGAGATTAAACGCCGCGACGTCGCCCATCGCTTCATTCACACGCTTGAGCTTGTAACCCTCCGCGACCGAGATTTTTTGCGCGGCCTCGCCTTTCGCGCGCGGCACCGACTTATTGTATTCGCCGTTCGCGACGTTGATCATATTTTCGCGCTCCTGCTGGGCGTTGTTTACATCGTTGAACGAATCCTGCACCGCGCGCGGCGGATTCACATTTTTAAGTTGAAGCTGATCGATCGCGAACCCGAGTTGATACGCCTTCGAGTATTCCTTGAGCCGCACGAGCGCCGCGTCTTCGATTTCCTGACGCCCGACCGTGATGACCTCATCCACGCTGCGGTCGCCGATGATTTCGCGCATCGTAGCCTCGGACAAATCGCGAAGTGTTTCGGTCGGTTGATTGGCGTGAAAGAGGAACAGCTTCGGGTCATCGATGCGATATTGCACCACCCACTCGACGAGCGCGGCGTTCAGATCCCCGGTCACCATGCTCTTCTCTGCGGTCGGGTCCTTCCCGATTTGGTGTTCATTGGAGGCACCGCTCGTGCCGAATCCGAATTCCAGTTTCTGCTGTCGTTTGACGGGGACGAGCACCACTTCATCGATTCCCAATGGGAGCTTGAAATGCAGTCCCGGGGACTGGACCGACGTCGGTTTCCCAAACCGCAACAGCACCCCGACGGAATCCGCAGGCACGGTGTAATAAGTAGAGACGACCACCCAAAAGACGAGGAAGACAGGAACGAACCATGTCAACCGGGCAAACTTCTTGAGGTCGTCGATGTTGATTGGATTTTCGCGAAAATCCCGTTGCGAGTATTGAGCCATCCGCAGGGCTTAGCAGCCTTCCGCGCCATGGCAAGTCATCCAGCGCTATTTCGCCCTGCGTGCGCTGTCGGCGAGATGCTCCAGTACGTCCTTGAATCGCACGGCGTTCACGGGATTCGCTTTGATGCAGGCTTCGTGGGCTTCACGCATGACCTCTCGCGTCGTCGCCTTGTCGGCGGACGGATCGAGCGGCGATGCCGATTCGCCGCTCACCGGCGGGATGCTGTCTGAAAAAAGAGCGGTGATGCCGAGGTCGTCGAGCAAATCGGTGTTGCGAGGGTTCCGATTGATGACCCACAGGTTTCCGCCGCCCACGTCTTCGAGTCGGTGAGCGATTCCGGCGAGCGTCCCCATGAAGGTGCTGTCCATGGACGGGCAGTTTCTCAAATCGACCACAAACGCCCGGCGACCTTCCGCGATCATGGTTACCGCGAACTCCAGCAGACACGGACTGTTGGTGAACGTCCCCTTCCCCTCGACCCGGATAAACACGGCACTGTCGCTCTCGGTATCAGCAAATATGCTCGGTTGTATGGTCATTCTCGGTCGATCAACTCAGGCTACATCAATTCCGCCCGCAATTCAAACTCAGTTCCACAGGAATGACTGTCGGAGTCCGACGATTTTGCCATCGACGATGAGCAGCAGTCGCCACGCGGTGACCTTTCCGTCGTCCTTATATTCATCGCCGATGACGGTGAACTGGCTCTCCACGGTCCCTTTCGCCGCCGGATAGCGCAGTTCCTTGGCCTGCACATGGGAGCCGAGGTTTTCCTGCCGGAACTCCAGTCGCACGGTAATATCCGCCGTCTGCTTCGTTTTCCACCATACATTGAAATAATGGCCGAATCGCTCCGACCGATCCAAGCCGCTCACCGCGCCGAAGTTCACACGGGCACGCTCAAACTGGAGCATCCCGCTGGTCGTCGGCTTTAGCGTCCGCGGGTCGCGCGGGTCGTTAAAAAACGTGGATACTTTTGAAAACGAGAAATCATCCGTGAGCGCCAGCGGGAGCACATCCGCGCGTGGAATGGACGTAATGCGTGGCGGCTCTTTTCGAGCGACGCACGAAGCGAACAGTAAGACTGCGGCGATTGCGGTGACGAATCGTGTCATGCCCAAAGTCATAGGGTGGAGTGCGCGCAATGTGCAAGCGCGCACCCGTCTTATAAATCCGATGGAGTGACGGGCTTCGGTGCCGGCAGCGAACCGCCAGGAGTCGCGGGCACTCCGGGCGGCAGTGTCGGAGCGGCCGCAGGTATAGGAAGAGGACTTCCGTCGTAATCAGTCGATCCCGCAGGAACGACGATGATATTGTTGTTGAAGTTGCACTTCAGCCCGCCGGGATCGCCGCCGAGCAGGCGCATCTTCGTCCCCGGAGGAAGCGTCACGCGGCCAAACTGAAGCTGAATGCTCACAGGCTTTGTGAGTGTGACAAGAGACTTCTGAGCAGCCGGTGCGGTCGGTGCAACGGGTGCAACGGGTGCAACGGGGGCCGTGCTAACCGGTGCCTGCGGCAGGGTCGCCGGACTATCCGCACGAGGCAGGGTAGCAGGACCCGGCGGCACTGGATTGACCGGCGGGATGGCAGGCACGCCGGGCGGCGTCTCGGCCATCGGGACAGGTGCGGGACCAGGAGTGGCAGGGACCGGCTCGGCTGGCGGTGGCTCTGCGGGTGCCGGAACCGCAGGCTCGGGCTGCGGCGCGGGAATCGGATCGACTGCGGCGATGAGCGGCACTTCCAAAGGGGCGGCGGCGGGCTCGGGCGTCTTTGCCGGGGCAGGCGGCGGCACCGCCGGCGGGGCCGACACTGCACCAACGACCGGTGGGGCGCCAG
Organism: Verrucomicrobiaceae bacterium; assembly: GCA_043755735.1. GTDB lineage: Bacteria > Verrucomicrobiota > Verrucomicrobiia > Chthoniobacterales > Chthoniobacteraceae > SXWH01. The sequence goes on along the minus strand of JAYUSJ010000082.1, from coordinate 6,721 downwards.
GCTTGAGAAGGGTCATCGCGCCGATGATGAGTCCGAGCGCACCGAGACCGTAAAATACTCCACGCGCCACAGCCTGCAGCGCAGTCGGCCCGGGCTCCGGGGTGGTCGCGATGTTTCCCGTCGTGCGGGCTTTCGACGGTGCGGACTTCGGCGAGCTTCCGAAGCGAAGTTTCCCCTTCCACTCCGGCAGGACCAACATCGGGAAATGTTCCGCGACGGCGGGCAGGAAATAGTGCCAGAGAGCATCCTTCGGATTGGCCTCCCAAGCCGGATAGCGCTTGTCGAGCGACTCGATGAGCACCTGACAGTGAGCCTTGGTGACGTCTTTTACCACCCCTTCACCCTCCGTCTGGCAGCGCTCGACGTAGATGCCGCCGCGGTTTGCCTTTCGATGCTCGATTTCGTCGGCAAACACGTCGCTGTGGAGGCGCAGTTTTTCGTCGCCCCACTTTGACAGCCGCGCTTGCAGCTTCGGGTTTTCCAAAGCATCGCTCACCAGCACCGCCAGCTCCTCTTTCGAGGCTGCGTCCGGGAACTCGACCCCGAGATACTTCAGTAAAGCCCGTTGCTTTCCCGTCGGAGCCTTCGCTTTCACCGGGGCGGCCTTCACTCCCGAGAGCTGCATTGCCGGCGGCGGTTCGCTTGGTTTTTCGCTTCCGGGATTCAAGACCTCGCTCAGCGGCAGCCACGCGGGCAAGCCCTTACGCCACGCCATGTCGGTAATGCGCACGGCCTCCTGGTTCAGCAGGGTCTGCACGTTTTGCACGCTAAACGGTCCCGATTGGTCGCCGTTGCGCAGGATAAAGATGTCCATAAATTGTTAAGAGAGAGACCGGGGGGCACGTTCCTTTATTAGAGCGGGTAAATCACCGCAGGGAAAGTGAAAGCTTTGTGAACCTGCGGCACCTTTCTCCATCGCCCGACTTCACGCAATCAGAGCACGCAAGTGCGGTCTCGAAAACCTCTACCCCGCCGCCAGCATTGCGAGAACCGCCTTTTGCGCATGGAGCCGGTTCTCGGCTTGCATGAAAATCGTGTCGGCGTGCGCCTCGAAAATAGACTCCGTGATTTCCAGCCCCCGGTATGCCGGCAGACAGTGCATCATCAGCGCTCCGGGCTTGGAGAGTCCGGCGAGTTGTTCGTTGATTTGATACCGGGCAAGCTGCGCCTTCCGGTATTCCGCTTCCTTTTCCTTGCCCATGCTCACCCAGACATCCGTGTATAAAACATCTGAATCCCGGCACGCCCCCTCGATATCGTCGGTGATGACGAGGCGTCCGCCGTTCGCGTTTTCGTGGGTTCCCGGACCTCCGTTACCCGACGGGAATGCGCGAGCGATTACTGCCGGGTCGGGTTGATACTGATGCGGGGCCGCGATTCGCAGCTCGAAATCCAATTTGCTCGCCGCCCACACCCACGACAACGGCACATTGCACGCGCCATCTCCGATAAAGGTGACGACCTTCCCGGCATAACTACCGAGCGCTTCCACCACGGTCTGTAGGTCCGCCAGGATCTGACACGGATGCTCGCCATCCGTCAGCGCATTCACCGTAGGGATACCGCTGTAGCGTGCAAAATCCTCCACATCCGTCTGCGCAAACGTGCGAATCACCGCGCCGTGGCACATTCTTCCCAAAACTCGTGCGGTATCGGCGATCGGCTCGCCGCGCCCGAGTTGGATATCGTCGGCTGCGAGAAAAAACACATCGCCGCCGAGTTCACGAATCCCGACTTCGAACGAAACACGAGTGCGCGTGGAGGACTTGGAAAACATCAGCGCCCAGCACTGATGCCGGAGCGGGTGCGACTCATGGCGACCACGGGTCAGCTTCATCACGCGGGCAAGGTCCAGGATGGCGATGATTTCGTCTCGCGAGAGCGATTCGATGGAAAGCAGGTGCTTCATGTCTTATTCGGCTTTTGAAAAAAGAGGCGGAAGATGAATCCCCCGCGCTAGTTGGCAAGCTACATTTTAGCCCGACTTGCCATCAGGACTCAATCACCAGATCCACAATCGCCAGAATCACCGGCCCCGGCAAAAACAATTCGCCCCGGAAATCGTGTCGGATTCCCGGGGCGAATGAGAAAAGTCTAAGGGCGCAGCCTTTCCGGCCACGCCCGCGGGCAGTTTTTGCCCTGTGTGTTTTTACCGGCTTGCGAGCGTCACTGCGCTCTCGCCGAACACCCACTTTGCGAGCGGGGTGGGACTCACCAGAGCCGCGAGCACGAGGCCCAGCGCGCCAAGCGTCGCGAGGAGCGAACCGCGAACGGTCCACCATGGGCGCTGTGCTGCTGCTGTTGCTGCGGTGTTGATGTCATTGGTTTGTGTATATGTGTTTTTCATAACGCCGCCAGTATGTCGCAACCCCCGTGCAAACGCACGCGACGTGTATGTTACAACGGTTACAAATAGGTTTCGCCATTATCACCTCCTATTCAGCCTGATTCCGATGTCTCCAATTCAATCGACAAGCGATTTCCCGGTGATACTCCTGCGCGCATGAAAGCTCTCCAGCTCATCGCCGCCCTCATCGCCGTCACCACTCACGCCGCCGACTGGCCGCAGTTTCGCGGCCCCGGAGGACTCGGGACCAGCGCCGACACGGGCCTGCCCGCCACGTTCTCCAGCGAGCAGGGCGTCGCTTGGAAAACCGAACTGCCGGGCGCGGGAACATCCAGCCCCATTTTCGTTGGCAGGCACATTTTCCTCACAGCCTACACCGGCTACAATGTGCCCGGACAACCTCAGGGCGCGCAGGAGGATTTGAAACGTCACGTGCTGTGTCTCGATCGCACCACGGGAAAAATCGTGTGGCAAAAAGACGTGCCATCGAAACTGCCCGAGCAGGACAAAATCCGCGACGGCCATGGCTACGCCTCGGCGACCCCGGTGAGCGATGGAAAGCACGTGTTCACCTTCTTTGGGAAGGCCGGCGTGTTCGCGATGGACCTCACCGGGAAGGTTCTTTGGCAGGCGGATGTCGGCGACGGGCTGAACGGCTGGGGCTCGGCGGCATCGCCGATTCTACACGGCAACCTCGTCATCGTGAACGCGAGCGTGGAGAGCGAATCGCTCATCGCGCTCGACAAAACAACGGGCAAGGAAGTGTGGCGCGCTCCGGGAATGAAGGAATCGTGGAACACGCCGGTGCTGGTGAAAAACCCCGCAGGCAAGACCGAGCTCGTCGTCGCCGTGTTTGGAAAAGTGCTGGGCTTCGATCCGGACAAAGGCACCCCGCTTTGGTCCTGCGAAACAAAAATCCCATGGTACATGGTGCCGAGCGTCGTCGCCGACAAGGGCATCGTATTCTGCATCGGCGGGCGCGGCGGCGGCGGATCGCTCGCAATAAAGACCGGCGGGAACGGTGCAGTCGAGCCTCTCTGGCGCGGCAAAAAGGGCTCGAATGTTTCGTCGCCCGTTTACCACAACGGCCATCTCTATTGGGCGAGCGACAGCATGCCGATCGTGAGCTGCACCAATGCCGAAACCGGTGAATTGGTTTACGAAGAAAGACTGCCTCGCGCCGAACAGTTTTACCCTTCCGTCGTGCTCGGCGATGGGAAACTCTATTACCTCTCGCGTTCCGGACAGGTCTTCGTCGTCGCGGCGAAACCCACATTTGAACTACTCGCAGCCAACAAGCTGGAAGAGCGCGCGATGTTTAACGCGAGCCCCGTCATCGCCGATGGGCGACTCTTCATCCGCTCCGATCGCTGGCTTTACGCCATCGGGAAATAAACGCGCCGCGCTGGAGATTCCGCGCATCTTTTTCCGTCCGCGAGTGTTGAAACGCGCGTAATTCCGATCATGAAAAAAATCCTCGCGCTCACATTCGCCGTCACATCCATCACCGCAGTCGCCGCAGACTGGCCGCAATTTCGCGGGCCCAGCGGCACAGGCGAAGCACCCGACGCCAACCCTCCGGCGACATGGAGCGAAACCTCGAATGTGAAATGGAAAATCAAACTCCCCGGCGGCGGGTCCGGCACGCCCATCGTTTCGGGCGACTTCATCTTTATCCAGACCGCCATTTCGACCGGCAAGAAAGTCGAGCCCGTCAAAGAAGCCGCCCAGCCCGAGGCCGCAGCGCCGCGCGAAGAAGCCCAGCCCGGCGACCGTCCCCGCCGCCTATTCGGCGGAGGGCGCCCCGGCGGATTTGGCCGCGGCGAAGCTCCCACGGAAGTTCAGCAATTCGCCGTGCTCTGCCTCGAACGCGCCACGGGAAAGACCCTTTGGCAAAAAGTCGTGAAAGAAGAACTCCCCCACGAAGGCCACCATCGCGACCACGGATTTGCATCCCACACGCCCGTCACCGACGGCACCAATCTCTACGCGTGGTTCGGCTCTCGCGGGCTTCACTGCCTCGATTTCAAAGGCAATGTAAAATGGTCCGTGGACTTCGGCGACATGCGCACCCGCGCGGGCTTCGGCGAGGGAAACTCAGTCGCGCTCCATGGCGACACACTCGTCGTCCAGTGGGACCACGAGGGCGAGGATGACTTCATCGCCGCGCTCGACAAAAACACCGGCAAAGAACTCTGGCGGCAAAAGCGCACCGAAATCACCACCTGGTCCTCACCGCTCATCATCACCACCGACGGCAAATCCCAAGTCGTCGCCAGCGCCACCGAGCGCATCCGCTCCTACGATCTTGCCAGCGGCGCGCAGCTTTGGGAATGCGGCGGCATGACGACAAATGTCATCCCCACGCCCGTCACCGGCCACGGCATGGTTTACGCCATCAGCGGATTTCGCGGCGCAGCGCTCCTCGCCATCCCGCTTGGAAAAACCGGCGATCTCACCGAGAGCGGCGTCGCTTGGAAGCACGGAAAGAGCACCCCTTACGTCCCCTCCCCGCTTCTCACCGGCAGCCGCATTTACTTCCACAGCGGCAATAATCCCCTGCTCTCCTGCTTCGACGCAAAGACCGGCAAAGCGCACTACGAAGCCACGCGCATGGAAGGCGCGACCGGCGTCTATGCCTCACCAGTCGCCGCCGCCGGACGCATTTACCTCACCGGCAGAAACGGCGCAGTGCAGGTGATCAAAGACGCCGACACATTCGAGAGCATCTCGGTCAACAAACTCGACGAACAATTCGACGCATCGCCCGCGATTTGCGGAAAGGAAATGTTCCTCCGCGGCCGCGAGTACCTCTACTGCATCGCCGAGAAGTAATCGGCACACGTGGAGAAGGTGGAAAGTTTGAGCGACGAGCCATCGTTGCGGTTCGACTAGGAGTGGTAATTTACCTCCCCGCATTCCGGCGCGTGCAAAAATAATTCTCCATTGCGCTTGATCGTTTTTTGGAAAGAGGCTAACCCAAAAAGCGCCATGCAACCCAGCACCCAACGCAGTGATGATTCTTCGAGTCTCGCAAAGCGGAGCCCTCGTCGTCCGATGGCTCATCGGAAGCTCAAACTCGGAAAACGCCTCGGTTCCAAAGCGATTCTCCGGCAACCCATCACCGCATCCCGCTATGCGGCCCCTCACTCCCGCGCCTTTATCGGGCAAACTCGTGCCATCATCTCGGCTTCCGAGCGCCTCATCGCGCAATCCAGGATGCTCATCGGACAATCCAGCAGCCGCAATTTTTAATCCAGCAACGCCAACCCTGAACCCAGTGACGCCAATTTTCAATGCAGCAACGTCAATCCTGAACCCAGCAGCCCGAATTTTTAATCCAGCAGTGCGAATCCTGAACCCAGCAGCCGCAGTTTTTAATCCAGCAACGCGAATCCTGAATCCAGCAGTGCGAATTTTTAATCCAGCAACGCGAATCCTGAACCCAGCAACACGAATCCTGAACCCAGCAACCCCAATTTTTAATACAGCACTTCCCGCTTTTATTCCGTAAACACCACAAAATGTAAGACATACACTAAAAACAACCAAAGAACTCCCAATCCCATGCCCGACGAACCACAAAACAGCTCCTCATCCACCAGTTCCAGCTCCAGTTCCAGTTCCGGACCGGACACGCCGAAGAAACCCCGGAAATCACCCGGCCCGTTTAATCAAGCCCACCTCGACGAACTCGAGCGCGCCCGCGACATTATCGCCGCTTATCGCAAGCCCGAGCACAAGCAGATCCTCATCACCAAGCGCGATGTGCTCGAAGCGGACGTGAATACGCTGGAAACCACCGTCAACCTTGCCGAAAACAAAATCACCGGCGGCCACACCGCCACCGTGGCCAAGGAACAGCTCACCGCCGAGGAAAGGCTGGCAAAAGCAGCCCTCCTCGCAGGCATCGCCACCGGGCAGCGAGGCGCACTCCGCACTTTCCGCTCCGACCAGCGCGCACGGCTTGAAGATTACTTCATAGGGGAAAATCTCGATACGAACCTACCCCGATTGAAAACCATCGCCATCGCCATCCTGAGCCGGCTGCAACCCGGAGCGAACAACACCCCGCCGCTCGATGTGCTCAAGGGAGTCAAAGCCCCCGACATTCAGGCGCTCGCCGACGCCCTCGCAGCCATCACCGCGAAAGACAACGCGCAAGGAGCCGCCCAAGTGATCGCCAGCGAAGAGCGCCGCACCGCCGAAGAACTCATCGCCGACATCGTCGCCGGTCGCCTCGACATCCAGCTCGCCGCCGACCAGGAATGGCCATGGACGACCCGCGAACACGACGTCATCCGCGCCCAATTCAAACTCCCGCTCACCCGCCCCATGACGGAATAATCGCGCATCTCCGCGCCGAGCACCATC
>JAYUSJ010000081.1:0-23408 GCA_043755735.1 Verrucomicrobiaceae bacterium | reverse complement strand
CTGCCGCCCGCCCTCACAGGCGTCATCATCGGATGGAGCCTCATGCACCGAATGTCCGACACCGCGTTCAAGCCGGTGGTCGGCACCATCATTCTCCTCCTCACCATCCTCCAAGTCGTTCGCCTCTATCGCCCGGATCTCTACGAGAAAGCACCGCACCAACTCTGGTTCGCATGGCTCATGGGCCCCCTCGCCGGCGTTACAACTATGCTCGCAAACGCCGCCGGCCCCATCATGGCCCTCTTCTTCATCGCCGTCTCCCTGCCGAAGTTTGAACTCGTCGGCACCAGCGCCTGGTTTTTTCTCATCATCAACTGCCTCAAAGTCCCCTTCAGCATTCAACTCGGACTGATCCATCCCAACACACTCGTATTTAACGCCCTCCTCATCCCTGCAATCGCGGCCGGCCTTTTTACCGGACGCTGGTGCGTCACCCGCATCTCGCAGCGGATCTTCGACGCACTCCTTCTCGCATTCGTCGCCGTCGCCGCCCTCCGTCTCATCGGCGTTTTTTGAACTCGCGGCCCGCATCCCCGACGATACCCTTTCGCCATGCTTCTCAAGTTCCTCGGAAAATATCGCGATGCCGGATTGCTCTTTCTCCGCGTCGGCCTTGGAGCCGCCTTCATCATGCACGGCCTCCCCAAACTCACCGAAGGCCCCAAGCTCTGGAGCGTGCTTGGCAAAAGCATGGGAGAGCTCGGCATCCATTTTTTCCCCGCGTTCTGGGGATTCATCGCCGCCGCGACCGAAGGCATCGGCGGAATTTTCCTCATCCTCGGCTTCTGTTATCGCCCCGTGTGCCTGCTGCTCGCCTTCACCATGGTCGTCGCCACGCTCACCCTCGCCTCGGGAAAAAGCGCGGATTTCACCGCGTATTCGCATCCGCTAAAAATGGCAGTCGTCTTTTTCAGCCTCGCCTTCGTCGGCCCCGGAAAATTCTCCATCGACAAAGATTGAACCCAATAGCATTTCGCAAAGAATTAGCGCTTGCGCATCACGGATCACAACATACGCTTGAAACCTACAAATCGCGGGGTGGAGCAGCCTGGTAGCTCGTCAGGCTCATAACCTGAAGGTCGTAGGTTCAAATCCTACCCCCGCAACCAATTTTTTCCGCCCGCCGGAGCTGATAGAATCAGCATCGGCGGGCGGTTTTTTGTTCATGTCTAAGCCCCAACTTCTCACCCTCGGCCACAGCCCCGATCCCGACGATGCGTTCATGTTTTACGCGCTCGCGGAAAACAAAATCGACACCGGCGCGTGGCGCTTCGAGCACATCCTCCAGGACATCCAGACGCTCAACGAACGCGCCACGCGCGGCGAGCTGCACATCTCGGCCATCTCCATTCACGCCTACGCCCATGTGCTCGATAAATACGCGCTGCTCCCGTGCGGCGCGAGCATGGGCGATGGTTACGGCCCGATGCTCATCGCGCGCCGCGACTTTCCGATGCCCGACGTGCGCGACATCGCCGCCGTGCGCGCGTGGAAGCGGCGGCTGACGACCGAGCAGAAAATCGCCGTGCCGGGGACGATGACGAGCGCCTTCCTCGCGCTGCGGCTGATGCTCGGCGAGGTGAATTACGAGGTCATCCCGTTCGATGAAATCTTCGCCGCGGTCGCCTCCGGTCGGGTCGATGCCGGCCTCATCATCCACGAAGGCCAGCTCACGTATGAGCGCGACGGCTTCATGAAAATCTTCGACTTTGGCGAATGGTGGCTGGAGGAGACCGGCCTGCCGCTTCCACTCGGCGGCAACGTCATCCGCAAAGACCTCGCGCCCGCCGACCGCAGCGCGATCAATGTCATCCTCCGCGAAAGCATCCGCTACGGCTTGGAGAACCGGGCTGCGGGTGTGGCGCACGCACTGCCTCTCGGGCGGGGATTGGATAGCGCTCTGGCGGACAAATTCATCGGGATGTATGTGAATGACCGGACGCTCGACTACGGCGAGTCGGGGCGCATGGCGATCCGGGAGTTTTTGGGGCGCGGCTACAAACTCGGCTTTTTGAAAGAGCCCGTGGAGCTGGAATTTGTCGAATAGAGTATAAAGCGCGCTGGACAGCAGGCGGTTCTTCGTACGCTCTGTGCGACCTTTTACTATGAGCAACCGAAACGGAATTCTCGCGGGCGGCAACTGGATTGTTGACGCTGTCAAAATCATCGATGTGTGGCCCCAGCAGGATACGCTGGCGAACATCCTCTCCACGTCGAAAGGCACGGGCGGCTCTCCGTTTAATATCCTGGTGGACATGGCACTCATGGGCGCGACGTTCCCATTATCTGCGGCCGGGCTGACGGGCAACGATGAGCTCGGGAGCTGGATTGTCGAAGTGTGTAAGCAGAACGGGATCGACACGGCTGCGCTGCTGCGATCCGCAGATGCGCCGACGAGCTTCACGGATGTCATGACCGTGGAGGCGACGGGGCGACGGACATTTTTCCACGCACGCGGGGCAAATGCGCAACTCGGGCCGGAGCACTTTGACTTCTCCAAGACGCAGGCGCAGATTTTCCATCTCGGCTATCTGCTCCTCCTGGATCGGCTCGACGGACCTAGCGCGACGCATGGGACCGTGGCCGCCGAGGTGCTTGCAGCGGCGAGCGCGGCGGGGCTGAAAACATCGATCGATTGCGTGAGCGAGGATAGCGACCGGTTCGCGAAGATCGTCCTGCCGACGCTGAAGTATGTCGATTACTGCATCATGAATGAATTTGAGGCCGGTCGATGCACGGGCCGAAAGGTTCACAACGCCGAGGGGAAACTTGATCGTGCGGAGTTGCGGCACGCGATGCAGTCGCTTCTGGATGCAGGTGTCCGCGAGCGGGTGGTCGTTCACTTTCCCGATGGCGGCGTGGCCCTTGGGCGGGATGGCGTTTGGGATGAGCATGGCTCGGTGGCGTTGCCCTCGAGCGGCTACATCAAAGGCGCAGCGGGCGCCGGCGATGCTTTTGCGGCGGGCGTCCTCCTCGGATGGCATGAGGGGCACACCGTCACTCAGCAACTCCGCTACGGTGTTTGCGCGGCTGCTGCGAATCTGAGCGATGAGACTTGCACGGGCGGTTTGCGTCCGCTGGCGGACTGTCTCGTGTTGGGGGAGAAATTCGGATTCCGGTCTTAAACGCCGACTTTCCGCAGAGCCTCGCGGAGGCTGGCGATCGTAAATGGTTTGCCGACTACAAGGTCCACGCCGGGCGGTTTTTCGCCTTCACTATTCATGAGTTCGCCGAATCCCGTGAGGAGAATGACGGGCACGCTCGGATTGATCCGTTTGGCCTCCAGCGCAACCTGATCGCCGCCCATCTCGGGCATGGCGCGGTCGGTGATGAAAAGGTCGAACGCGCCGTTTTCTTTTTCAAATGTATCGACGCCCTCGCGTCCGTTGGAGGCCGTGGTGACTTCATAGCCATCCTCGGACAGATAAACATACATGACTTCCCGGACCATGCTGTCGTCTTCCGCGATAAGGATGCGGCGTTTTTTTGAGTCTCCCGGCGGGCGGGGCGGCTGCGCCGCCAGGACAGGCTTTTTGGGCTGCGGGGCCGCCGGTTCCACGACTGGAGCGACCGCCGGTGCGGGTTCGCGCTGCGTGGTTGAAACCGGCAAAAGGACGGTGACTTTGCTGCCGCGTCCTTCTTCGGATTCGATTTCGAGATGCGCGTCGTGGCGCTGGAGAATCCCATGGATGAATCCGTAACTCGCGGATCTCCCGTCAGCGTGCTTGGAGCCGAGGTTTGGGTCGAGGCAACGTTCGCGGGTCAGCTTGTTCATGCCGAGTCCATCGTCGCGAATCGAAAGGGCTATCCGATCGCCCCGCTGGCAGAGGCTTATGGCTATGGAGCCACGCCGGGGTATGGCGCGAACTGCATTGATGATGAGGTGCGTGACGAGTTCGCGGAGTTGATTCGCTTCGCCGTGAACCTCCGGCACGGGTGGGAGTTGCCTGCGGATATCAATCATGATTCCCGCAGCACGGGCCGCGACGCTCCACTGCGGTTCGGTCAACGAAATCGCTTGTTCGATAATAGTGGCGAGACTCACCGGCACGTATGCGTCCGCTTCGTTCCGTGCAAAGTCGCGCACCCGACCGACTGCGGCCGCGCCGACTGTTGCCGCCGATTGGATCTTTTGAATGGTGTCGCGGGTGTCCTGATTGTTCTCAATCTCTTCGGGTTTGTGGAGAAGATGTTCGGTCCACCCAATGATTGGGGTGAGAACATTATTGAATTCGTGCGCGATTCCGTTGGCCATCTTGCCAAGGGCGTTGAGGCGTTCGCGCGAAACGAGCTCCTGCTGCGCCGCATGGAGGTCTTCAAGGGCTTTGGTAAGTTTCAGATTACTCTCGACTGCGGCATCCTCCGCTTTTTTTCGCACAGCGATTTCGTTCTGGAGCCTGCTGTTGCTTTCGACGAGTGCTGCGGTGCGCTCGTGGACGCGGGCCTCGAGTTGGTCGTGCGCCTGGCGGAGAGCGACCTGGTTTCGCTTGCGCTCGACGGAGTAATGAATGGAACGGAGGAGGAGATTGTGATCGACCTGCCCTTTGATGAGGTAATCCTGCGCGCCTGCCTGAACGAGTTCGATCGCCTTGGAAACGTCTGCAATTCCGCTAATGATAACGACGGCAATGTCCGGGCAGAGTTCGTTCACCGCGCGAAACGTCTGACTGGGCATACTGTCCGGGAGCGTGAGATCGAGAAGGATGGCGTCGATTCCGCCACCACGCAATTTCTCGAGCGCGTCAGCGAGGCAATGGGTAACGACCGTATGGAATCTTGGGTACGTGGAGGTGACGAGGATGTGGTCAAGAAGCTGCGCGTGCTCCTTGGTATCCTCCACGATTAAAACTTTGATGGGCTGACTGATCATTTTCGGGGTAGTCCCCGTGGACATTTAATAGCAAATACGTCTCCAGCTACAGAGAAAGTTCTATTTCTCATGCTCGGAAATGGCTTGGTCCGCAATACCGAGAGTGATTTCGCCGCGTGCGGCACAGAAACATCCTCCGAGAATGATGGTCGCACCGGTGAAATAAATCCACATGAGCAGGGCGACGACACTGCCAAAAGTCCCGTAAACGATATTAAACTCCGCGACGCGACCTGCGTAGATGAGGAAAAGTTTTTGCAGCCCGCCGAGCACCAGAGTGACCGCGAGGGCTTCCATCCAGACTTCCCGGAAAGTGGTTTTGCGGCGCGGGGCAAATTTGTAAAAAAGCGTCAGCGCGTAAAAAAGAAGAAGCGGCGGCAGGAGCCAGCGGACCATATTCAGGATTCTCCCGCCGAGGCCGTTGTCGAAGCTGAATAGCGCCTGGTGGTCGCGATAGTATTGCTCAATTCCGTTGATCACCGCTGGTGTCACGATGCCGATGAGTAATGCGCTCGTGAGCACAATCATCATCAGGAGATTCATCAGTGGCAGGCGCCACCAGTCATATTCCTTGGTGCCCCAGGCTTTGTTCACACCCGTTACGAGCGACTGGAAAAAGCGCAGCGAGCACCACAAGACGACGCCGAAGGAAATCAATCCCGAGCCCAGTCGGGATTTCATAAAGTTCTCCACCGTGGCGCGAACTCCACTACCGAGATCGAACGTGACGTATTCGGACATGATTTGGAATACGACCTGGGTGGCCTTGGTCTGGTCTCCGAGGAAACGGGTGCCCACCGTGATGAGGAGCACCGTGAGCGGCAGGAGCGAAAAGAGCGCGTAATACGCAAAGGACGCGGCTCGTTGCTCCCCATCGGTCTCGGTGTACTTCACGAGGGCTCGCCAGATGGTCGCCCAAATACGCCCGCTTCTCCGGCGCTTGGTCAATTTGCGGACTTGGTCTTCAGACATCAGTGTTACGATACCATGCCACTCCGCACATCGATAGGAAACAAAAGAAAGGGCACCTCAAGCCGTCATTGCAATCACATTCCCGGCAGCCGGTGGTAGCGAAAGATGGCTCGCGAAGAGGGCTCGCAGTTCGCTTTCCCGATAGCTCGGCTGAAGTGGGATGCGCTCCAGGGCGAGCGATGCTTTCTCCAGAACAGTCCCGACGAACTCGCGATTCCGCTGTGTGGAGCGGTCTGCGGTGCCTTCCACCAGATCAATAGCGACGATGGGAGTGAGCGCGCTGTCGCAGATGACAAAGTCGAGGGACTTCGAGCAGGCGCGGGCATGGGCGTCCTGGCGGTTTTTTGCGCCGTAGGTGACGTTTACCAGATCGCCGAGACGGACTTTGAGAAACACGGAATAATTCTCGGGCAGGATACGAATCAGCGCGGAGTAAAATGAGCGTTCGCCAGGGGTGAGAATGCACGGGCGGAGGCTGTAAGGATTTTTTTCCTCCATGCCCGGCGGATGCTTGGGGATCGGATCCGTGCCGGCTCGTGCCGCCTTGGCGCGGTGAATCAACCAACTGGTTGCCCAGCCGATAGATAGGCCACATGTGAGCCAGATAAATTGGGTCATTGTTCTGGGGAAATTAGCAATGGTCGTGCCCGGTTACTTAATGATGCCTCGAGAACTCTGCGTGACAAACCCAACCAAATGTTCGAGATCCGGATTGTCGGGCAGTTCCGCCCGGATTTGTTCCACGGCCTGCGCGACATTTAAATCGCTGCGATAAAGGAGCCGGTAGGATTCCTTCAAATGGCGCAGCGTCTCCGGGAGATAGCCGTGCCTTTCGAGTCCGACTTTGTTGATTCCACGGATTCGCGCAGGATTACCGTCGGCGATCATGTATGGGGGAACGTCCTGCACGATTTTCGAGCACCCTCCGGTCATTGCGAAACGGCCAATCCGGCAAAACTGATGCACGGCCGTGAAGCCGCCGAGAATCACGTGGTCCTCCACGGTGACATGGCCGGCGAGCGTCCCATTATTTGAGAAGATGACATCGCTCCCCACAATGCAATCATGCGCGATGTGGCAATACGCGAGAAAGTGATTGCGGCTGCCGATGATCGTTTTCGCGCCGGGTGCGGTCCCGCGATTGACGGTGACAAACTCGCGGAATGTATTGCTGTCACCGATTTCGAGATGGGTCGGCTCGGCGGCGTATTTCAGATCCTGGGACCGCTGTCCGACGCTGGTGAACGAGAAAAACTGGTTCGCTTTTCCGATGATTGCCGGCCCGTTGAGCGAGACGTGGTGCTGAAGCCAGCAGCCTTCGCCAAGGATGACGCCGTCGCCGACGATGCAGTAAGGCCCAATCTCGCAACCGGTTGCGATTTCGGCTTTCGGCGAGATGATGGCAGTCGAATGGATACTCATATTTGATGCAGCACAGAGGGGCGAAATCTGAGTCGCAGGCGCAACATCAAAATGCAGAAATTATGAGTTCTTCCGACGGTTGGCCGGTAAGAGGGCGGATTTTCTTGAATTAGGGAAATGACGAATGACGAAACGCAAGCGAGTTGAGTTTGCCGCACGCCCGCGACTTCGTCATTCGTCATTTCCCTCGTCCATCATTTTACCTTCACCATCGAATCACGACCGACGGTTTTCTAACCCTCCGGCTCCGGTGCATCGGCGCGATCCTCAAAGCGGGTGAATTCCTTCAAGAAGGTGAGAGGGACGTCGCCGACCGGGCCGTTACGCTGCTTGGCGATGATGAGCGTGGCTTTCCCCTTCATCTCGTCGCGCTGCTGGTCGTTTTCTGCGTAGTATTCTTCGCGGACGAGCAATCCCACGATGTCGGCGTCCTGCTCGATACTGCCGGATTCGCGCAAGTCACTAAGCCGCGGACGTCCCTTGCTTTCGCCAGTGCGGGATTCGGGATTTCGGTTGAGCTGTGCGAGCACGACGATCGGGATATCGAGCTCCTTGGCGAGCGCTTTGAGACCGGAACTGATTTCCGCAATTTCGAGCTGACGGTTATCTTGCGCGCGCTTGCTGGAGCTGCGGAGGAGCTGCAGGTAGTCGATGAATATCGCCTGGATATTGTGCTGCGCCTTCATCCGGCGAGCCTTGGCGCGCAGTTCGAGAATGGAGAGACCACTCGTGTCGTCGATCAGGATTTTTGCGGCGGCAAGCTTTGCAGCGGCGGCTGTGAGCGCGGGGAAGTCGCGCTCGCTGAGAAATCCATTCCGGATGCTGCCCATATTGACACGGGCGAGCGAGCAAAGGAGTCGCTGCACGAGTTGTTGCGCGCTCATTTCGAGCGAGAATACCGCGACGGCATGCCCGAGGTTCACGGCGATGTGCTCGGCGATGTTCATAGCGAACGCAGTTTTCCCCATCGAAGGGCGCGCGGCTACGACCATCATTTCGGCTCCGTGGAGACCGTCGGACATTTGGTCGAAAACTTTGAAGCCCGTTTCGAGGCCCATGATCTTGCCGCGATTGTCGTAGAGCTTTTGGATGTCGCCGATGGCCTTCATGACCATGTCCTTCATGCTCGAAGCCTTCTCTTTATAGCGGTCCTTCGAGATGGCGAAGATCTCCTGCTCGACTTTGTCGAGCAGGCCGGTGACCTCATCCTGCTCATCGTAGCTGCGTGCGGCGTATTCCGTGCAGACGCGGATGATTTCGCGCAGGACGTATTTCTCTTGAAGGAGATCGACGTAATAAGCCGCGTTTGCAGCCGTGGGGAGAAATGTGAACAGGGAGGTGACGAAGCCGGCACCGCCAACGGCTTCCAACTTATTTCGATCGCGCAGGATCTGCGTGATCGTGATGAAATCGATAGGCTGCCCTTTATCCCACAAGTCCAGCAGGGTCTCATAGACCTCCGCATGAGCGGGGATATGGAAGTGCCCGGGCTTGATGACGGACTCGGCGCACATGGCACCGACTTCACGGGGCGCAAGCAGGAAGCTGCAAAGCACGCCCTGTTCTGCCTCAGGTGCCTGTGGTAATAACCGGTGAATTTCCGGTAAATAACTGACCTTTGATTTCAGGTCAGGGCCGGATTTCCCATCCGACCTCTCTCGCTTCGGATTCGCTTGTGTGGAACCCTCAGCCATCGAGCGTTATTCCTTGGCTGGAGCCTTGTGCTTGGCCTTGGCTTTTGCCTTGAAGCCACCAGGACCCTTGTCCTCGTCCTTGCCTTCGCCTTCCGGAGCAACGGCCGCGCCTTTGGCGACGACGTTGACTTCGATCGTGGCGGTAATGTCGTGGTGAACCTTGACGGTGATCTCGTGCTTGCCGCTGTCCTTGATCGGACGATCGATGTGAATCTTGTGGCGGTCGATCTCGATGGTGCCACCGAGTGCTGCTTTGAGTTTCTCGGCGATATCGGCTGCGGTGATCGAACCGAATGCTTTGCCGGTCTCGCCGGTTTCGAGTTCGATTTCGAGCTTCACCTTGTTGATCTTGCGGGCGAGCTCCTGTGCGTCGTTGAGCTCCTTGGCTTCACGCTCGGCGCGCTTTGCTTTCAGGATGTTGATGCGGCGCAGTGTCGCTGGTGTGACTTCGAGTGCCTTGCCGCTAGGGACGAGGAAATTGCGGGCGAAACCGGCTTTGACTTTCACGATGTCGGCTTCGACGCCAAGATTGTGGATCTGTTCGGTAAGGATTACTTCGGTAGTAGGCATAACTGGAAATTTGGTAAGATGATTCGGACGAAAAAGGGCGCGATGGATACCGGCGGCCCGGAGCTTTGTCAAAAGCCTTTTCGGGTATTTTTTGAAAAGGTTCGAATCCGAGGCCCGTTTACAGATTCGCTAACACCGATTCTGTGAGCTCCGGAAACTGAAACCGGAACCCTTCGGCAGTAGCCACCGCTGGAAGAATGCGGCGGGACCAGAGTAACTCGTCTGCAAACTCCCTGAGAAAAAAACGCAGCGCAAATGCCGGGGCGCGAAAGATGGCCGGGCGTCGGACGCTGCGGGCCAGAGTTTTCGTAAAGTCCGAATTTCGGACAGGCCAGGGCGTGGTGATGTTGAGCGGTCCGCGAATATCCAGGTTTCTCACGGCGAAGAGCAGAAGCGAAACGGCGTCCTCTACATGAATCCACGACATCCACTGCTGCCCGTTGCCGACCGGTCCGCCCAGGCCGAGTTTAAACAGCGGGCGCATCACCGCGAGCGCGCCGCCCGCTCCGAATAC
This sequence comes from Verrucomicrobiaceae bacterium, assembly GCA_043755735.1. Lineage (GTDB taxonomy): Bacteria > Verrucomicrobiota > Verrucomicrobiia > Chthoniobacterales > Chthoniobacteraceae > SXWH01. Next base: position 13,366 of record JAYUSJ010000081.1, on the reverse strand, counting down.
AAGCCCGATGCGCGCCCGGACGACGCGGCAGTTCGGTTCGGCGACGGCAAGTTCGGCTTCATTCTCGACGCACACATCTGCGAGGAAGCCACTTCCGCGCGGGGATTCTTCGGTGATGTCTGTTTCCCCTTTATTCCCGTAAAACCCGATGGCGCTTGCTCCGACGAGCACTTCAGGCCTCACTTTCGCGGCTCGGATTCCTTCGGCGACCCGGCGTGCTCCGATGACCCGGCTGTCGCGGATGCGGCGCTTTTTTGCAGCAGTCCAAAGCCCCGACACGTTTTCGCCGGCCAGATGGATGATCGCTTCGCAGCCGTTAAAGTCGGGCGTTTCATCCAGCGAAAAGCGGCGGGTTTCAACGCATCCGCTGACGGGCGCCGCAGGATTTCGCGAAAATCCGATGACTTCAAAGCCCTGCCGCGTGGCTGCTTGAATCAAACGCTTCCCGACGAAGCCGGATGCGCCGGTGATTCCGAGTATCATGAATGTCGTTCGCTTTTAGAACTTGTTGCGCAACCAGGAGAACGGAAATTCGTCTCCGGGGCAGTCCGTGGGCCAGCGCGGGGGATTGATGTTGCGATGCGGCTCCACGACCGCCTGCTGCCCGTTGACGCGGCCCACGCGACCGCGGACTGCTTTGATGAGCTCTGTGAGCGAGTCAAGCTGCTGTGGCTTCGGGCGCGAATTGTTGAAGTCTCCGACGAGGCAGATGCCGATGGAGATGTTGTTTAGATAATCGCTGTGGACGTGACCGCCCTGGATTTGCCGGCTCCAGCGATTACCAATCTCGATCTGGCCATTGCCGGTGGAGGTTCCGTTGCCGATTACGAAGTGATAGGCCATGCCGTTCGACATTCCGCGCACGCGGCGGTGATAGTGCTCGAAGGCCTTGGCACTGCCCTGTCGCGTGCCGCTGTTGTGAACGACGATGTAGCGCCAGCGGCCATTGCGCACGGGAGCACCGGTGATGGCCCGTTTGACGGAGCCCGTGACATATCGGCCAGTCGGGACACTGCTGCCTCCTCCAAACAACCGGGAGAAAAACCCGCGTTTTTCCTCCTTCGGCGGCTCCGGCGCTTCATCGACGCGACCTACGCCGCTCTTCTCCACACGAAACTGATTTTCCTGCGGCGGGAGCTCGATGATTGGATTCGGACGCGGCGCGGGAGTCGGCGGCTGGCGAACGACGGGTGGCGGGGTTGGTTCCACTCGCGGTGTTGGCGGCTCATCCTGGGGTTTCGGAGTGAATGGCTTCACCGCAGGTGAGTCGTCGCGCCCGGTCTGCGGCTTGGGTTTCGGTTTGGGCTTTGGTGTTTCCGCAGCGGCAGGCGGAGTCCACGGGATGGTCGTCATCTCTTCCCGTGCCTTGAGGAAGAGCCGCTTCTTCTCCTCGTCCGACAGCGACTGCTGCGCGGGCGCGAGTGATGAGTTCAAAGCAAGGATGCAGGACACTAGGACTAATGAGCGGCGCATGGTCAGCAACCCTTTCAAATCGCTGCAAAAAACTCAAGCTTCGAACCGCTCAATCGCGAGATATTTACGCGGAAGCCTCTTCTTTAGGAACTTTCAGAGCCATCACGACCACCGCCGCAGCGACCAGAAGCCATGCGGCCCATGTGAATGCAGTCGTGTAGCCGTGGTCCAAAAGCGCGGTCGTTTGCGGATCGAGCGCCTTGGTCCAGTCGAAATCCGCGAAGCCTGCGGGCAATGCGCATGCGGCAATCAACGGGCCCAGCCAGCGCCCAAGACTGCCGACTCCCGAACTGAGCCCGAGGACTCGACCTTGCGCGCTGCCGTGGATATGCCGCGAAACCATGCCCGTGAGCGTGGGGACGAGGAGCCCGTTGCCGAGAGCCAGAAGCGCAGTGGCTCCGAGAAATGCGGAGGTCGTATTCGAGCGGGGCAGCATCCACAAACTCAACGCAAGAATGAGCGCGCCGGAAACCGCAAGCTGCTTCTCGATGTCGCGCTTGAGCAACCGCCGCAAAAGCCCTCCCTGCACAATCACCCCAATCACGCCCACGTATGCAAATGCATATCCGATTTGCGCCTGTGTGTAATGCAGATGGTCCCCGCAAAAGAGCGAGAAGAGCAGGTGGATCGATGCAAAGCCTGTGGTGGAGAGGAGGTTTGCGATAAGGAGCAGGATGACAAATGTCCCTCGTCCTCCGCTGAGCACCTCGCCGAGCGGGGCCTTTTGGTCCGGGTGTTCGCGCTTTTCCTTGGTCAGCGTCTCGGGCAACATCTTCACGACGAGCACTCCGTTGAGGAGCGCGAGAAGTCCCGCAAAATAGAACGGTGCCGCGTGGTGCCACTGGCTGAGGATGCCGCCGAGCGCAGGCCCAAGAACGAAGCCGAGCCCGAATGCGGCGCCGATCATTCCCATCGCCTTGCTGCGATCCGCGGGAGTCGTGACATCGGCCACGCATGCTTGTGCGGTCGCGATATTCCCACCGCTCGCGCCATCGATGATGCGACCAAGGAAGAGCATCCACGCAGCCTCGGCTGCTCCGGTGATGAAGTAACCCACAGCCGTCCCGATAATGCTGACGATGAGCACTGGCTTACGCCCGATCCGGTCGCTCAGTTTTCCCAGCAGCGGGGCGGTGAAAAACTGCACGAGGGAAAAAATGCCCGTGAGCCAGCCGAGGGCGGTCGCTGAGAGCTTGAACGGCTCCTGCTTTGCGTAGACTGGCAGCACCGGGATGACGATCCCAAAGCCAATCATGCTGACAAAAATGGTGAGGAAAATGACGCCCAGCGTGGCGTGTTTCCGGCGTTTTTCGGTGTCGATAGGTTTGTCCAAAGTGGGCGCATGAGAGCGGGCTCAAGCGCAGAGCGCAAATGCGGAATGTGACAATGTTCAAATCGGCCGCTTTCCACCCCCTGCGAGTTGCGAAATCGCTCCATCTTCAGAGAAGAATGCCCTCGACGCCCCCCTTTCGAAAAAAAGTTGAACATTCTTTGAACGAACTCCGATGTGGGCTGTCTCAGTATTAAGTTAGAGTTCAGAGTTAGGGTGGTTTGAGCCGCCGTCGGAGTCTGGGGGGATATCCGGCGGCGGTTCTTTTTTTGCCCGGATGCAATTATATCACAGCTCAACGACGCGCAATTCTTGCCGTTATCCGCGCAGCGTGCATCTTGGTGGGCTTCACATGCCAGCACTCTCGATACCCGATCACAACGCCCGCGTCTTCACTCTGCCAAACGGCCTCGAAATCATCGTGCAAGAAGACCACTCCGCCCCAGTCACGAGCGTTCAAGCCTGGGTCAAAACAGGCAGCATCCATGAAGGCCGCTGGCTTGGCGCGGGACTGTCTCACTTTTTGGAGCACATGCTTTTCAAAGGAACGCCGTCCCGCGGTCCGCAGGAATTTGCGCGCTCGGTGCAGGATCACGGCGGCTATATCAACGCCTACACGTCTTTTGATCGCACGGTTTACTGGATCGACATTCCGGCGCGCGGAGCAACTGCGGCTATCGATTTGCTTGCGGATGCCATCATGAATTCTCTTCTGCCGGCTGATGAAGTGGTGAAGGAACAGGAAGTCATCCGCCGGGAGTTCGCGATGGGCTTTGACGACGCGGACAACGTTGCGGGAAAACAGATGTTCAGCACCGCGTTTGCCTCGCATCCGTTGCGCCATCCGGTCATCGGGCATCTCGATGTTTTCAATCAACTAACCCGCGAAGACCTCCACGGCTACTACAGATCGCGCTACGTCCCGAACAACATCTTCTTCGTCATCGTGGGCGATGTGAAAGCGGACGAAGTCCACGCGCAACTTGCCGCGTTTTTTGAAAAATATCCTCGCTGTCCCCTGCCGGATGTTTTCCTGCCCGAAGAGCCCCCGCAACTCGGCAGGCGCGAGTGTCACACGGAAATCGAGACCGAACTAACGCGGCTAGGTCTTTCCTGGCACGTCCCGTCGGTCACTCATGCGGACATGCCGGTGCTCGATTTACTGGCGACCGTGCTCGGCGGCGGGCGAAGTGCGCGGCTCTACCGCAGACTACGGGAAGGGCTGGCGATTGTTCACAGCGTCGATTCGTGGTGCTACGCGGCGGGTAATACCGGACTCTTTGGCGTCGATGCGATGCTCGATCCCGAGAGGCGCGAGGAGGTGGAGCGCGAGATTCTTGCAGCCATCAATGACGTCGCGGAAAACGGAGTCCGTTCCGAGGAACTCGACAAAGCGAGACGGCAATTCCTCAGCCATCAACTCGGCGCTCTCACATCCATGCGCGGCAAAGCATCCAATATCGGGAGCGATTGGATGCTCGCGCGCAGCGTTCACTTTACCCGCGACTATCTTGCCGCCGCGCAACTCGTGACGCCCGAGGACATCCGGCGCGTGGCACGGACGTACTTCACGGATGCAAATCTCACCGTGTCTTCCGTGAATCCGAAGGGCCACTCCGCCTCCGTCCACGAGGCGGAAGGCGCTGGCGGCGACATCGAGACGCAGGCCTTCACATTGTCGAACGGCCTCCGGCTTCTGGTGCGCGAAGATTCGCGACTTCCCCTCGTCTCGATCGTGAGCAGCTTCAAAGCCGGCTTGCTCGCAGAAACGCCGGCGACAAACGGAATCAACCGTCTTGTTTCCCGCACGATTCTGAAAGGCACGACGACACGCACCGCCGAACAGATCGCCGACAGCATCGAATCCGTCGGCGGCGGACTCGGCGCGGACAGCGGCAACAATAGCATCAACATTACCGCCCGCGTCCTGCAGCCCGACCTCGCGCTCGGCCTGGAACTCGTCGCCGACGTATTGCAAAACTCCACGTTCCCCGAGCGCGCTGTGGCACGGGAAAAAGAAGTGCAACTCGCCACGATCAAAGCCGACGACGAGGAGATGACTAGCGTAGCGCGAAACCTTCTCCGAGCCCGGCTCTTCGGTGACCACTCGCTCGGGCTCCGTTCGCTCGGCACGCCCGAGAGCATCGCCGCAATCACCCACGAGCAACTCGCCGCTTTTCGCGAATGCTACGTCTGCGCCCGGAACGGTGTGCTCGCCGTTTTCGGTGCCGTAAAAGCCAGCGAAGTGGTCGCGCTTGTGGAGAAGCTTTTTGCAGGATTACACCCCGGCGGACCCGCATTTGAGAACCTCCCGAAGCCCGCGTTTCCGACAACTCCGTGCGAGGCTACCGAGAAGAAACAGAAAGAGCAGGCCGTTCTCATGGTCGGCTTTCCCGGAGCCGACATGTTCAGTCCCGACCGCGGCGCGCTGGACTTGATCGATGAAGCGTGCAGCGATCTTGGCTCGCGACTTTTCAACCGTATCCGCGAAGAAATGGGCCTCGCATATTTCGTCGGCAGCAGCAACTTGCTCGGCCTCGTCCGTGGCGCGTTCACGTTCTATCTCGGCACCGATCCCGCGAAGCTCGTCGAGGTCCGCGCTGCGTTGATGGAAGAGATCTCGAAGCTCGCCACCGCAGGGCTCGAAGACGGCGAAATCGCCCGCGCAAAAGAGAAGCTTTTGGGCGCTCAGGAAATCCGCCACCAGAGCAACGACGCGCTCGCATTCGGCTGCGCGCTGGACGAGCTCTACGGACTCGGTCACGCCCACTATCGCACGCTTCGCCAGCGCATCGAATCGGTCACAGCCGACGACATTCGCCGCGTGGCCGCGCATTACTTTACGCAGCCGGCGGTGACGGTTGTCGCGACGCCATAAATGAACGATTTCGCACAGAGCGGGCTCATCACGACGCTCCAGCGTCTGAGCGAAAGTCACTTCGATGCGCTTGAAGCGGAGCTCGTCGCGATGGACGCCGGCATCGCGCTCATCCTTCCGTGCCACTCAGCCGACCTCGACCGCGCGCCGCTCGCCCACATCATCCGCGAGCTCGCCCCGGCGCGCTGGCTCGCGGAAGTCATCGTCAGTATGAACGGCCCGGACCGCTCCGCGAGCGAGCGAGCTGTGGCGATGTTCAGTCCGCTCCCGTGTCCCGTTTATGTGGTGTGGAATGAAGGCGGCGGCAAAGGCGAAAACGTCGCGCGAGCAGTGCGCATGATTTGCGATGAAGGCGTGAGAAAGGTCATTGCCACGCAGGATTGCGATGTCGCGAGTTTCCATCGCCACGACCTCGCGCGCCTGTGCTATCCCGTCGCCGCGCTCGGATACTCATTTGCGAAAGCATACTATTCCCGCGCCACCGACCGTCTTTACGGCCGCGTCACGAGACTCTTCCTCGCGCCGCTGCTCCACGCATGTGTGAAAGTTGCAGGCCACCATCCGTTGCTCGATTTCCTCCTCAGTTTCCGCTACCCTCTCGCGGGCGAAATCGCCCTTTCACTTGCCGCCGCCAAACAACTTCCGATCGCTCCCGGTTGGGGTCTTGAACTCGCGATGCTCTGCGAAGTATTCCGCCACATCGACCCTCGCGATGTGTGCCAGGTCGATGGCGGCTCCGGCTACGATCACAAGCATCAGCCAGCAACCACGGCGCTGTCGGAAATGAGCGGACACATCGCCGAGGAGCTTTTCCGCCAGCTCGCATTGGAAGGTTTGCCCGCCGCGACAGAGTTCCGAAGAACAGTCGCCGAAACCTATCGCCGCGAAGCCGCCCACGCACTCCGCCGCTCTGCAGCTCTCGCGCAAATCAACGGTCTCACTTTCGATTTCGACGACGAGTCGAAGACGGCTGCAGCGTTCTACGAACGGCTCTTGAAGTAGCGAGCGGACTATCAGTCTGCCAAATGGCCGCGCGCGAAGGAAATCTCGACGGCCCGCGAAAAAACGTGGACACTTTATGCATGAAATCCATCTGGCTTATCGCAGTCCTCTCCTTGCTGTTTGAAAATGTCGGCAACGGAGAGGAAAAGAAACTCTGGGCGAAGTCCGTCCTGAATCAAAAGGCACCCGAATTACTCGTCGAGAAGTGGCTGACTCCGGAGCCGAAGCGCGAGGGTAAGTTCGTGTTGATCGATTTTTGGGCGACCTGGTGCGGCCCCTGTCGGAAAGCGATTCCTGAGTTGAACGCACTTCAAAAGAAGTTCGGCGACAAGCTCGTCGTCATCGGCATTTCGGATGAGAAAGAGGATGCGGTAAAAGCGATGAAGGAGCCCGCGATGGACTACTCCGTAGCCATCGACACCCAGGCTCGCACCAAGAAGGCACTGGAGGTCAATGGTATTCCACACCTCATCCTCATCGATCCTCAGGGAATCGTAAAATGGGAAGGCTTCCCGTTCCTCGCGGGGCACGAACTCACCGAAGAAGTCGTCGGCAAAATCCTCGCAGGCAAATGAGCGAAGATAGGAAAAACCGAGTTGCGCAACGCGCGCAGGCTATCAGTCTGGAAGCGGGGTCAGTCATTGATGGATTCATTTCTTTTTCTCGCCGACCCCCGTTTCCCCAGTTGCAACCGGCTTTTGCGCTACGGCTTCACTGCGCGGACCCGTGCAAATTGCGTCGGCTGTTCGGCGAGTGATAGCGGCGAGCGCCATGTCTCGGTGACTGTGCCGTCGGGGTTCGTCACGCTGTTTTCCATTACGCCGTTTGCGGCCCATGTGCCGGGCAGTGCGGTGTTAAACTGCGCCTCGATGGTGAGGTCGCTGCCGTTCACCCGATGCGTAAAGGTGAGCACGAGATACGTGCCGGGAACGCCGAGAACCGTGTAGTTTCCAGTGCTGCTCGCGGGGCCGGCGTTGGCGGCGAGCGGGTTGCTCGCGAGTGCGTATTCCATGAGGTTCATGAGACCATCGCCATCGTTGTCGTCGGAGGGGTTGATGACGCCTGCGAACTCGTCGTTCCAGATATCGAAAGTCAGCACATCATCCGCGCCGGGCGAGCCGCCGAGCGCGTAACTGCCGCGCCAGAGATTGGCGTTGGTTTGATCAGCGAGGGGAAGTGGAGCAGGTGTTTTCATCACGAGCGTGCGGCCTGCGCCGTCGGGCGTGAGCGGCCACGGTGCGATGTCGTCGTACACGACGCGGAAGATTTCTGTTCCCGCGCCATAGCTGAGTTTTACTTCATCGCCGCCATTGCTGAAATTGTTCGTTGTGACTCCGGCGATGAACGAGTTCAAACCGGTGCCCCAACGCGATTCGAATGCCGTGAGATTCCGCACGACGAGCGCGAAGCCGTTTGCCGGAATGGTCCAGCCCGGCGGGAAGTCGAAATCGATTCCTTTTGTGAAGCGCACGCCGGTCATATCGACCGGTTGCGCGCTGATATTCTTCACCTCCACCCATTCGAAATCGTCGCTGGAATATCCGGCATCGAACTCGGCTTGTGTGACCGGCGCGGGGTTGTAATTGATTTCCGAAACCACCAGCGCGGCGGAGTATGTGCTCACATCGGGCGTGCCCGCGACAAACGTCACCGGCGCGCTCCAAAACGACCAGCGGCCCGTCGTGTCCTTGTGGCGAACGCGTGCGCGGTAGGTGCGGCCCGGCTCCACCGACACCAGCGGGATGCGCTGCGTGGCGGAGAAGGTGGTAATCTCCGGCGATGTCCATATGCGCTCCACTTCGTAACGGCGCTTCTCTCCTGCGACGTAGCCGGGGATGCCGGGCGCGTAGATTTCGCCGATGCGCCATTGCAGCGCGCCGAAAGTACCTGCGCCCTGTGGATCGCTGAATGCAGACGACGTGAAGTCGAGCGCGTTTGCAGGGAAGCCACCTAGGCCCGCGTAGGTAATGGCGGGCGTGTTCGGGAAATCCAGATCCGGCGCGGATGCCGGTGCCGTGTTCGCATTGCCCCATCCGCCGTACTGCGATTCCCACTCGAGATACTTCCATCCGTATCCAGTCGGGTTGCCGTTGCTGCGGACCCAAGCGCCGCCGGGCCACGTGTTGGTCATGAAGTTTTTGAGGTAGTTCATCTGGTCCTCAAACGTCGCGTAACCGTTGGCATCGCTATCGGGCAGCGTGCGTGTCCAATTCGTGACCGTCGTACCGGCGAGACCGCCGCGGGCATCGTTGAACGGCGTGCGGAAGAAGTTGTTTTTGTGGCTCGTCTGTCCGCTATTTGCGCCGCCGCCGGCGGTGCGCGGATGATTGTTCCACATCACCTCATCGGCATCCACCCATGATGGCGAAGTGCCGTTGGGCCGCACCATCTTCGCGTATTCGTCGATGAGCTGCCCGATTTGTCCGCCGCTCGCGGAGTTGTCCGTTCCGAGCAGACTCATCAACTCACGGGCACGATTGCGGAACTCGAGCGCGAGCGCGGGATGCCGCGAAAGCAACACGCTTTGCGAGGACGAGCCCGCCCAAACGACGCCATCGGCGAGCGTACCGCCCCAATGGTGCGCGGGCAGCGCCATCATATCGAGGTCGTAGGGAATGATGACCCAGCGGTTGTCCGACGAGCGGTGGTAAAAGCGATAGTTGTCGCCGGGGCGCACATCCACGTTGCCGGAGAACCGGTTCAACGCTTGAAACGTGTAGAACGCATCAACGTCCATATTGGCGCGATACCACGCTTCCGTCTGCCCTGCAGCGACAGCGCCGTCGCGGAACGCCGTCCAGTCGCTCTGGTCAACCGGGTGAGTCGCGCCTTGGTTCTTCTTGTCACCACCGCTGCCCTCGATTGCAAAAATGTTTCCATCCGGCAGTGCGCGCTCGTCGAGGAAGTTCCCCTCGGTCGGTTCCAGCGCCATGTAAAGGCCCCAGAAATCCGTGTCGTACTGTCCCGTGCCCGCCTCGTTGGCACCGCGCACCACGCGCAGGTGCAGATAGGTTGTCCGCAGCGAAGACATGCCGGCGAGTTCGTAAAGTCGGTAGCCCACCGCCTCCTCGACGCCCGACATGCCGCGATGCACCGCAGCCCACGGCGAAGCGCATGCGTCCACGGGCACGGAGTTCCAGTCGGCATCAAAATAGTTGCCCCAGTTGTTTCTCACGCGCACGTCGCGCGTGCGATTGAACTTCAGCGCAAACTTGTTTTTCCCGCTGACGTACGTGGAGCCGATGCCGCGGTTGTTGTACTGGATGTGGTCATACACTTTCCCCTCGTAAACAAACGTCCCGTAGAAGCGGATGCCGTTGAACGCACCAGTGTACAGCATGTTGTCGTGGTCCGTCGCGTTCGTGATGAGCTGCCATACTTGCATCGTGTTCAGCAGCGCCGGGGAGAACGTCTGCGTCGCTCCGCGCGAGCCCGCCGCGCCCGACTGCACAACGCCGCCGTATTGCGGCACACCATTGTAAACGAAGTAGGCGAAGTTCGGCTGCTCGTCGTCAACATATGGCACGGTGATGGCCGTCGTGCCATCGCTCGCGGAAATGCGGTAGCGCACGAGGCGCCGGTGCGTTTGCAGTGAGGCGGGCATCGTGGCGGTGAATGTGCCGTCTCCTGCGAGCACGTCACCGTCTGAGCCTGCGTCGTTCATCGCGACATTTGTCCACGTCGTCGCGTAGGCAGCGTCCGTGAGCCGGATATACACGCCGGGGTCCACAAGTTGGTAACTCAGCGTCGCGGTGGCCACGCCCTGCGGGTCGGTGATGCGCGCGGTCACGACCACCGGCACATTCGCCGCAGGCTGCGCGGGTAAGTGCTCGACTTGGCGGATTTGCGGCGGTGCGACCGTGGAGAAAACGCCGTTTTGTGCACCGGGCGTGCCGCCATTCGATCCGGCCGCCAGTTCGGCGTCGATGAGCAGGTCGGAGCTGTTGAGCGTCGTATTAAAAACTTGCAGCGCGAGCACATTCGGCCCCGCCGAAAGCGCGCCGGAGATTCCCGTGAGAACGCGCTCCTCGTAGATGGCCGGTTCCGGCACATTCACAATCGTCATACCACCAGTCACACCGTTGAAAACAGGCCCGCCCGTCGTTCGGTAGGTCGGCGTAAAAGGCTGGCCGTTCACCCACGCCACGCAGCCGTCATCCGCGCGAACGCGGAGCACCAGCGTATCCGGGATGTTTCCCGCGGTGAGGGTGAATGTTTTCCGCATGAACACCGACCAATACACGTTCTGCATGCCGGAGATGGTCGTGTTCAGCCCAGGCTCGCCGTAGCCGAGCGGCAGCGTTGAATTCGGCACCCACGTCCCATCCTGAACGAACGCCGTCCCGCGCCATGCATCGATCGGCGACGATGCCTCGCTATTGCCGGGCCTGTAGCTCCATCCGCCCGCGCCGCGTGGAACAAGCAGCGTTTGAGGCTTGGCGCGCCACGAGCCCGCGAGGTCATTATCGAGCGATGGATGGATCAGCTCCATGCTCTGCCCCGCGCCGCGCGCGCCGGTCGGCCATGGAAAACCGCTGCCGTAATTTACTTCATCCACCAGCCCCGCAACATTGCGAAGCTGGATGCGCTCGCCGCGATTTGCCAGACTGCCGGCCCACGGTCCGAGCGGCGCGAAGCCGTACTTCGTCTGAAACTGCGCGAGGTTCTGCGCGACGACACGGTAGCCACCTGCGGGGATTGTCGTCCCCGCCGGAAAGGTGAAATCCACGCCGTCCTCGATGCGCCATCCACTGATATCCACCGCCGCTCCGCCCGCGTTGTGCAGCTCGATGAACTCTTCCTGCTTGGTGACATCCACAGGATCATAATGGATTTCATTGATGACGACCTGCGCATGCGCGGACAGCGCCGCGAATGCTGAGAGGAGCACGGTGGTTCGAGGATGGGTGAGTTTCATGAGTCCGCGGAACGTAGCGACGAAAAGCCGCTTTGCAACGATTGTGTGACGCAAGATTGCGTTCAAAAGCGGGACAAGGATCGTCTTTGAAGCCGTGAGCGCAAAAAGTCCACGCGGCGCGCGTCTTACTTCTTTCTCATGCTCATGCTCATGCTCGCTCTCTGTTGAGCAAGTGCAAGAGCAAGAGAAAGATGCAGCAAGAGGCGTCCATTGGTCGGACGTCCGTCGCGCTCTCATTCGAAGGCAGTTTGGATTCGTGATTCACCGCCGCCATCAAATCACGACTGACGGACCACTACACGGCGGCCGCCATGTCTTTGTTGTAAACGTGCTCTTCGAACTCGCGCAGGCTGGGCTTGATGAGCCGTGGCTCTCCGCACTTTCCGACGATGGCTTCCTGCGTTTTCAGCCCGTGGCCGGTGATGCAGAGAACTGCTTCGCCATCGCGCGGGATCTTGCCGCTATCGATGAGCTTCTTCGCACACGCGACGGTCACGCCGCCCGCAGTTTCGGCGAAGATGCCTTCGTACTCGGCGAGCCACTTGATGCCATCGACGATTTCTTCGTCGGTGCAATCCTCAGCATTTCCGCCGGTCTGGCGCATGGCGTGGATCGCGTAGTAGCCGTCGGCAGGCGTGCCGATGGCAAGGCTCTTGGCGATGGTCTCGGGCTTCGGCACGGGCTTCACCATGTCGGTGCCGCGCTTCATCGCATGGGAAATCGGAGCGCAGCCGGTGGCCTGCGCACCATAGACGGAAAACGGGGCTTCATCGACGATGCCGCATTTTACGAATTCGCCGTAGGCTTTGTGGATCTTCGTCAAAAGCGAGCCGCTGGCCATAGGGGCGACGGTGTGCCGCGGGATGCGCCAACCAAGTTGCTCCATGATTTCAAAGCCCATCGTCTTGCTGCCCTCGGCGTAATAAGGACGGAGGTTCACATTCACGAAGCCCCAGCCGTATTTGCCGGCGATTTCGGAGCAAAGGCGGTTTACTTGGTCATACGGACCGTGGATACCGACGACATTGGTCCCATAGACGAGTGAGCCGAGGACTTTGCCTTGCTCAAGGTCAGCAGGAATGAGGACGTAGCTTTTGAGCCCTGCGGCGGCGGCATTCGCGGCGACGCTGTTGGCGAGGTTGCCAGTGCTGGCGCAGGCGACGGTCTTGAATCCGAGCTCAACGGCCCGGCTGAGCGCCACGCTGACTACGCGGTCTTTGAACGAGAGCGTCGGGTAGTTGACGGTGTCGTTTTTGATGTAAAGCGATTTGATGCCGAACGCCTTCGCAAGCCGGTCTGCTTTCACGAGCGGGGTAAAGCCCACCTGCTTCCCGACGGTCGGCTCTCCGTCGATGGGGAGCAGTTCCCGGTAGCGCCACATGGTCTGCGGACGGCTTTCTATCACAGAGCGGGAGATGGACGCCTTGATGGCATCGTAATCGTAAGCGGCCTCGAGCGGGCCGAAGTCGAATTCGCAAACGTGGATCGCCTTCTTTTCGTAGAGCTTTCCACATTCACGGCACTTGAGATTGCTAAAAAACGGTTTGTTCATCGGTAAAAATAATCAGTTTGAACTCCCGTCGAGAGTGGCGAAGTGAAGGGACGATGATCCCCGACTTCGCTCCCATCTTTCCCCGCCGCTTGCGCGACAAGGCTGGATTTGGCACCTGGTCCTGCGGTGAATTGAGAGTTTCCCCTCAACCACCAAAGCGGTTGCCGTGGCATCGTCGGGCCAGTAACCCTCCGCCACTCTCGATAAGAGCAA